>NZ_JPQB01000015.1:0-421970 GCF_000740665.1 Vibrio sp. B183 | reverse complement strand
AAAACTTTGAACCAAGTGAGCAAGCAAGAGGTACCTAGAAACGTACAGCGAAAGCTGAACCAACAAGCCAAATAAGAACTAAATCTTGCTGCACCATAACGCCCTGTTAAGGTGTGAGCAACGCAATACCAAAGCTGCCGCATACCGCCTTAAGCATTAAACGCAACGCATAGTGAAAATGCCACGCGTTGCGAATCACTCTTAAACAGTTTGTTAGGGCTTTAATTTACAAAGTTGCTCAGTTTCCCATGTCGCTTGAAATGCAATGTTACCCTCACCACCGACTATAAACGCTATCGATGCACCAATACTTGCACTCACTGAAATATCCTTTGGAATCACACGAGATTTACAAGCTAATTCTATTGCTTGCTCTAGCATCGATTCTCGTACTGAAGCTATGAAATCATCTTTTTGAACAGGTTTATAGGATTTGACGGGCTTGTCATGTGTAAAACCTGTCAATTTAGTTGCGCTCCAGTTTATTGGCATAAGCTGGCTAATCTCTATGTTCTTTTGAGATGGTTCTGATGGTAGAAAAACGCCGTCTAAAGCACCAGTATCCGTGTTAAATTTATAGAAGTCTGCTGAGTTCGAACGAATCGCATCAAAAGGAATAGACTTTACTTTGAGTCCTTCAGATAGAGCTAAAGAGACTGGCTCTGCATCTTCTTTTGAAGCACCTATATAAAAACCCA
This sequence comes from Vibrio sp. B183, assembly GCF_000740665.1. NCBI lineage: Bacteria > Pseudomonadati > Pseudomonadota > Gammaproteobacteria > Vibrionales > Vibrionaceae > Vibrio > Vibrio sp. B183. The sequence goes on along the minus strand of NZ_JPQB01000015.1, from coordinate 421,272 downwards.
AGGTTTCGTTACTCCCCCCAATAATCTCATAGGACGTAAGCTGGTTGCCGCTCAAGCCAGCGTAATCAGCTATGTCTTTTGAGCTTAGTACTTTACTACTTGCTATTTGAGTTGGGGTTTCTAGAGACTCGTATACATAGTCGATAATGCCATCAGGGTTGATTACTGCTCTTATTTTTCCTTCTGTGTCTGCATACAAATTTGCAGAAAGTAGAACAAAAGGTACTGACCATAATTTATTAAACATAATGCTTGTCCTTTTAAGTACAGCATTAATATATAGCTCAAAATCTACGGGGAGCCCTAACGCCGCGTTAATGGGCAAGCAACGCTACCACAAACTTAACCCATTGTGACATAAACACTAATGCCAAACTGTGAACCAAAACTGCCAAGCGTTGGTTGTCCGATTAAACGCTTGGTTATGGAAACCTAAGACAATCAATGTACTCACCGCAAAGCGTAAGCTCATTACGGCCACGAAACCCCATAAACCACTATGCAGCAACCACATGAAGCCCAAAGAAGAAACCTAACAGCAACGATACGGCCAATTGATACAAAAAAGGGCCGCCCCACTGGAGCCAAGATTCAGCTAATTGCCGCTGTACTAATTTCACTTGGTAAATAGATGCAAACGGCAGATTAGCATTCATGGAACACTCAAAGCGGCTTTTCACCAGAGATAAAAATTTGGAACCAAGTGGACATGTGAGCATGGCCATGAAACTCACAGCGAACGTTGAGCCAACAAGCCAAATAAGAACCAAACCTTGCTGCACCATAACGCCGCATTAAGGTGTGAGCGACGCTTGGCTATACTTGAGCGAAGCGAAAATGCCAAGCGTTGCGAATCACTCTTAAATGCTTTGTTAGCTTTTTTCGATGACTAACTTAATGAAGTCGTACGCTGCACTTGAAGCTAGCCCCATACATAAGCCACCTACAGCTCCCAAAATAGACCACAGGATTGATTTTTTATTTCTATCCTTAAAGGACTTTATTAGCTTACCGTCACCCTTATTGATTTTTAGATAAGACAAGGCAAGATAGCTATCTATTGCATGTTCTAGTTTTCTAAAACAAAGTTCCGACAGAGAACTGATAACGAAAAACACTGAACCGTACAGAACAATAAATTGAACCAACTCATCAGATTTCATACTGCCAATATCGATTGATTGAGATACAAACAGACCTAATAGAGCAATGATGACCAAGTGCCCAAATCTGGATATTAAATGAGAGACTCTCTTTAAAGGAGCAATAAACTTCAATTCTTTAGATTCATCACACCCTTTTATCCACTCATCAAACATAGCAACGAAATGGCGTGCCTTTACATAATCGCTGTATTCAACTTTTATTCTAGCTGTGGTAGTGACCATGCTAGAAATGATCGCCGAAGATATAAACGCAGGTGCTTCTTGCTCAATTTGATGTAGCTCACCAACCCTCGACTTCACATTTGCTGCTACCTTGTAGCTTTCAATTTCCCCAGACTCAGGGTCATGAATAGAAAACTGATACATAAGCGCTATTTCAGATGTAGGGTTTGGACTTGTAATATTATGGTTTTTGAAATCTTCAAATGATTTAAAGCGCTCAGCTTCACCCTCATGATGACTGACCATGACACGCATTATAATCGATCCTTTTTGAGGTTTAGCTGATCGGATCGATTGAACTATTTTCTCATGGAGCTCTTCAATATCGCTAAATTCGACAAGTATATTATTCTTATATGACTTAGAAATTTCTTCGCTTTTTTGATTCACCTTTTGATGAATTTTAAAATATAGATCTAGCTGTGCGTCATCAAAGGTTGTTACCCCTGTATTTTCAACGCACCCTCCTACTACTTCGATTACATCACCCACTGCCAAATGACTCCTTGTTATTGATAATTTGTTATTGAAAGCTAACGCCGCGTTAATGGGCAAGCAACGTTGCCACAAAACTTAAGCCATTGTGCCATAAACACAAAAACCAAACCGTGAGCCAAAACTGCCAAGCGTTGGTTGTCCGATTGAACGCTTGGTTATGGAAGGTTGAAGCAACCATTACGCTCACCGCACAACTGCAGCTCTTTGTAACCACAAAACCCAACAAACCTCATGCAGCAACCCCAAAAAGCCTAAAGAAGAAACCTAACAACAACGATACGGCCAATTGAAACAGAGAAGGGCCGCCCCATTGAAGCCAAGAATCAGCTAATTGCCGCTGTACCAGTTTCACTTTGGAAATAGATGCAAACGGCAGATTAGCCTTAGTAAAATACCCAAAGCGGCTTTTCACCAGAGGTTGAAATTTTGAACCTAGTGGAAATGTAAGAATGCCCATGAAACTAGCAGCGAACGCTGAACCAACAAGCCAAATAAGAACTAAGCTTTGCTGCACCATAACGCCGCATTAAGGTGTGAGCAACGCTACCACGAAACTTAACCATACCACCGTAAACACGAAACCCAACGATGGAATGAAAAATGCCATGCGTTGAGAATCACTCTTAAATGCTTTGTTATGCTTGTACTTCAACTAGTGCCGAACAAGATTTGTTTCAAATCATCTAAGTCAACATTAAGTGATTTTGCCAATGCATCTTTACGCATTTCAGCTACCACTAACATAAAGGAACTAAAGGACTCCTCACTATTTAACACCTTGTGAGAGCGATCGTGTTGTGCAAGGGCTTTCACTACTAATTTGTCACCGTATACTGCAATTCTTGCCTTGGCATCTGCAAGCTGCGCTAACTTTTCGCAACGTTGACTATCATCTTGGATTTGAGCGAGTTCAGCAACAGCACGTAAATAGTCTATATATGATTGAGCTCTAACTTCCGTTTTCTTTGAGCTTTTGTTGCTTCTTCGACCTAGCCGATAATTCAAAATAGCCAGAATTATCGCTGTAATAGAAGAAACTATCGCAATGCCAAGTTTGATATCCATTTTTCTCTCCCAAAAGCATAACGCCGGGCATAAGGTGCGCCACGACTAAGCCACCAAGCCCACTGAACTCCAAACCAAAACCGCCGAGTGTAGCGCGTCACCCTTGATGCCTTTGTTATATTGCTGTTGCTAACCATTTTTGAGCTTCTTCAATTAAATGCTCGTTAAATTTAGCTTCTGCATCCTTTCTAGATAAATCTGTATGATAAAGAATCCTTGATCCATCTCTGCAATCCCAAATTTCTCTAAGCCAGCAGAAAATATGCTCCAACCCCAAGCTATCTCCCATAAACTCTTTGTCAGGATACTCATCATTTATTACATGGTGCACGTCATAATACAAAAATGTTGCACCAACATCAGGCTCAAGCTCGGAGTTAATGATTCGAGTAAGAGTTAATTCTATTAATTTATTCGCCGCTTCAAAACGGCTCATTTTGTTTATGTTTAACTCTTCGATAGCCTTCTCGAACCTTGGCCCAACATCAGCCATGATCGGAGAGTCTTCCCAATAGATGTCATTTAGAGAGTCGGTAAACAATCCTTTCTCTAGCCACGAGTTAGCCAAAATAACTATTTTGTCACTTGAAAGCTTACCAAGAATGTATAGTGAATATGCTTCTATCGGTTCCATAGATAGCCCTCTAGCAATATAACGCCCAATTAAGGGGTGAACAACGCCTCCACCCAACCTAACGCATTGTGCCATAAACACTAAACTTGAAGTAGAAACAAAAGTGCCAAGCGTTGTGAATCCCTCTTAAATTGCTCGTTATAACGCTATTTTTCGATGAACTCGCAGCCTTCAGCTTCTCCAGTCCCTGACATTCGAAAGACGTAGTCCAGGTTCATCTTTGAAGTGTTTCTGTAATAGTTAACCCTGAAGCCTTTGCTTTTATCACCTCTCACAGAGTAACCGCTTGTGAACGCATCTGTTATGTTCGACTTTTCAAAGTAACCTTTAGTCGACGGCTCGGATAAACGAAGTACTGCTAACTCGTGAGTTGGTTTATCAAATATTAAAGCGGTATACGCGATATATTTAACATATTCTCCATCTTGAACTCTCATGTCCTCATATGGACAATGAAAATACCCAGAATCCTTTAAGACTGATTCAAACTCTGCTTTTGCAACTTCACCTTTCGACGCACACCCTATTAAAGTGAAGGCGCTCATCGAAATAACTATTAAACTTCTCATATTACTACTCTCTCCATAGAGTTATAACGCCGCATTAAGGTGTGAGTAACGCTACCACAAAACTTAACCTTACCACCATAAACACAAAACCCAACGATGGAATGAAGAATGCTAGGCGTTGGGAATCACTCTTAAATGCTTTGTTATGTGGTAGGTCCAAGGTGGCTTTCTACATTCAAGCACAGAGCTGCAAGGTTATTGTCAAAGATTTGAGCAGAACCTTCAGGAACTATAGGCTCTAACATTTTCCAACTATCGCCTTCCCAGATCTCAACCGATCCAAAACGTTCCTCACCATCCCACTGAATCATAAACCTAGAATCGCTTGAGGCATAAATACTGTGTATGGAGCCACAATAGTCTATGTCGGTATCTGGTTTTACTTCTTTGTACCCTTCCTCAACTAGAATTTCAGCCACTCTAATCTTCAACTTGTAATACTCATGCATTTCCATATACCACATAACGCCGCGTTAATGGGCAGACAACGCTACCACATACTTAAACGCTTGTGAGATAAACACTAATGCCAAACTGTGAGCTAAAACTGCCAAGCGTTGGTTGTCCGATTGAACGCTTTGTTATGGCGATTATTTTAAACTTGCTTGAATTATTAACAGCTCTATTTCATTGCTTGATGTATTAACCAAACCATGTGTGCCAAAGCGTCTATTAACTATCATATCCCCTGAAGTCACTTTTCTTTCCTTACCTTCAATGCTCATAGTGCTTTCACCTTTCAAAATGATATACATTTCTTCATCGTCTCCATGAGTATGCTCGCCCATAGAACTTCCCGGCGGCATAATGACACGAATAGCGAAATCCCATGCACCATCGAAATCTTTACGCCTGAACGCACGATAGATGTCTATTGAGCCTTTCCCATCATGGCTGTTTTCGTCCACTTCCTTATCGCAAGTGTAAAAATTACGTATCATTTCCACGAATTCCTTTCTTGTTATTTTCCGTAGTTCTACAAAGCGCCCTAACGCCCTGTTAAGGTGTGAGCAACGCAATACCGATGCCGCCGCATACCACCTTAAACACTAAAAGCAATGCATAGTAAAAATGCCACGCGTTGCGAATCACTCTTAAACAGATTGTTATACATCAGGCTCAAGGTAGCCAAAGTCAACAGACTTAGGAAAACTTAGAACTTCCACATCGTCAACATCTAGCGCACTAAGTTCTCCATCCCAACTACCATTTATCGTAAACAAAATACCAGTTTCAAAATTTAAGTCTGATTCAGAAAAAACTTCACCGAGTTTTACAGAGTCGCCATCGATAGAGTCATGAACACTCAAAGTAAACGAGGACATTGCCGTTGCTGCAATATTTGCTTTAACTTCAAAAACCACATGGTTGTCTTGACTTTGAATGGGGTTAAGTAAGATAGCTCCCTCATCATCTGTGATGAATTCAATATCGGAAAACTCTGCCTGAAAATCGTGAGAATCCCAATAGAATGCAGACTCTGCTTCAGCATACAAGTATTGCTCAGATACAGCATCAGCAACGCGATCGGTAATGAGCTCAACAATATCCTGAGCTTCTCCAGATGACATAGCTAGTGAAAGACGCTTTGTAAAGTCGAACGTTTTTTCATTTGGTTCAAACTTTGAAATAGCCTGAGCTAAGTCTTCCAAAACGTCGATATAATCTGAATTCTCTGCGAAATTAGCCCAATCTTTATCAGTGGTAACAGCTAAAATTCGAGTTTTATTTTCGATCGCCCAAGCTTCAAGGCTTAACAAAGCAATTGCGTCTGGGAATTCACTTTTTTCTTGCCTGCTTCAGCAAATGGAGGCTCATTGTTAAAGTAGAGCTTTATCAAATGATTAAGGTCAACGCCATTGCTCGCCGAAATGAGAACTGCCCCAGTGTTATTAACGTAGCTTTCTAAACGCTCTTTAGCTACAACCTCTCCATCAATTCGATCTATTGAAATGTCTTGAACATTCCCAAAGATGTGCTTTTTAGCATTGTTTAAACTTTTATCTAATTGTGCATATGAATCATTAACTTTTTTGATGAGATGAGCGTTTACTTCTCTAATGACAATCTCTGATAATACGAGTTTTGCAGGCTTATTGTTAAACTGTACTAAAGCATTGAGTAGCCCAGATTCTAGCAATAAACCTTTTTGATCAAAAATTGAAGTATCAACTGTAATAGCACCGTATTCCATAATTCCTCGATATCTAAATGATGTATAACGCCTTGTTAAGGTGTGAGGCACACAATACCGAAGCCTACGCATACCACCTTAACCACTAAACTTGACGCATAGTAAAAATGCCACGCGTGCCGAATCACTCTTGAACAATTTGTTATGCATATTTCACACAGGTGCGCCAAAACTCCAAATCTTGAGGTGTGACTTTGTCACCCCAACCTTCGTTTTGTGAGAACAATGAGAACTTGAACGGTGTTAAAACCGGCAGTTGTTCTATGCCACTAGCTGAAATGACACTTTCAAGTGCAGCCATTGATTGTTCGTTTTCAGCCGCTCCCCAAAAACTACCCCATAAAATATCGGTTACGCCACCGACAATAGTCCTAAACTGACTCTCGCCGATACCGTTTTGAGCGAGGGAAAGCTGTAAATCCTCAGGAAATTCATCACCTAGCCCACAATTTACTAAAGTGGGTCGTTTAGATTCCCAAGGCTCGAATTCGTCTGAACCATCAACGAGAAACCAATCCCATAAGTGCTCTAAAAACTCCTGATTATCATGAAGTTCTAAACCATGAAGAACACAGAAACGCTCAAAGATAAGCAGACCAATTGCAGCTCGTGCATTGATAGACAACCTTTTACATTCGCTCGTGTATGAGTCCATTATTCTCTCTAATATGCATAACGCCTTGTTAAGGTGTGAGGCATGCAATACCTAAGCATCCGCATAATACCTTAACCACTAAAACTAACGCATAGTAAAAATGCCAAGCGTGCCGAATCACTCTTAAACAATTTGTTATAAGGTTACTCACAGCGAATGATTACTGTACCTAACCCATAATCCACTTCACCAAGTCGCTTATTTAAATGAATGCTTTTTGGCAATACAAATCGGCTTTCAATTAAATCAAAGTCTATTGGCTTTTTTAAAATACAAAGATAACCAGTAGGATTAGAGCTCCACGTATAGTCAGTAAAGACTTCATTCCCACTTTCCAAGAGCAACTCAAGAATCGGATTAAGAATTCTGTATTTTGGACCAATAACCTTATCTGTAAGCTCTATCATCAAATACCTTATAACGCCCAACTAAGGGGCAAATAATTAGCTTGGCTATAATTTTGAGCGCAGCGACAAAAGCCAAGCTTTATTTGTCCCGCTTTAGTTACTTGTTAGCTGTTTTTTCTCTTTGCTCTAATTGATAAAGCTTATATTCAGGGTTATCTATAGATATCTTACCTGTTCGAATTTTACGTTCACATGTTGAGCAAGAAAATAAATCATCTAATTTGAATTGCTGTCTGGCATATTCAAGACGCTTACCGCAAAAATCACAAAACCTCATCCCCACTTGAGTTATCCATGCCACAAAAACGAGTACAAAGCCAATCCATAATAATATTGGAACGTGAAAATAAAAGCATCCAATAATGCAAAGAAAGCCAGTTAAACCGATAATGTTTGAAATAGAATTTCTAAAAAGTATATCTTCGTTCAATTTTACATCCTTGTAGAGAAACAGCTAACGCCCTGCTAAGTGGCTAGCAACGCAGCCCATGCTACTTAAACTAGCCACCGTAAACACTTTACCAAACTAGAACCAAAATTGCCGAGCGTTGATAGTCCGTCTTAAACAGTTTGTTATATGCCATTTTGGGCAATAAAATCAGCAATTGTATTCTCTTGGCGCTTACTACCAACTAACCATTCCACAACCCATTCAGTTACACGTTCTCCCGTTTTGTGAATGAACTTCCCTGTTTCAGGTTCATCGATCCACTCAAGTTGTTTAACTAAAACCAACGGTTTTTCAGAACCTTCAGTATTACTTGAAAACTCAAGAGCCTCTTCATAAGTGTGAAATGCGTAATAGTATATTTCTCCATCAAATTCGTCGGGGGCACCTTGCCACGGCCGACACCAAACCCGGTATTCTAGAACTTGATCATAAAAATACCCACCACCTGATTTAGTGCTTGCTGGGTACTCTCCAACCATATTCTTATTTATTGAATTAGGATACATTTTTAAATCTCCATGGCATATAACGCCCAATTAAGGGGTGAACAACGCCTCCACCCACACCTAAAGCATTGTGCCATAAACACTAAATTTGAAGTATAAGCAAAAGTGCCAAGCGTTGTGAATCCCTCTTAAATTGCTTGTTATATGCGTGACTCAAGGGGTTTCATAACTTGCAAACTTGTTAATCAAAGACTTTGAAGCTTATAAAACACAAGCTCTTTTCTGTTGGGTATATCTTTCGCAAAATCCATTTGAGCATGAAGACAAATGGAAGGTTTTCTGCTTTTGCATGCTTTCTATTGAGCTTATCAAAGTTCACATGCTCAACACCGACAATTTCTAGTCTACAAATTTTCCGCCCATCTTCGTGAGTAAGTGCTTCAACAACCTGCCCTTGATAATAATGGCTTTCAGATTTATCCCTAATCGTTGCAGTCTTTTTACCAGAAAGGATCTGGCGCTCTAGCCTTGTGAAAAATGTAATTTTATCCACCATTGAACACCTGCTTCCTTACAGATTCTTCCAAGCATATAACGCCCAATTAAGGGGTGAGCAACGCCACCACTCAAACTTAAAGCATTGTGCCATAAACACAAAATTTGAAGTAGAAGCAAAAATGCCAAGCGTTGGGAATCCCTCTTAAATTGTTTGTTAGGCTTATTTCTCAACGACTAGAGATTACTTAATATTGCCTTTGCGTGCTTTATGGTAGAAGAATTACAATTTCGAATAAATGACGTCTTAACGGGAGGGCGAATTGTATCAAAGGACAAGCTAGCCGAGCCATTAACTGCAAATTCAACTTCCTCATACAAGACGCTTAAATCAAATTCGTCTATTTTAGCATGGTATTCTTGGCAAACTTCTTCATTCGGCTTAACACCACCAATGATATACAACAAAACTACCTTAACTGAGCCTTCTGAGATCCAACTATGCTCTTGTATTACTCCATCTACGACAGGGGTTGTAAACTTTTTGGGAGGGATATACATCAAACCGTTTTGTTCAAGGCAAGCTGGATAGTTATCTTCACACCATATTTCATTGTCAGCACGTATATCAACTCTAGTCTTATTAATTAGCGAATACCAACTGTCACTGAAGCTAACTTTTGAAAAACGTAATGTCTTGCTCCATATATCATCAGGTTCAATTGATTGAGGGTAAAATTCATACCATTCATTGAACATCATTTGACCTTTTTTCGGCAGTTTTATATCAGAAGCCCTATACACAAAAGAATCTGATGATTTTTTTTGGGTTACAAAAGCATATACATCATGAATTGCCCCTTTCACTTCCCCACTATTCCCAAAGGTTATAGGAACGTTTAGTGTTATCCCATTATATGGATGGGGCAATATCTGCATATAATTTATAGACCTAGGCTCCAAATCGTAGTCATCAAAATATTTATAAATTGGTTGAAACTGAGAAAGCAATACGGCGACAGCGGCGACAGCCAATGACAATAAATCGTGATTATCTTTATTTATTCCAAACATGTATTAGTACAATTGTCAGTCAATGAATTTCAATAAAATATAGACTATTTCTGATGCTACATTGAAAAACGTCGGATTCACTTTATCAACTAGCATTAAAACAAATTGAATTAGCCTAACGCTCAATTAAGGGGTGAACAACGCCTTCACCCAAACCTAAGGCATTGTGCCATAAACACTAAATTTGAAGTAGAAGCAAAAATGCCAAGCGTTGTGAATCCCTCTTAAATTGCTTGTTATGTGCACTTTCCTAACATTGCACCTTTCCATAATTTGTCTTTTATTCCAGGCAATGTCGGACCTATGTCTGAAATATTATGTGATACTTCATAACGAGAGCCATTCGCTGAGATAACCTCTAACGATACGATCGTATATTTATCGACCGTACGATCTAAATCTGGTGGTAGTGGAAAATCGAGATCATATCTGATAGTGAATACTTTAATCTGACCAGGTTTAACAATATATCGCTCCTTGTCATAAATATCGATATTGAGATAAACCGAATCGTGTCTTAATGGACCAAGAGGAGAAGCTCCCAATAACACTGAGGTGTCTTTAACAAAGAGTTCCTGTTGACCTGTATTACTAAATGTATATGTCAGTATTCGAGCAAAACCGTTCTCATCTGTAGACTGACAAAAATAATGACTACATAGCGTTAGTACACCTTTTGTGGGGCGGCGAAAATGCGAAAGATAGAGTGTAAAACATGAAATCAACACAGCTACGATCGATATTCCTAACGTAATAATATCTTTATCTTCCACTAATACCTCCTGTGCACATAACGCCCAATTAAGGTGTGAAGCACGCTACCACGGTACTTAATTTGACCACCATAATCACTGAACTTAACCCAAACCAAAAATGCCAAGCGTGCTGAATCACTCTTAAATTGTTTGTTATACGCGTACTAACGCTTGCCTATTCCCATCTGATGTATCATAAGCGGCAAAACTTCTTCTGTAAAAACTGATGACAACTTCCCTATATGTTCCGGTAGAATCTGTTCCCCTTCTTTAATCCCAGCTTCCTCAAGCGCTTTTTGTAATGCAAGATCAATAACTCGTGTTCTTTCCTGATCTGAGTGCAACTCCAAATGAACTGGAATTATTGATGACATTACGTTTTCAATAGACCCATTAGGAATTGCTTTATAATCATAAGCAGCTTGTATTTCAGTAATTGAAAGGTCTAATTGAACTTCTAAATCTAATTCCTCACCAGAGACGGGATCAATTGCATATTGGTGAGTAAATGGATCGCCTTGATATTCTTGCCCAAGGCAACCGACGACCCTTTGAACACCAAAATATTCTGCATAAAACGTAATCAGACCTGTTTTCTGATCACCTTGCACTGCAACGCAGTGTAAAGGCACACCTGATGGTCGATTAAGAATAAGATCTTGAATATAGTAATACCCAAAACAAGCTTCTGCGTTGGGATCTGTCAGGTATGCGATAGCATTTTGACACGATGCCGTTGGCTGCCCTACGTCACTAACTACTGCTAATGCAGACTTTACAATAGAACGCCCAGCATCTGTACCTCCAAAACTTAACTTGAACTCTATCATTTCAGGGCTATACGTAGACTTAACTTGAGCATTATCTAAAAGGGTGTCAACATTTGCCTTTGGATATTTTCTTTGAACACCTTTAAGCATCCCTTTGGCTTCTTGCACTGTTCTAGCTTGAATAGAAATTTGAACTTGATCACCTACAATATTTTCTTGATATTGGGGTTTTGGTAGAGTCATGCGTCCATCATGCTCAAGGAAAATTTCGTTACCATCGGTCATGCTGAATTTTTGACGAGGAGCATTGCCTCTTTCTCTTGAGATTCTAAAAAATAGACTCAATGGGTTTAACTGTTTTGCTAGTTCATTTTCCCACGTATCACCAGATTTGTTATTGCAGGTGTTACAAATGAAGCCTGTGACTTTCTTGCGGCCCCCTATTGCATTAGGAATGATATGCTCTTTCGTATCATTATCTTGTGTGATCATGTCACCACACAACGTACAATTTGAACTCATTTTGTACCACCATTAATATTTATTTCTGCTAAGCGTATAACGCCGCATTAAGGCGTGGAGTAACGTGTGCCAAACTTTGAGCGAAGCGAAAACTGGCACACGTTACGGAATCGCTCTTAAATGCATTGTTATGAAGCTTTTCTATCGGATGGGTGATTTACCCCATCGTTAGTTATAACTTCACCAAGGTCAAACGGGTTGACACCTTCCAAGCAACCGATGTTAAAACCATACTCGTGAGGATTTGAGCGCCTCTGATGGTGTGTGTAGATGCCGCAATTTGAACAGAAGTAGTGTTTCGCTGTATTCGTATTGAACTGATAAAGTTTGAGAAACTCTTTACCTTTGATGATTTCGATACCACTGAGGTCAACTGAACCCACAATAGCGCCCTTTCTTCTGCAAATTGAACAGTCACACCTTCTTGGGTTTTCGATTCCATTAGGCAACGACAGCTCTAAAACCACTGAACCACAATGACAAGTTGCCTTATGCTTGGGTAAAATTTCCGTATTACCAACCTTTTTGATCATGTAAACGCCTCCTTGCTTCATAACGCCGCATTAAGGGGTGAACAACGCGACCACCCAACTAAAACATTGTGCCATAAAACACTTAACCTGACCTAGAGTGAAAACTGCCAAGCGTTGAGAATCCCTCTTGAATGCTTTGTTATGTTTATCTACAACCCCATGATTTACTTGATAAAGAACTGCTATTCTTAACTAGCTTTCTGAGCAAAACCACAAGGTAGAAACAAGCTTGAACACCAAAGGCGACCAACCCAAAACAAGTAAATCCACTTCCCTGCCCAAAGAGGCACCCCGACTACCTTTCAACAAGCGCCCTCTCTTTCCAACCAAAGCGCAAAACAATGGCAAATTGCCGAGGCAACTGCCAAGCTGAAATGCTAATTGGCTTAGAACCTTAAAGCGACTTTGAGCCAGTTAAACCTGAAACCGACCGCCACGACCTGACAATGAAGCAACCCACGAACATTGGCATGTTTTACGGCCTAAGTGATTCAAGAATTTAGGCCGACAATGCGGATTTGCTGAGTCTACTAGGGACGAATTGCCAGAGGGACAAAGAACTAAAGCCTAAGATACTTAAGCCTTTGAAATACAAGTAAACATAACGCCGCGTTAAGTGGTGAGCAACGCAGACCACCCTACCTAAACCATTGTGCCGTAAACACTAAAGCTGAATCAAACCGAAAATGCCGAGCGTTGGGAATCAGTCTTAAACGCTTTGTTATGTTTGTTGTTCAGCAAGAGCTTTAGCAAAGATCTTTGATAGTGAGTTAGGGTCTGAAATTGAATCAAAAACCACCCCTACGTGCTTTGAAAAGCTTTCAATCACAGAAATAGGTTGGGAACATGGCTCATTAGGCTTTGCCAATTCGCTTCTAAGCGCTACAAATAACTTTGTCTCAGCTATATCTTTTATCGAGTCTAAAGTTAATTCTATAGCTAGGTTATGAGCAATGTTGTTTCGAATACGATTTAGACATCTGATTCCAGCAATGAACTCTTCCAACTGTGGTTCGTTTGCTTTCTCTACAAGATCTACCTTTTGTGCGAAGGTTAGCTTGTCAGCTTTTTTCCGAGAAGGTGATAATGAACAAGACACTAAGTAGCCTGCCATATAGTGCTCAACGAACAAATGAGCGCGAAGTACTCTACCGATTATCTCTGTATGCTGATGCCATTTAGAGTTTATTTCCTGTATCGAGCGGTCTGAATTTATCCTTAGTTGTTCAACGCCACCTGATAATTCAATAACTTTCGAAATTACTTCTGCTTGATTCATTCAGATATTTCCTCGTAAAACATAACGCCCTGTTAAGGTGTGAGCAACGCTATACCGAAGCTCCCGCATACCACCTTAAACACTAAAAACCAACGCATGGTAAAAATGCCACGCGTTGCGAATCACTCTTAAACAGTTTGTTAGCCGTCTTTTGGAAATACGTTCTCAACACGTGCCGGAATGATGTATGTTCCTTCAAGCATATGCTCAATAATTTGCAGGGCCAGTTCTAGCTGCCTTGAATCATGTGCTTTCACTTCGTGCGCTGCAGAGTTCCCTAACACCCTTAGCTTATGCAATGTATCAGCACCTTCTTTAGTGACAATTGATCTAGTTTTTAAAGTGTTTATTTTTCGGTATAGATCGCGACCTTCAGCTTGGAGATCTTTACAGATGGTTTCAACAATTGCTCGAATACCAATACCCGCTAGGATAAATTGATCATTTTCTAACGATAAAACCGTTTCTTTGTATATTTGTTGAACAGTATAGGGAAGCAAGTGTGATTCTAAAGATTTAACCCCTTCCACGCGTCCTGGATAATACTTAATAGTTTCAGGGTGATACGGACCTTCATGGTCATATTCAACATCTTCAGAAAAAGTTGAAACAGTTCGAAAAGAGACTGTCTGGCAGCCTAAACACTGAATTGTCTGATTCTTGCAATGCCAATCAACTGAGTTACCACCTCCACAGTCTTCACTTCCATCCTCATCAAAGGATGACACAATTGAGTGTAGTGTAAGTCCAGAGCACTCTTTGCAATATAAACGCTGTTTTTCTTCTTCATCTGTAGACAATTTATACGTTTTCGTAATTTCACCCATCGATACCTCCATACTCTGACGGCTAACGCCGCGTTAAGTGGTGAGCAACGCTACCACCATACCTAAACTATTGTGCCGTAAACACTAAAGCCGATTCGAACTGAAAATGCCAAGCGTTGTGAATCCGTCTTAAACGCCTTGTTATACGCAAACTCGATTACACGCTTCAATCTCGATACTCTTTAATTTGGGGCATTTTTCTGTGCCATTCAAAGAAGATAGAAGTGGGCAGTTATAGAGATCCAGCAACTTCAACTTAGATAGGCGCTCTATTCCATCAAGGTTTTCTAGCTTTCTCGAAGTAAGGTACAACTGTTCTAAGTTTTTCATACCACTTAGCGACTCTAGGTTCTGATTTGGGTAATTCTGGATATTTAACTTCCTGACTTTATTGAGGGTAAGCACTGAACTTAGACCTTTAGACCAAGTAGCTAAAAAAACCTTCAAATCGGAAAAGTTCGAAAAATCTATTTTTTGTTGGCTTTTGCATTGAAGTCCTACTACTTCCAACTGTGGTAAAGATTCAATACTCTTCAACCCAGTTGCATCCCAAACATATATCTCCAAACTTTTTAAAAAAGTAAGTTTTGATATGAACGAAATGTCTCGTTCTTTGAAACCCAATGAGTTAGCCAATCGAAGAGCCTTGATGTTGTTAGAAAGCATGTAATTTAAGACATGATCTGACCAAGAGCCCTTTAAGATTAAGACCTTACCTACCCCATTTTCATCATCACGAATTTCGAATTTGTCCATTTCTCGCCTTTGCGTATAACGCCGCGTTAATGGGAAAGCAACGCTGCCACCAACTTAAACCATTGTGCCATAAACACAAAAACTAAACTGTGAGCCAAAACTGCCAAGCGTTGGTTGTCCGATTGAACGCTTGGTTATGGAAACCTAAGGCAACCACTACAATCACCGCAACGCATGAGCGCTTTGCAATCACAAACCCCAACAAACCAGTATGCAGCAACCCAAATGAAGCCTAAAGATTAAACCTAGCAACAATGATACAGCCAACTAAAACCAAGAAGGGCCGCCCCACTGAAGCCACGTTCCAGCTAATTGCCGCAATACAAATTTTACTTGGGAGCCAGATGTAAACGGCAGATTAGCCGTCATGAAAAACTCAAAGCGGCTTTTCACCAGAGATAAAGATATTGAGCCTAATCGACACATAAGAATGGCCATGAAGCTCGCAGCGAAAGCTGAACCAACAAACAAAATAAGAACTAAATCTTGCTGCACCATAACGCCCTGTTAAAGGGTGAGCAACGCAATACCGAAGTCGCCGCATACCGCCTTAAACACTAAAACCAACGCATAGTAAAAATGCCACGCGTTGCGAATCCCTCTTGAACAGATTGTTATGCGACTGGTGATGATAGCTTTGAATTTGCCATTCTTACGACCTGGCGTACAGGCTGCAAATGAATTTCAGCAATAATTGCGGATACAAAACCCATTATCACTACGGGAATGCCAACCGAAAAACTAAACCACATTGCGCCACTTAACTCTGGCTGTCCCCACTGACTAAAAAGCGACGATAGAATTGAAAAAAGTGCCAGCGTCAAAGCGATAAGCTGAGTCCAAGTATGAGTAGACACCACAAAAGTATTTGAATAGGCACTTTTCCGAATAATCGCCTTACCCGTTAATGCCCCCATTTTCACTCGAATACTTGAATTGCTACCAGAGACTTCATAGCCCTGAGCAACTAACTGATCAATTATTTCTTCCACTCGAAACTCCTATTTCTGGGTCGCATAACGCCCAATTAAGGGGTGAACAACGCGACCACCCAACCTAAAGCATTGTACCGTAACCACTAAAACTGAAGTAGAAGCAAAAGTGCCAAGCGTTGCGAATCCCTCTTAAATTGCTTGTTATGTATATCAACCGTATAGTGAGATATTAATATTTGGATTCACGGATACCCTTACTCCATAAGGAATTGGTGATATTCCATCGTACCTACTGCCAAAACTTTTCGCAGGAGCAAACTCTAGGTACTCACCTGTTGAATCCAGTTTCCTGATTACTCCCTCACAACCAATTAGTCTCATTGAAAATAGAGTAGATTGATTGGGACAATTAATAAGTTCAAATCGCACGTCGCCATCATATTGATACACCGTAATAGAAAGCTGTATACCCCCTTTTTCTACAGTGTATTTATGCCAGATTCCATCTACTTCTTGCTCAGGAATAACCTCTAGGACTGTCAATACATCTATTTCATCCCAAACTAACATTTAAACTCCCAATATACATAACGCCCTGTTAAGGTGTGAACAACGCAATACCGAAGCTCCCGCATACCACCTTAAACACAAAACGCAACGCATAGCAAAAGTGCCAAGCGTTGCGAATCACTCTTAAACAGATTGTTATGTGATTTTGTCAAACCCCAATCGAATAGCCGCGGCAGCAAGAACAAAATAAACTATTAAAAATGATGTGCTTAGCAATGCATTCTTATACTTGCCTATATTTGCTTCATCGAACGCTTGCATCGCTTCTTTCGCTGAAAACACCATATAACCGAGAGCCCAAAGCGCTAACACAGCCATTGTAAACTTAATCAACACTGGATTTGCATCAGCTTTATCCATGCCACGGCTTAGCAATTCAGCAGCCACAAGCATTGCTGCTGGAGCCACAAGTCTTTTAATTGCCTTATCAATAATATCGAGAACTTCAGTCATTTCTTCCTCAATCACATAACGCCGCGTTAAGTGGCGAACAACGCAACCACCCAACCTAAAAATTACACCCTAAACACCGAAGCCAATTTGAACTAAAGATGCTGAGCGTTGAGAGTCCGTCTTAAACGCTTGGTTATGACTAGTCTCTAAACGCGACTACCATAAGCAAACCAATGGGTGTAATTAGCCCTGCAATAAACCAATAAATAGCACTTGAAAACATTTTAAACTTGATAGTTGCAATTTTAGAGTTATTTACGACTTGCTCGCAGAGAGCCAAATCTAACTTACTATTTCTGCTTTTAACACCACTTTCAACCAATAGATTTAAATAGCTTGTCTTAGAGTGTTTACAAATATCCCCGAAGAAAAATGGATTATCACCGTCTTCCTTTTCACCAAATTTTAGCCAAAATGGTGGCTTAAGCCTTGGAATAAAAGACAACAGAGAAATTAGCACAGAACCTGAGATACAAAACAGCAAGAAATATAAATAGTATTGAATGTATATATTCATTGATGTGAAAGAGTTCAAGACTCTAAAAATACCAAACATTGAAGCACTACCAACACCTATTAGCACACCATTTTTGGCTTCAGCGAATTTTAACCAATCAATCGTCACCTTTAAGTGCCCATCTAGAAGCTCATCTATTGATTCACCTTTCATATATCATTTACCGCCGTCTTAATTACGTCACCACCAAAGACTTTACCTTGATAATCTCGAACATCTAATGTTTTCTCTGAAAACCAACCATTCTTTACTATGTCAGAGTTTGGTCTTACAGCTTTGAATCCGTTGTATACTTTTTCAGTCATCAATATCGGGCTATTCACCGTAGTCTTCTGGTTAATAGTTGTTAAATAAAAAGATGAAAAGTATTGTTCTTTGTGTATTAACTTTTGAGTAAATGTTTTTTCTAAACTGTTTAAAAAGTCTTCATACGTTCTATTTTGCCAGTGCCATACATCAGTCAATGGAAAATAAAGTCCCTCTTTAACCCCTTGCTCGGAAGTGTATACTTCTTTATTTGCTAAGTCAGTCAACCTAGATGCAACATTTGCTGGTTTACCTAGCCAAACAAGCGTTCTATAAAACTCTTTTTCATCACCTTGCTTGATAGATCCAGATTTAGTTATAAGCATTTCTCCATGGTCTATTCCAATGCCTGCGCTAAATTCAAAGGAAGAAATTCTTTTATTCAAAATATGCTTACAAACAGTGTTCATCAATATTGCAGTGTCAACAGCATTTGTATAACAATCTTGTTTATCAAATACGACCATTACTCTATCACCTATGATATTTCTTACGTGCCCTCCATAATACCGAGCACAAGAAAGCATAGAACTGACAAAACTTGAATAGACTTTTGCTAGTGTTTTAGGTCTCTTCGATGCGCTAATTTTTGCCGAATTACGAATATCTACATATAACACACAGCTTTCGAGACGCTTACACTTTTTTTTCTTAGTATCATGATTTTCATAAGTAATTGAAGAATCTGAAAATGAAGGCACATAGTCGGTTTCAACAATTTCCACATCAAAATTTGATGAATTTACAGTTTTCACTGATTCATCTATTTCTTTTAAAAAGTCTACTAAACTCAATTATTCCTCCTAGTCATAACGCCGCGTTAAGGGGTGAACAACGCCACCACCTAACCTAAGCCATTGTGCCGTAAACACTTCAGCTGAATCAAACCTAAAATTCCCAGCGTTGAGAATCCCTCTTAAACGCCTTGTTATGTTTGATAAATAACGGGGACTTTTAATGTTGATAATCTATCGATAAAACGTTGAGAAACACCATAAATATAGAAATAATCATCCTTAACATTTGCACCTGCTATTAGCTTATTGCCCGAATAAAACTGCCACTCACTTATTCCCCATTCAAGATCTGACTTAAAGCACATCAACCCTCTTCCCATTGAACGGCTGATAATATGTATGGAGTCTCGATTAAATTTATAGTGCTTAGACGTTTCTCGAAAACAATTTGTGTTGTAACTAAAAAAACAAACTTCTTTAGTGAATACCCCCAGGTAAAATTCGGAAATACTTTCCTTGAACCGCTTTTGTTGGCGATCGCAACCTCTATCAATAGACGAGTTGAATTGAACGGAAAAGTTATCAACGCTTAAACGCAACAATTCCTCAAATATTAGCAAACTCGCTTTGTATGTAAGCTCACAATCTTCGATACCAACGTTCATATCCAACCTTAAAACATAACGCCCTGTTAAGGTGTGAGCAACGCAATACCGAAGCTCCCGCATACAACCTTAATAACTTAAACCAACGCATGGTAAGAATGCCACGCGTTGCGAATCACTCTTAAACAGTTTGTTAGCTAATTTACTACAACGATTGTTTTCGCAAGTTTGTCACCTAATCTCTGCCTTCTTTTACCTAGAATAAAGATCGCGTCAATCATGCCGATTATTGGTGTCAAAACATTGCGGAAAAACGACTGAGGAAAACTACAACTTTTTCCTGTAACTGAGTCTATAACTGAGATACCTAGTAGCTTCTTACCAAGGCTTTGACCTTTTGCGAAACCATCAGAAAGTAGGAAATAAAAAGCAGCGGCAGAAAAGGCGATTAAGCCAGATGAGTCTTGGGATAAACCAATTAATGTACCGAGCCAAAGAAAGAAAATGAATATTGCGGCACTTATTGCACCATCAATGATTTGTCCTAAATACCGAAGACCCGGGCTTGCAAGCCTATGCGATTCGATAATCGAATCTCTATCTGTTTCCACTTACTTCTCCTCCATGTGAGTTAGATATCGAATAAATTTGCTAACGACGTGTTAAGTGGTGAGCAACGCACCACCACACTTAATAAAGCCACCTTAAACACTGCACATAATTTGCAACCAAAACTGCCGAGCGTTGAGAATCCAGCTTGAACACATTGTTAATAAAGTACTTTCGGCGCGCTCTAGAGCCAAACAAACCACTAAATCCAACACCACAAACCAACCAAACCTTTACTGGCTGCTGACCCACTTTGATTTCCAGAGAACAAATGACAGCAAACGCCAAACCTAAGGTTACAAAGGACGAGCCACCCACTGAAGTTACGGACAGTTAACTGCCACAACGACGAACTTCTGAGAGTGATGTCGGTTGCTGGCATATTAGCGCTATCGAAGAATTCAAATGGCATTACACCAAAGAAACGACGAACCCAAAGCGCACGTGCAAGCTAGAACTCAACGGCTAAACCAAAAGCACATGACCAACTACTTGCCATAAAGCACTATTCGTTTACAGCAAGCTTATTAACGCCGCATTAAGGTGTGAGCAACGTTACCACAAAATTTAACCACACCACCGTAAACACTAAGCCCAACGACGGAATGAAAAATGCCAAGCGTTGGGAATCACTCTTAAATGCTTGGTTATATTTTGTTCCTTGAGACCACTCGATATTCTAAATAGTAGTTTCGTAAATTTGTATCGGTTTTACTAGGAGATCGACAATGTCGCAAATCCTTTTTTTCAGCTGCTCCAAACACCAAGAAGTTAAATCTTGCTTCACTCAATGAAACACCGTTAGGCCCACCTAGAAATTTTTCAGAATCTGGATCATCCTGCCCATCATCTTCCCAAAAACAGATTTCACATATTTCATACTCAGCAGGCTTTCCAATAGTCGCGTACCCACAACAAGGGCATGCATACAAAGTATCCTTAGCTTGCTCTCGAATTTTACTCATGTAGCCCCCAGAAATATAACGCCTTGTTAAGGTGTGAGGCACACAATACCGAAGCCTACGCATACTACCTTAACCACTAAACTTGACGCATAGCAAAAATGCCACGCGTGCCGAATCACTCTTGAACAATTTGTTATGCATATTTCACACAGGTGCGCCAAAACTCCAAATCTTGAGATGTGATTTTGTCACCCCAACCATCATTTTGTAAAAACAATGAAAACTTGAAGGGTGTTAAAACCGGCAGTTGTTCTATGCCACTAGCTGAAATGACATTTTCAAGTGCAACCATTGATTGTTCGTTTTCAGCCGCTCCCCAAAAACTACCCCATAAAATATCGGTTATCCCACCGACAAGAGTCCTAAATTGATTCTCGCCGATACCTTTTTGAGCGAGGGAGAGCCTTAAATCCTCGGGAAATTCGTCACCTAGCCCACAATTTACTAAAGTGGGTCGTTTAGATTCCCAAGGCTCGAATTCGTCTGGACCATCAACGAGAAACCAATCCCATAAGTGCTCTAAAAACTCCTGATTATCATGAAGTTCTAAACCATGAAGAACACAGAAGCGCTCAAAGACAAGCAGACCAATTGCAGCTCGTGCATTGATAGACAACCTTTTACATTCGCTCGTATATGAGTTCATTATTCTCTCTAATATGCATAACGCCCTGTTAAGGTGTGAGCAACGCAATACCGATGCTGCGCATACCACCTTAAACACTAGAACCAACGCATAGTAAAAATGCCACGCGTTGCGAATCACTCTTAAACA
Source organism: Vibrio sp. B183 (assembly GCF_000740665.1). Classification (NCBI taxonomy): domain Bacteria; kingdom Pseudomonadati; phylum Pseudomonadota; class Gammaproteobacteria; order Vibrionales; family Vibrionaceae; genus Vibrio; species Vibrio sp. B183. The sequence goes on along the minus strand of NZ_JPQB01000015.1, from coordinate 399,482 downwards.
GTTTGTTAAATGCGTGGCTAATTTTTACCATCAAGCCATTCAGATACAGCAAAAAAATACTCGATAGCCTCTGAGCCATATGTGTCTTTGCTGCCTTGTTTTAGTATTCGTGTTATGTCTTGAACTAACTGGTTCCCCTTAATTAGCGCATCCATTTCGCACATGATGTTTGCCCTAAAAGCCAAACGCCCGCTCTCACTAGACAAGAGTTTTTCATGTTCTATGCAGATACTATGAGCAATGTTATTTCTTGCCTTCCTAGCGGCGTGAATACTGTCCTCTGAATGCGTTGGTAAACTATACTCAGATACCAATGACCGAATTTTTTCATACAAAGTACCTGACTTCAAAAGCATGTAGACCTCGAATGAAAACTCATTATTTGTGTTCACAACATCTGTCAAATGAGCCAACGTTCTACAGTTGTGTTCAAAATCTGTAGCGTATGCTAACGCACGACCAAGAAGTGCATATGACTCAGAGATTTCTAGATTTGTACTTGGCATTGGTAATAATGGATGTGATGTCATTGATTCCTACTTCTACCGAAAAGCATTTAACGCCCTGTTAAGGGGTGAGCAACGCAATACCAATGCCGCCGCATACCACCTTAATCACTAAAATCAACGCATAGTAAAAATGCCACGCGTTGCGAATCACTCTTGAACAGTTTGTTAGCTATTTTTTTCCAACGCCTCTCGGAGCTTAGCTATCGTATGTTGACTGTAGACTTTAATACCATTGCGCTCTAACAATGCAGTGGCTACCCCTGAACCATCGACTTTAATCCCGTTGAATGTGCCATCATAAATTTTTGAACTGCCACAGGAAGGACTGCCTTCAGCAAGAATCGCGTACTTTATTTGCTGGTTTTTGCAAAGTTCCAAAGCCTTTTCTGCCCCACTTACAAATTGTTCCGTAACATCGATGCCATCATTTCCAACAACGTTTGCCAAACCATCCAGCACATCAACACCTTTACCAGTAATAATTTCAGCTGGTGCTCTAGGAATAGGTAAACCTGCTGATACTTCGGGGCAAAAAATCACTAGTTCTGTGTATGACTTTAGCCAGAGCAACTCAGGCTCTGGGATTGATAAACAGCTCGCATTGTATCTAACGTTGTTTCCAACCAAACATGAACTAACGAGAACTTTTACCACTGGAACTCCTTTATATACGAGAGATAGCTAACGCCGCATTAAGGTGTAAGCAGCGCTTGGCTATACTTGAGCGAAGCGAAACTGCCAAGCGTTGCGAATCACTCTTAAATGCTTTGTTATGAAGAAAACTGTGCCTTAGCTTCATTTTCATATTTATTACAGCTTACACCCCAATTACTTTCGTTTTCAAAGTAGTTAAGCAATGCTTCTAGTTTTTTTGGATCATCTTCTATAACCCGTAAACTTTTATCAATTGGTACCCGAGCGGTAATCTTGTTTTTAAATATGTCCCCATATGCCAAATTCTGGAGGCAGACTTGGAAATCTCCTAAGTAGCAAGATGCATCGGATGTATACTCCAGCATTCTTTTTAGGCATGTAGTGCTAGTTGTATCTTCCCTGAGCTTCATGACATCGTGAACGATAGATTGAAGTGAATATCTAAATGTTTTAAATAACATAGGGTGAACTATTTCATGAGACTCAATTTTGCTAACAATTAGAAGTAGAGCTTGGATAACTCTTTTAGATAATTCTGAATATTCTTGGTGATCCAACAATGCGACTTGATCTGGAATGCTATTTTTAACTGTACAATATGAGTTAACTTCTCTAATAACTGCTGAACTCTGTTCGATTAGAAGGCTAACGTCTTTAAAGAGTTCAATTCGAGTATTTCGCTTTGTCTCTTCTTTTTGAGCTTTAATAGCGTTGCTATGTTGTTTCGATATCTGCTTAAATGCAATATAAATCGAGGCTATGACTGCGAAAGCAGTTAGTGCTGGCCCCGCAAAATCTCTAGCTACTTCATAGCAAGACGCTTCACTAATAAAACTGCAACTTTTTTCAACGATCTTCGAGGCTACCACTTGCTATCCTTTTTTCATAACGCCGCATTAAGTGGTGAGCAACGCAGACCACCAGACTTAAAGTATTGTGCCGTAAACACTAAAATTGAAGCAAACCAAAAATGTCGAGCGTTGGGAATCCGTCTTAAATGCTTTGTTATGTGCTATTTTACGTGCTGATTTATTAACTTTTCCAACTTTAATTGCGCTGCTTCAAACCAAGTATGAAGCTCTTCATTAGCTTCTATATAAGGGTGGTCACTAGGAATCGTATCCCCATTTTTGAGCTTTAGTTCACTTAATTCATCCATTCCTAAGCTGATGATATCTGAAGAGATAGAAGTATCTATCTTTGACTGGCGAAAATATAGACTACACAAAGTGTCAATCTTAATTCCAAGCCCTACAAACTTTTCAATAAGCTTTTCATCGTAATTCTTACCTAGATTGAGCGAGCGATTTACCTCGGTACCTAACGAGTAAAACTCATGTACGGCTCCTGTAAGCTCTTCTAACTTTTCTATAGCCCTTTCCTTGCTATCTCGCTTCCTAATGAACCATTGATTTAGCAATAAAAGAGTAACAGCAAGAGTTGTCGATATAGCGACCGTAAATAGCTTCGCTTGTTCTGTAGGCTCAGAGAATACCGTAGAAAACCATTCAAATATCATCAAAATTCCTTGCATACTGCGATAGCACATAACGCCGCGTTAACGGGTGAACAACGCCACCACCTAGCCTAAACCATTGTGCCGTAAACACTAAAACTGAATCAAACTGAAAATGCCAAGCGTTGAGAATCCCTCTTAAACGCCTTGTTATGTGCGTAGTTATTAATAGCTGATCTGCTGCAATACTTCTTTTGAATCAGCTTCTTTCCAACGTTGTATAAGCTTAGATTGTGTAGTTGGAACTGTTTCAAGTTCGATACGATAAGCTTCTCGATAGGAACGTTTTGCAAATATGGGTTTCAGATACTCAGCAAAGTCTACTGCTAGTTCGATAGATTCTAGATATATAGGTTTGCTTCTGAGCCTCCCTTTTGGAGAAACACTCAATTTTACTTCTGACTGATCACTATCTTCCCAGTGAGGGGATTGAAGATTACGAGGTAGAAGAGCATTTTCCACCCAAACATGAATAGTCGTATAACCAGTTTCATCCATTGATTAAGTTCTCTCATCGTCATTTTTCGAAGTAGCACATAACGCCCTGTTAAGGGGTGAGCAACGCAATACCAAAGCCGCCGCATACCACCTTAACCACTAAAACCAACGCATATTGAAAATGCCACGCGTTGCGAATCCCTCTTGAACAGTTTGTTAGCTGCAAATTCCACCGTCAAAGATCAAACTCTAAGTTATAAACTTTGAAGACATTCACTAAAGGCTCTTCCCAACCGAGGCACACTCGTAACTGTTCAACTATGGGTTTAACTTGGCTCTTGGCCACGTTAATTTCTACTTTTAACAGTGGGTAGTTTTCCACTTTTCCCTTATCTCCAAATATGGGAGTTGAGCCATCGAGAGCTCGGTGAGACCCTGTAACCGACCCAATAGCCCAGCAGTGATCATAGTTTCCGATTTTATCGACACTTGACTCATGTAAAGTACTTAGAACTAGGTCTTGTTGCTCAGGTGTGCAAAAAATTTCTAGTTTATACATCTGATTTTTAATCTCCAAAATACCGATTGCAGCTAACGCCTTGCTAAGGTGCGGCTAAACCACTGAACTCAAGCAAAGCCACCGTAATCACTAAACTCAACCGAACCAAAAATGCCGAAGGTTAGCCGTCACTCTTAAGCAATTTGTTATGCGGCGGTTATTGGAAGTTGATATTGTGCCTCTATTTCCAACATTAACTTTTGCATCCTACTCACTGACAAAGATCTCTGCCCATTTTTCTGCATTTTACCCGCATTGTCCCAAGCAAGTTTGCCAGGGCCATTGTAAATTGTTTCACTTGAACCAGATGGTAGAATTTTTAAGACTAGCAGGTGCTCAGGCTCCGAACGTAACCCGATTGATTTGCTTTGAGTTGCTTTTACTTGAACTAATTTACCACAAGGGCTTTTGCCGTCGTGTGTTTCAGCAGATGCAGTAAACAGCTCTAACCCGTAATGATATTCAGCTAACACTTCGCCTATGCTTCCTACTAAGTGACCATCAGGGGTGAAATGACGTCCGGTAAACATTGCCTCCAGTTCATTGACTATTTCGTACAACTTCCGAATTTTCTCAGGGATCTGCTTTACACTACTCATCTATTACTTCCAAACTCAAGTTTTCTGTTGCCGCATAACGCCGCGTTAAGGCGCAGAGTAGCGTGTGCCAAACTTGAGCGAAGCGAAACCGGCACACGTTACGGAGTCGCTCTTAAACGCTTTGTTATGTGAAAATTAATTTGGGCAGAGAAAAGAACCTACTAAAGGCTCTTCCACAACCTCACACTCTAACGTTCCATTTACTGAGAGTTTTAGAGGGTTCAAAGGTGTACAACATTCATCTTCAGGCGCTATGGAGTTTTCGACTTGGTACTTAAAAATGTTGTCGTTATCTTGCCTATAAGTAAACTCACACCCCGAAAACTCACCATTAGTATCGCCAAGAACCATACCATAGCGTGTAACTATCCGAAATCTGTCTTCAAACTCGGTAAAAGTTTGAGAGACAATTTCAACATTCCCCTCATAGCATTCGAATATAGTCTCTATAAATTCATGTTCGTTCAAAGCACTACTAATATTTACTGGTCGAAAATAAATATAGGGGCGGCAAAGGACGCTATTATTGTAGCGAAATACAACGCTAAGCTCGTCTTCCCCTATGTATTCGTATTCATTTTTATTCAAAGTTATATGCTGCGTGAAGTACGCTAATTTGAGCATTATATCTTTCACTATCTAATACCTTTACTTAGAGCTAACAATGGCTTCAGGAGAATTTTCACATAACGCCGCGTTAATGGGCAAGCAACGCTGCCACAAACTTAAAACATTGTGCTATAAACACAAAAACCAAACTGTGAGCCAAAACTGCTAAGCGTTGGTTGTCCAATTAAACGCTTGGTTATGGAAACCTAAGACAACCAACACACTCACCGCAAAGCATGGGCTCATTGTGACCACCAAAAACAACAAACCAGTATGCAGCAACCCAATGAAATCCATAGAAGAAACCCAACAACAACGATGCAGCCAACTAAAACAAAGAAGGGCCGCCCCACTAAAGCCAAGCTACAGCTAATTGCCGTAATGCAAATTTAACTTGGGAGCCAAATGCAAACGGCAGATTAGCCTTAGCGAAATACCCAAATCGGCTTTTCACCAGAGATTTAAATTTGGAATCTAGTGGGCATGCCTAACCTGCCGTGAAACTCGTAGCAAACACTGAACCAACAAGCCAAGTAAGAGCTATATTTTGCTGCACCATAACGCCGCATTAAGGTGTGAGCAACGCTACATAGAAACTAAACCACTGCGCCATAAACACGAAACCCAACGCTAAACTGGTAATACCAAGCGTTGGGAATCACTCTTAAATGCTTTGTTATGTATATGGTCACCGATAGCATAGGCAAGCCCAGGGACTAAATCAGCAGATATGTAACGACGACCCTTACTGTCTTTCGTGGTAAATGTATCTATCAGCGTCATTTTGTTATTTTTGCGAATTTTCTCATTCAACGATTGTAGCTCTTCTTTATTACTATACAGGTAAACCCAGATACTTTGCTGATGCTTACTGTTCAACTTGGAAACTAGTGCAAAGTATTTGTAACCTTTCTTTGTAGCCAACTCGGATGCTCGATTTATGTAGTTTGACAGGCTATGTGCCTCTATTTCTTGACTTTTAGGGGCATTAAGGTACTTCATAATTGGGTCTAAAGTCCTTTGAGTACTACCTGAACTTTGGCACCCTAGCAACGTGAAAAGAAATACAAATACAACTACAACTACCACTCTCATTTTGTTTACAACCTTTATAAAATACTAGTTAAAGCAACATTGATATAAAATACTATTGAATTTACAAAATTAAATACAAAAAGAAAATAAAGCGTAAAAAGGAAGCGCACTTATTAAAGTCAAACTAACACTTTTATTGAATATACATAACGCCGCGTTAATGGGCAGGCAACGCTGCCAAAAAACTAAATCATTGTGGTATAAACACTAATGCTAAACTGTGAACCAAAACTGCCAAGCGTTGACTGTCCAATTGAACGCTTTGTTATGCTTTGCCTTGAAGTAGGCGATAAAAGTTCCAAATTAGCCCATATAAGCCAACATATACCAATATCGGAGCTATTTGATTTAGTGTGCTAACACAAACTAAATAATCCATACAATATACCCCACCCCATGCTTTGAAAACATCGAATGCTAAACTGATTGTAGCCAACACAAGAGGAGCTCCAGCTAACACCACTACTCCAAACATCACATGAAAAGCATATGGGTAGTCACGTTCCAAATATGGCTCAGGAATTAACAGGAAGATAATGTAGCCGAGTAGGGATATGCTAAGCATTACTGCCAATACTTTCAAATATCGTATATTTTTGCTTGCCATTATAAATCCTATATTGGAGCATAACGCCGCGTTAATGGGCAAGCAACGCTGCCACAAACTTAAACCATTGTGCCATAAACACAAAAACTAAACTGTGAGCCAAAACTGCCAAGCGTTGGTTGTCCAATTAAACGCTTGGTTATGGAAAACTAAGACAACCAACACACTCACCGCAAAGCATGGGCTTATTGTGACCACTAAACACAACAAACCAGTATGCAGCAACCCAATGAAGTCCAAAGAAGAAACCCAACAACAACGATACAGCCAACTAAAACAAAAAAGGGCCGCCCCACTAAAGCCACGCTACAGCTAATTGCCGTAATGCAAATTTAACTTGGGAGCCAAATGCAAACGGCAGATTAGCCGTCATGAAAAACTCAAAGCGGCTTTTCACCAGAGATAAAGATTTGGAACCTAGTGGAGATTTGAGAATGACCATGAGACTCGCAGCGAACGCTGGACCAACAAGCCAAATAAAAACTATATCTTGCTGCACCATAACGCCCTGTTAAGGGGTGAGCAATGCAATACCAAAGCCGCCGCCAACCACCTTAAACTCTAAAACCAACGCATAGTGAAAATGCCACGCGTTGCGAATCCCTCTTGAACAGTTTGTTATGGCGAGACTCTAAAGCGCTTCATTGACTCTCTTCTAGACCCCATTAGCTCTTGATATGATGACACATCAATTTTAAAACACATGTGATTCTTGTCGTGTCGAATGTAGAAACCAGATTTATTCTCACGCAAGTAATTCGTAGGAATGTCGAGCAAATGTATGTTCATACCATCTTCGAGTAAGAAATAGATTTGCTTTAACCGGCTGTCATCTATTTTGTCTAATGAAACCTCTAGCCACCAAACTGGTAATGCCTTGTTGATCTTTGAAAAGTGAGTATTGCGACTTCGAAAATCGACGCCGTATATACTTCTCGCTCGTTGTATTGCTTCTGACTTTTTCATGATTCATGTCCTACCCTTGGATACAAATCAATTATAGCAACTGATTGAATATAACTTACCTAGCGCCATAACGCCGCGTTAAGGTGTGAACAACGCTACCATACAACCTAAACCATTGTGCCGTAAACACTTAAGCCGATTCAAACTGAAAATGCCAAGCGTTGAGAGTCACTCTTAAACGCTTTGTTATGTACGTTTGTAAGCATCCTCGTAACTTACACCGATAGACACTAATAGATCTTCGAAGTACCCCACCTCTGCTAACTCACGGTTGTCTTCATATGCAAGGCACAAAATAATTCTCATTTTTGCAACATCTGTAATTTGAGTGTTATAACCATCATTTCCATCAACCCAGATCCACAGCTCTTCACGCAACGCCTCTAGGTCCGTACTCTCGTTCTGGAGCCAATAAGACTTGACGATTTTGAATGACTTCTCGGCGATGTCTAACTTGGGAATTCCGAGCTTATCAAGCCATGAAATCATATGGCTTGCATATTCTACATTTTTATCCAATTTATAATTTTCCTGATAAGTACATAACGCCCTGTTAAGGGGTGAGCAACGCAATACAAAAGCTGCCGCATACCACCTTAATCACCAGAATCAACGCATTGCAAAAATGCCACGCGTTGCGAATCCCTCTTGAACAGTTTGTTATAGCAACTATTCAACTTTATGTATACGAAGAACTATTTTACCCATATAATCCGCGCGCAAATTTGGAGTGCATAGATTAATGACCAAACTCCCTTGTGCTAAGTAGCATGGAATAAAAGGGATACGGCACCTTTAAATTAAAACGAAATGAAAAAGTTTGTAATTGCTTTAACTTTGCTAGGTACGATCAACGTAGCTTTTGCTTCTCAAGAGTATGGCTGTGTCCAATATCAAAAAGCTGATTACTCATGGGGAGAGCCGTACAAAGTTCCTGTCACAATAATCACAGGCTCGCAGTTAAATGAAGCAACAAATAGCTACAAGTACCAATCGTACTCTAACTACGCGCTTGCAGAATGGCCTAATGGTGGGTACAGCGCTTTAGAAATGCCTTCATACTATGACGATCTACCTTACTCATACACAAATACGAAAGATCAAAACGGCAGAAAATATCGAATAAAAGAAGCACCATCATACGGCGCTTGTTCATCTTACTAATTCCTTACAGGCCACTATCACAGGTGGCCTTTTAGTTGCTATAACGCCCTGTTAAGGTGTGAGCAACGCAATACCGATGCCGCCGCAGACTACCTTAAACACAAAACGCAACGCATAGCAAAAATGCCAAGCGTTGCGAATCACTCTTAAACAGATTGTTAGGCTGGTACTATTTCGAGTTCACGATCCCAAGGACTATGAGTTCCTGATGGGAAAGGTCTACGTCCAGCAAAAGTCTGAGTGGTCACCCGTAAATTACTAATCCTGAACAAGTCAAACCTACGCCACTCAGGTAACCCTCCGGAGCTACTTTGACCACCAATTTGATAAGCCAAGACTTGAACATTGCCATTACAGACACCAAGCACATGAGGCTCTACCACGCGTAACCTATTGCTATAGGTAAACTCAATTACTAACTTATTTTGAATTGCTCTTCGAATTTCTGATTCGTTCATTTTGATACCTCAAAGAACGGCAATATGCCACTAGACACATTACAAGAATTCGATACTCAAATAATTGAAGTTGTTGGCAAATCCACAATTTTTATGCGGAAAAAGCCTAACGCCGCGTTAAGTAGTGAGCAACGCAACCACGAAATCTAACCATACCACCTTAAACACAAAACCCAACGATAGCACTGAAAATGCCAAGCGTTGGGAATCTGTCTTAAACGCTTTGTTATACGTCCTTACGCAAGGCTGATTTTAGATTAGCAAAGTTAGTAAGCACCAAATAAAGCACTACACCGCATAAAACTTCCAGTAAGCTAATTTTGGGTAAAGGTAAGCCACCTTGAAAATTTTCAGTCATCATATTGTATATAAATATACCAATGATGATTGAAGCAACATAGATGCGCTGCTCTTTAGTAGCCTCACCATTAACTTGGTCTTCTGTGTGTACAAAACGTTTTGCTGCATAATGACCAACAAGGATAAATAAGGCTACAAAAGTAACAATTATGACCATCATAATTGTTACTAATATGAGAGGATTATTTACTGGGGACTCTTTATTTTCATATAAGTGTTTACCAATAATTTGACCAGTGTGGATTAAATGATCAAATAAAATATCAGACTCTGGTGAATGTGCGATTGTGATTGACGCACCACCAGTCGGACGAATAGAAGCAAAGTCGATATGAACTTCGTTACCAGACACTTCTGTTAGCTTATACTTATCAGCTCCAGAAACAACGGCAATTGATTTTTTGTCTAAAGGCTCGGATGATTTGAATATTAATGTAATATCTTCAGCCGTGGAGCCTTGGGAGTGCTGAATCGAGTATGTAGAAGTTATAGTTTTAATTTGCTTTCGGATCGGTTCATCTAATGACTTCAAAAATGGTTTGCTGATTTCTGACAGCAGCAATGGTTCTTTATTTGAAGACAACCAGTCGTTAATTACCGGTGTTCCAAATGCAGAAATGATAGCTCCGACAATTGCACCTAGAACCGCACTAAGCAATTGATTTTTCATATAACAGCCCCGAATAATAAAAAAGACAATTATACTCATATTAACTTGCAGAGCCAAATGGACGTATAACGCCGCATTAAGGTGTGAGTGACGCTTGGCTATACTTGAGCGAAGCGAAACTGCCAAGCGTTACGAATCACTCTTAAATGCATTGTTATACATTTTCTAGCCATCAAGTGGAGGTAAACTTTTATCACACCTTTGAGCATTCGAATGCGCCAAAACTTTGCCTACTGATGTCAACTGGAAAAGAACATCAATAGAGTCCCACCAACTTTTTAATGTATGTAAATTCTCTCGTTTATCCCACTCAGCCATAAAAGCATTGATGTTTTGCTGCTTTAAGCTAGCATTATTTTCATAAAGGTCGTAAATGGACTCAATGGCTTTAATTTGCTCTGGAGACAGAGCAATTGGAATATTGATTGCCTGCCCATTATTTATAAATGTTTGATACAGTTGAATTCCACTAATTCGACTTTTACTAGTTACACCTAACCGGACATATTGATCATTTAAGCTATGATCTAACAATAAATTAGGAGGCAATTTGTGCTCCTTGAGCATTTCAACTGCTTTAGCATGATTGTCTGAATCTTTCTTGATACCTATATCAACATACCCCGATAGCGCTTCCGGATAGTATTGATTCATTTTTTTCATACTACCAAAAGAGTTTAGACGCACGGCATTAAGTACATCAAGGTGATCAAGCCAGCTATTGCCTGTAGGTAATGGGTTGTATAGAACTTTTCCAAACAATTCATTCAATGTATCTAAGCCCACACTAATGTCGCCACTTGCAGGCAAAAACGCTGAAACTGAATGAGCTACCGTCATACCCAGTAAAGCTTCATCGGAAATTTCATCTACAATTTCAACAGCGCGGCTAATCCCTGCTCTTATAGTTCGATCTTCACCTTTTTGAAACCTATGAATTAGTAACTCGGATAGTAGCTCATAGTCAGCGGCTCTTTCCGTAGCAGCTGCACGCTTTTGCGCCTCAACTAACAACAACTGAAAACTAGGATCAGCAAATGCTTGCATTGCTCCATCAACAGCGTTCATCTTTGGCATCAAATTATTTTCAAACTCGATGACTCTCGAATTTGCAATTTCTAACGCTTCTTGGGAATACTCCTTTTTCAGCTGCAAATTCATCTCTTGATAAATTTCACGAGCCCGCTTTTCATCGATACCCATATTGATTACTAGCTGTTCAGCTTGCACGTTGGTCGAGCCATCTCCGCCTTTTTGACTTTGCTTACTCATCATCTTTTCTTTCCCTAATGTTCAAGTTCCCTCCAACTTGGATATTGGTCGAGTTCTTACCACCTTTTTGAACCTGTTTGCTACTCTTGCCAGAAAAAAACCAGCCAGCAATTGCAAGGGGAATTGCTATAGCAATACCACTAAAAAGCCATTCTTTATTTTGAACAACCCAGTCCATACTACCTCCGATAAATAATGGGAAACTCGAATGTATAACATTTGTATACTACGCATGCTCACTTTTAAATGCCCGATTTTCAGCAAATCTCCCTGATTCCTCTACAGAAAGATAGAAATATCATCTGAACAAAGTGCGCATACGCACTTTGATTGCGTAGTATCTCTTCACCAACTCACCTAACCCGTTGATTTTAAATTTAATATATATTTATCACAAACATAAGTGAGCATCGGCGTGGTGATGATCACCATCTGCTGCCTTTAGACATCTTAGATATGAATGGCAAAAACCGCTGGGTGTAAGTGCCAGCGGTTTAACGTGATAGCAGGTGAGATTGTCGTTATGCGACTTCGGTGACTGGTCGGGAGAAATACGTTGGGTACTTCTGGCGAATATGGCGCTGCTCTTCGACCATATTCTTAAACGTTGGCCCTTTCTTTAGCTTCACAATCACTTCATTCTGATCAAAACGAAGTACAGCGCCTTCAAAGGTCACTTGTTTGTTGTTGTGTAAATTGAGGGTTCCAGACATAGCCAGCCCTTTGTACCAGTCGGTAAATGTGTTCTTTACCACTCGAATGCCGCCTTCAGAAACTTCGGTTACGTGAAACAGCTCGTTAGAAATACGCACAGAAGGTCTTGCTCTTCTTGGGTATTTCAAGCGATAGAATTTACGTTTTTGTTCAAAATCACTCATCAACAATCTCCTATTACTTCGAGTGATAGCGTCCCGAAGATCCTTACCTTGTACTGGTGGTTTTTGTCACCAATATCAATTAATTTTCCAGATAGTATAACTGTCGACTATTAAAAGAAAATCTTTAGCGTTTAGTTTTGAGCCTGTGATCTTGATACACGGTATGACCATTCAAATAAAACATCATAAGCCATTGTTTTTAAATGAATAAAAACCAGAAAGTAACGACACAACAAACTCCTTTACAATACGTAGTTTTGCGCATACATTGCACGCATATTAATCACTAGGTTTATTCGATGTCACAAGAACGTACCGGTAACTGGATGGCAGCGCTTTCATTCCTTCTATGGGGTTTACTGCCACTCTATTATCAATATTTGCCTAACGCGGCTTTAGACGAACTACTGACCGTTCGATTGGTCGCGTCTGTGCCCTTTGGCATACTGATTGTGTTATTTGTCACCAAACGAATGCCTGACTTTTCGGCTATTTTCGCGGATCGCCACTCTCTCGCCATTACAATCCTTGGTAGTACCTTGATGTCTATCTCCTGGTGCGCTTTCACATGGGCAATCACCAATGATCGCGTTATCGATGCCAGCTTAGGCTTTTTTATCAGCCCGTTGACGATGACGGCGCTGGGCGTATTTGTGTTGGGAGAAAAGCTTTCACTTGGCAAAAAGGTCGCGTTGGTACTGGCAAGCGCTGGTTTGAGCTATCAGGTGATGCAATATGGGCAGGTACCCGTTATCGCACTCACGATGGCCATTTTCTTTACGCTGTATGGTTGGTGCAAGAAAAAGATCCGATACGAGTGGAGCACCAGTCTGTTTGTTGAAGCTCTAGCACTGACGCCATTTGCACTGGGCTACCTTATTTTCAAAGAAGCGACGGTTGGAACGGAATCTCTTAACTCTGGCTGGGAGACTTTTGCCCTCTACGTTGGCGCAGCTCCAGCGACTTTGATTCCGCTGCTTTTCTATTCTCTCGCGATTCGTTTAACCAGTATGTCGACCGTCGGCCTAATGCAATATATTGAGCCGTCTATCCAATTTTTGTTGGCGATCTATTTATTTGGCGAAGTCTTCGATGAAGTCAAACTAGTGAGTTTCAGCCTAATATGGGCAGGCTTGCTGTTCACCATTGCAGAAAGCGCCAAAAACCGAGTTGTACTAAAACGCTCATAAAAAATCCCCCAGCTGGGGGATTTTTTAAAATGAAAGGCTAATCATGCCTTGCCACAACAGGCCAACAGCCAGCACAGCGACCACACTCAATAGTCCAGCCCCTACCTTCTCTTTACCTTCGAATGGGTTAATACCCTGCTCTTTTTTAGCCTGAATGTAAAAGTACAAACCCGGCAGATAAAAAATGGCAGAAAGCATTAAATAATTGAGCCCGGAAGCGTACAGCAACCAAAGCCCATACAAGGTTGCACCGATACCAATGGCTAGCAGGCTGCCTTTATTTTTCTGCTCTAGCGCCAGTTTTAGTACAAATGCACCCACCAAAAAGTAAGGCACTAGGATCATTTCGGAGGCAATAATCAGTAGGGTATCGTACGTGCTACCCGCGAACATCACAAAGATGAGAGAGACTTGAACCCAAACATTGGTCAGGGTTAACGGCCTTACCGGACTGCCAGCCTTGTTTAACTTAGCGTACTTGGCTGGGAACATTTTCTCTTTAGCACATAAATACGGAGCTTCTGACGCCAACACCGTCCAGCTCAAAAATGCACCACATACAGACACTAGTAAGCCAATACTAATAATGTATTGCCCCCATGGCCCAAGGATATGAGTGAGCACTTTCGCCATTGAAGGGTTCTGATAGTGGGCGAGTTCCGTTGGTTTAATAACGCCCATCGACAGTAACGTCACTAACACATAGATAGATAACGCGGTAAGTAGACCTAATATCGTTGCGCGGCCAATGTCTTTCCGGTTTCGAGCTCGACTTGATACGACCACCGCGCCTTCAATACCGATGAAGACCCAAACGGTCACCAGCATGGTACTTTTGACTTGCTCCATTAACCCATGCCCTTCACCGAAATGAAGGCCACTAAAATCGAGCGTAAATGTGTCCCAGCTAAAAGCAAACAGAGCACATAGTATGAAAACGAATAGCGGCACCAACTTGGCGTAAGTCGTGACCATGTTAATCAAAGCCGCAGTCTGAACGCCACGTAAAACCAGAGCATGTACCATCCACAATAAGGCAGAAGCACCTAAGATCGACACCCAAGTATTGCCCTAACCAAAAACAATATTGTCTGGTGTATCAAACAGCATACCCAGTGTGCTAAACACAATAACCAGATAAGAGACATTGGCCAACATCGCACTGAGCCAATACCCCCACGCAGAGCAAAAGCCGACGAAATCGCCAAATCCTTCTTTGGCATAGCCGAATACACCACTCTCGATATGAGGCTTGTGAAAGGCTAACTTTTGAAATGAGAGAGCAAGAAAAACCATGCCGATCCCCGTGATCGACCAACCGATCATCACGGCAGCAGGGCTCGCAACAGCAGCCATGTTTTGTGGCAAGCTAAATACACCTGCGCCTATCATTGAGCCAATGACGATCGCAGTAAGAGAACTGAGCCCGAGTTTGTTGTTCATTGTTGTTTCCGGATTATAAATTCGAACGCTATGGAAGTGGTCATATTACGAAGAAATATCAATAAGCGGCAGAGCAGTTGTGACTGCTATCGCAAAGATAGATTCATAATCAAACACTTCATTGTTACTGATCAAACCAAGTCGCCATACTAATATTTAATTCCACAAATGCAATATATATTAGAATTTAAAACCACCAAAGAATCAGTTGTCAAATCAATAAATTATCAAGAGATCAAATCAAAGAATGTATGAAACCATCAAGAGGTATTGGCTAACTGTGAATAACCGGACGAGAAAACGAAAAAGCAGGGCACTGTCGCCCTGCTTTATAGTCGATTAATGGTGAGAGACAGAAGGGTCATACCCGAATTCTGACTGCTGGTAAATATCTGATAGAGCTTTTGCTTTTTTCGGCTTAGCGGAACGCTTTGAAGCCCCTATATAGTGAACTTCTTGAGATTCTAACGCCTTCTCATGCGCTTTTGCCGAGCGAATAAACTCTGGGTCGTTTAGCGCCTCCTGGCGCAGGCGATTAACACGTTCAAGGGTTTCCCACAACATAACTCACCTCCAGAAACTGTACTTATATACAGTATAAATATCCTCACCAATAATTCAAGAAAAGACTGTTTATTTAAACAGTATCTTTATTGCATATATGCGTTCAGCATCCACATTAACTTTTCTTGCTCTCGAATATAGTCACCCATCAAGGCGGCTGTACCCTCATCTTCTGCATCCTCAGCTTGAGCCAAAATAGCGCGTTGCTGAGTTAGTAGCGTGCTGAAACCATGAACAAGGCCTCTCACACATTCTTTACCTGTAGTGGCATGCTGGTGTTCTTCAATATCACTCTTGGCCAAGTACTGGCTAAAGCTGTGGTCTGGCGTTGATCCAATCGTCAGAATACGTTCTGCCAACTCATCAATTTTTGTTTGAAGGTCTGTGTAGATCTCTTCAAATTTCACATGCAATTCGAAAAACTGCTGACCTTTGATGTTCCAGTGATAACCGCGGGTGTTCATGTAAAGCACTTGGTAGTGTGCTAACAATGCATTCAACTCGGTCGCCAAGGCTTGTGATTTTTCGTTGTTTAGGCCGATTAAGTTAACTTGGTTTGTCATCATGCATTCCTCATCAATTTCAATATTCTTGGGCTGTTGCCCTTCAATGACTTCACTATATCCATCACGATAAGATAGTTAAAAACGTTCATTTCTATACTTTCAATAGGAGTTTCCTATCTATAGTTTTTGCCTATTTCAATGATGCCTAGATCCGATTATCCGATGTCGTTCGCTGGCGTTATTCTGGATAAAACAATTGGTTGAGGACAAGATAGTGAAGGCTCTTGTTGTTGAAGGAGGCGCAATGCGCGGCATTTTTGCTGCGGGTGTGCTCGATACTTTTATTGACGATGATTACTACCCTTATGACTTTGTCATTGGCGTTTCGGCGGGTGCGTCCAATCTACTCGGCTACCTAGGTAAGCAGATAGGCCGTAGCTATCACGTCATCACTGAACTGGCCACTGACCGAGATTTTTACAACCCTAAGCGGTTTGTAAAAGGTGGTGATCTTATTGACGTGCATTGGTTGGTGTCAGAATCCGAGAAGCGCTATCCGCTAGACACACACCAAGTATTCCAGTCGGCCCCAATGTTGGCTGTTGCCACTAATATCAATACGGGACAAGCTGACTACTACCAGCTCAATCACAGCAACCTCAGCCAGATCATTGAAGCCACCAGCGCACTGCCTATCGCCTATAAAACAACGCCGTGCTTCTCTGGTGGCTGCTACACCGATGGAGGCGTCGCAGACTCCATTCCTGTGATGGAGGCGTATCGCCGCGGTGCGACGGACATTACAGTTGTCCTCTCTCACCCACTCAGCTACGAGATGCCTAAGCCGAAAAGCTCTTGGGTAATCAAAAAGCTGCTACATAAATACCCGAAAATTGCCGAGGCACTGGCTAGAAGAGCCGAAGGATACAACCAAGCATTAGCCTTTATTCGCAATCCACCAGAAGGGGGTAAAGTACGTGTCATCGCGCCACCAGAGAATTTCACCGTGAAACGATTAACAATGAAAAAACTGGCTTTAGATGAAGGTTATTTCATGGGGATCGAAGAAGGGAGAAAGCACCTAGCCAGTCGCAAAGGCGCTTATGGGTTAGATGCAGAGAATTGTCATTTCTGCCTGTAAAAAGACCGCCGAAGCGGTCTTTTCCTGTTTAAACAACGAATGCTTCGAGGGATTTGTCTGATTCGTTTTGGTCTTTCAGCTTCTGAACAGCCGTTCGCGTGTTTGACACCAGATCCGTCACTTCGCTGGATAAGGTATAGATGTTTGTCGCATTGGTGCTGATCTCTTCAACAACTAAACTTTGTTCTTCAGCAGCAGTCGCGATCTGTGCGTTCATATCGTTAATAGACTGAACCGACTCATTAATAGTATTAAGACCCATCTCAACCTGCTTCATTCCACTAATCGCCTCATCCGCTTTGGTCAGGCTGACTGACATAGACTGCCCTACTTGCTCAGTACCAGTCTCCAGCTCTTCGAGAATTTTACCAATATCCGCCGTTGCGCTTTGTGTACGCTGTGCAAGCTGGCGAACTTCATCGGCAACAACAGCAAAACCTCGACCTGAGTCCCCTGCTCGTGCTGCTTCAATCGATGCATTCAGTGCCAGCAAATTGGTTTGATCTGAAATGTCAGAAATGACGCTCAGAATTCCCTTAATGTTATCGGCAGACACATTGAGCTGTTTGACATCCTGTTCAGACTGAGCGACCTGCGCTGACAGCTCTCCGATGATGCAGCTGGCGTTTACTGCCGTCTGAACACCTTCAACCGATGCGTCGTGTGCCTGACTGGCGGCGTGAGCCGCACTTTGAGTGTTGCGCGCCATTTCCTGCGCGGTGCTGCTCATTTCATTCAATGCCGTCACAAGCTGCTCAACTTCTTGCTGCTGTTTAAGGATGGAAGCTTCAGAACGCTCCGAGTTCTCTACAGCAGTTCTGGTTGTCGAAGTCAGATCATTGGCAAACAGTTTGGAGGTCTGAATATTGTTTTGCAGCATTTCCACAAAGCCATTAAACGCGCCCGCAATATACGCAAACTCTTTATCGACTTTAGTTTCAAGGCGGTAAGTTAGATCTTTCTTGTCACCTTCGCCCGAAATACTGTTAATGCCAGTCGTCATGTTCGATAGCGGCTTCATCAGTAGGTTAACCACGAAACCGAGCACAATAACAGAGATCATGATGACGGCCAGAAGGTACATCAACGTCTGGTCACGCATGTCATCCAGTGATTGGAAAACAATATCTTCTTTAAGTACAGAACCGATGATCCAGTCATGGCCTGTCAACGGTAGTTGCTGGACGATGTTCTTTTCACCATCAAGGGTCAGTACCTGGTCATCGCCACCCAGTTTTAGCTCAGGGTACACCTCAGACAGCTGCTTACCGTTATAGTCTTTGTTTGGGTGAGAAATGATGTTGCCGTCTTTGGTCATCAAAAACAGATAACCCGCATTCAATGGTGAAATTCGGTTAATTTTCTCACTCAATACCGCAAGGCTAACATCAAAGAAAGTGACCCCTTTAAACTCCCCTTTTACAACTACAGGCGCTGAAATGGAGATCATCTGCTGCTGAGTGTTAACATCGATATAGGGCTCAGTAATGATCAAAGAGCGATGCTGCTTGGCATCTTGATACCAAGGGCGTTCACGAGAATCCCATGTGCTGTCTGGCACCCAGCCTGGTACATTTTCAATGATACCGCCATCTTCTTCTATGCCGATACCCGTCGCGACAAACAGCTCTTTTAATTTTGGTTGTTCAATGATCTGTTCGATACTTTTAGGTGCGTATTCGTGTTCAATGGTCTGAGTGGTCGATAACGCAAGGTTTTTCCACCCATCAATATCAGATTGCACGGTATTCTCTACACCAGTCAGAACTGATTCAATGGTGTTGTGGATCTCTTTTTCTCTGTCACTATGCAAAAATGAATACTGAAAATAAGCGAGTGCAGCGAGTGAAATAACCAGTAGCGAAAGTTTGCTGATAAGTAGCTTGGCTTTAAAACTAAACACGTATACCTCTTGGCAAATAGCCTAGGCTGCGCGCTTAATCAAACTGCACTTTTCAGCCTAGTAGTATGATGACTGGCCCTCCTGGCATTCCCCGAACATCCGTATGGGCCAAGACAGTACATAAACCAAGCTGAAAAAGTTAATGATTAGTGATTAATCATAATTAACAGTGATAGCCGTTATCGTTAAAATAGTAAATTATCCAAGCCTAATCAGTAAGGTAGACATAAAAACTTCTAAAAATAGCATTCCCATAAATGATAGATAAAACCAATTGATTTTCGTGATAAATACAAGTTATTTAAAACGAAGATAGATTCAGTTCAACAGGTTTACCCAACCAGTAGGCAAACTCCGTATGATCTTTTAAGTCATTATCTGTTAGCGCATGGACCAAAACTGACAACTCGCCACGGGATTTATCCAACCACGGGATAAGAGCATCGAAGTCACCCGCTGTAAACGTCACAGAAAAGCTCCACATCGTATGAGGGCCGACTAGTTTCTGGTTAAAGCGCCCAACAGAAAAGTCAAATTCACGACTGATTTGATCCCTCAAGTCAGAAGCGAAATCGTTGCTGTTGGCGTCAAAATAGACGTGTGCGTGGTAATCTTGATGGATATTCTTAGGATAGGTCATAACAATAAAACAAGAACGTATTCGAATACTTAATCCTAACACGTTCCTGATCTGAACTCCCAAACACTTACATTCATTACACTTGGGGTTAGCCAAGTAGCCCCTGCTCCACTGCGTACTTTGCGAGTTCAGCTGTACTGTGCAAATCCAGTTTCTGTTTGATGTTCTGTCGATGGGTTTCAACGGTTCGATAGCTTATACTTAGCAGCGCTGCAATTTTTTTGCTGCTGTTTCCTTCCGCAACCAATTTAAGAACGGCTTCCTCGCGTCGACTGAGAGGGTTAGGTTTTTGCGCAGCAGGAATCACTTCTTGAGAAAACAAGGTTTGTGTAACGGATTCGCAAAAATAGGTGGAGCCTTGGTAAACCGTTTTAATCGCCTGCACCATCCGACGGGCACAAATCTCTTTCAGCATGTAGCCAACAGCACCAGCCTGCATCACCTTCATGATGTATTCGCGGTTATCATGCATGGTCAGCATCAATACCTTAATCTCTGGCAGCTCTTCCTTGATTAGACGTGTTGCATCGATACCATTCATTAATGGCATACTCACATCCATCAACACAACGTCTGGAGTTAGCTCCTTAACCTTTTCAATCGCCTCCAAGCCATTGCTGGCCGAGCCAATCACCTCAATTTCTGGTTCCAGTTGGAGCCGAGCGATAAATCCATCTAAGACGACCTGGTGATCGTCGACTATCACCACTTTGATCGGTTTATCCATATATTAATCCATCTAATTTCAACAGAACGGTAATCTCTGTACCAAACCCTGGTTCGCTTTCAAGCTCAAAATCGCCGCCCAAAAACTCTACTCGCTCACGCATATTGCGTAAACCAATACCCGACTTCCTTAACGTCGAGCCTACATCAAATCCGACACCATCATCACGTATGATCAGTTGAAGCATGTCGCCCAATTGCTGCAGTATCACCGTCACCTGCTTGGCTTGAGAGTGCTTCTCTATATTAGTCAGCGACTCCTGTGCCACTCGGTAAAGCGTGGTAGCTACCTCTGATTTTAGCCTGCTCTGACTGGTTGACAATGACGCCTCAACATCGACGCCAGAATGCGCTTTAAAGTCCGTCAGCAAAGTCGTCATCGCAGCCTCAAGACCGATATCATCCAGCGCACTCGGTCTTAACTGATGAGAAATATGCCTAACTTCATTAATCGCTGTCATAAGCGAATTTTGCGATTTAGCCAGATGCTGCTTTTGTGTTTCGTCATCAAGTTTAGTGCCAAGCAACTCCAAATGGCATTTGCTTGAGATCAGAAGCTGGTTAATACCATCGTGAAGCTCCCTCGCTAAATGCTTTTTCTCGTCTTCCTGAAACATCACAGTTTTATGCGCCAGCTCTTTTAAGCTCTTATCCGCCAGTCGATGCTCATGTAAATTGACCGCTAATGTCAAAACCAGAATCACCGCGACGGTCACCACAACAATCACAATAAGCGAAAAGAAGGTCGTCTCGATATTATCGTTGACCGCCAATTGGAGGTTTGCCACTTCTTCAGTGACATCTTCAATGTACAAGCCCGTACCGATCATCCAATTCCACTTGCTTAACCAAGCCGCGTAACTCAGTTTAGGTACGCTTTCTCCAGTCGATGGTTTTTGCCACAAATACTGATGAAAACCACCACCGGACTTTGCCTGCGCAAGTAGAGACTCTATTAAGTGGTTGCCGTTTTCATCCTGAATGTGTAGTAGGTTTTGCCCCACCAGTTCAGGCATAATTGGGTGAACCAGATTGGTCCCGTTCTTGTCGTAAACAAAGAAGTAGCCATCAGTTCCATATTGCAGACGACTGATGATCGCTTTGACCTGCTCCTTTGCCTGATGCTCTTCGATATTAGGATCGTTATAGATGTGCTCAATGGCATCAAAGGCCAAATCAACCAGATCCTTGAGCGCCGATTCTTTGGACTTAATGAGGCTGGAATGGAAGATTTTCACTTCTTTGTCACCCAGCGTTTTGGTTTGGTAGATAGCGATCCAACTTGTCAGCGCCATCACTAACAATAGCGGCAACAAGCTCAACAAAATCAACTTAGCTTTTAGAGGCATTCCTTCTCCCATACTAAAAAGCTGCCCATACGAGCAGCTTTACTTTAGCAAGAGTTGTTACATTTCTGTAATCGGGCGATCACATTCCATAGAATCCAGGGAAGACTAACAGTGACGCCAACACGAGGATCTGAATACCGATGAATGGCATCACGCCTCGGTATATGTCTCGAGTTGTCACCCCTTTCGGTGCTACACCTTTGAGATAAAACAGGCTGAAACCAAATGGTGGGGTCAGGAAGGAAGTCTGCAGGTTCATCGCAATCAAGATCGCAAACCAAGTCATGTTGATGCCCATAATCTCGGCAACAGGTGCGATGATTGGAACGATGATAAAACAGATTTCCACAAAGTCGATGAAGAAGCCCAGAACCAGAATCACTAACATAGTGATGATCAGGAAGCCCCATTTCTCACCCGGTATTTGTAGCATCCACTCTTCAACCAAGTAATCACCACCCGTGTAGGTGAATGCCATGGAGAACGCTGTGGCACCAAGCAGAATCGCAAACACCATCGCGGTTACTTTGACCGTCTCTTTCGACGCTTCGTACACCATGTTCCAGCTGAATTGCTTGTAAAGCAGAGACAGTACTATCGCACCTGCTCCACCAAGCGCGGCAGATTCTGTTGGTGTCGCGACACCAGCAAAGATGGAACCAAGTACCACTACGATAAGCGCAAGTGGCGGGATCACAGCCTTAAGCGCAGTGATGACTTCCTGCTTACGGCTTACCGATTCATCACGAGGAATTGGCTGCGCAGCTTCTGGATTCAGTTTGGCGTAAATCAGAATATAGAGAACGTAAGCGCCAACTAAAACGAGCCCCGGCCAAACCGCTGCCTGAAACAAATCCCCAACGGGTACACCTAACACATCACCAAGAAGGATTAAGACGATAGAGGGTGGAATGATTTGGCCTAACGTACCTGAGGCACAAATCGTTCCGCACGCCAGCCCTTTATCGTAGTTGTACTTGAGCATAACTGGCAGAGAGATAAGCCCCATCGCTACAACAGAGGCACCAACAACGCCTGTAGACGCCGCCAGTAAAGCACCCACTAACACCGTTGAAATCGCGATACCACCGCGCACACCACCAAACAGCTTACCCATGGATTCAAGCAGCTGTTCCGCTAGACGTGTTTTTTGAAGAACCAAACCCATGAAAACGAACAATGGCACTGCCATCAATACCGTGTTTTCCATGATGGATTGGATGCGATATGGCATGAAAGCAAACATATCCATGCCTTCGGCCCAGACGCCGAATATCAGTGCAATACCACCAAAGGTGAACGCAACTGGGAAGCCAAGCAGCAAAGCAAACAAGGCAACAAAAAACATTACAATACCGACCATTTTTGTCTCCTTACTTTTGCTCTGTTGAGTTGGCGTAAATTAAATGCGGGTTAAAAATCTTATTGAGAGAATGAAGCAGTAATCCAACACCACTTATTGCCATAAACATAAACGACAATGGAATCATGGCTTTAATTACCCAGCGATAGGGTAAGCCACCAGGATCACCAGACGTTTCACCTAGGGCGAAACTCTCTTTAGCAAAATCAACGCCGTACCAAGCCACCAGCAGACAAAACGGAAAAAGAAAAACGATGGTACCGATTAAATCAATGATCGCCTGTGCCCGATGAGACAAGCGCTCGTAAAAAAGGTCTACCCTGACATGGCCACCTGCTTTAATGGCATAAGGTACACCCAGAAGGAATACGGCAGAGAACAAGTGCCACTCCATTTCCTGAAATGCAATGGAAACATCGTTAAACACGTAGCGCATCACCACATCGTAAACGACATTTGCGAGCAATAAGATAAACAGGATACTCGACAGCCATCCTAGGAAATCGCCGAAACGATTAAAGATGCGCTCTATATAGATTAGATTTCTCATTCCCTACTCCATGGAACTTTGAAATAACTCCGCTTGGCCGAAGCCTGCGGAGCTTTGTTATAGACTCTTCAAATTATAAGAGAGTTTTCTTGGGCTTCTCGTTGCCAGCTCTATCAAACTGGCAACGAATTTTTATAATTATTGTTGTGCCTGACTATTCAGGTATGCGCGATGCGAGATGTCAGACCAAGGACGAACTTGCTCGATGTAAGCAGCCTGAGACGCTTGGATCTCTTTTGCCATTTCATCTTTGTCAGCATGTTCTTTAAGTAGACGCTCGTTAGCTTCACGAAGTGCTGTCATGACTTCCGCTGGGAAGTTTTTCACCTGCACATTTGGATATTCAGACTTGATTGACGCCCAGTTCTTACCACTTTCGTGTTTAGACTGAGTGTACATATCGTAAGCCGCAGTCTTCATGGCAACCTGAAGAATCGCTTTCAGATCGTCAGGCAGACGGTTCCAAGTGCGCTTATTGATCAGGAACTGCAGCTCTGTACCTGGCTCATGCCAACCTGTGTAGTAGTAAGGTGCAATCTTGTGGAAACCCATACGTAGGTCAAGTGATGGCCCTACCCACTCAAGTGCATCGATAGTGCGGCGCTCAAGCGAGGTATATAGCTCACCCGGTGCGATGTTGGTTGGTTTTGCACCCAGCTCCGCCAGAATCTCACCGGCAAATCCAGGGATACGCATTTTCAGACCTTTTAGGTCATCGACAGAGTTGATCTCTTTCTGGAACCAACCACCCATCTGAGTATCTGTGTTACCTCCAGGGAAAGACATCAGGTTATGAGGTGAATAGACTTTCTCCATTAACTCCATACCGCCGCCGTAGTAAAACCAAGCGTATTGCTCTGTCGGCAGCATACCAAATGGCATCGAGGTGAAATAAAGCGTATTAGGCACTTTACCTTTCCAGTAGTAAGACGCAGAGTGCCCCATGTCATACTGGCCCGATTTCACCATATCAAACACACCCAGTGGCGCTTTGTGCTTATTTGCAGAGTCGATTCGAATCTGAAGGCGGCCATTAGACATTTCTTCCGCCATCTTCGCCATGTTTTTGGTTGCATCACCAAAGATTGGGAAGTTTGGGCCCCAAGTTTCCGCCAGCTTCAAGCGGTACACTTTTTCAGCAGCATTCACTGATGTCGCAGCAACAGCTAGTGCCGCTGCTATAGCCGTACCTTTCAGTACTCGTTTCAAAGATTGTCTGATTAGACTCATGTTCACGTCCTTTGTTAGATTCAGCAACTTTCCAGTTACCTTCTGTTCCATTACAGAGTGGTTTATCTACGAGAAATAGGAAATCAGCGCGAACACGGAGAAAAATTAACAAACCCAAATATACTTCAACCTTAGAATTACGTATTACTACGTAGGATAAAGGATATAGAAATTATAATTTACTAAGATTCAAATATTTATAAAAAATTGAGACACTAGAAGTTTGGATTAATACGTAGAGAACGATGCGTGGAAGATATAGAGTAAAAGATTTTATAAATGTGACAAATGTTAAATATTGATAGATATAATGATAAATCAGTAAAAAGGAAGGTCCGAATGGAGAAAAACCCCGATAGGCATCGAGGTTCTTCTATTCGTCTGAAGAAGCAGAGGTGTCTGCTATTTCAAAAGAGGTCGCTAACAGTATGAATTAAACTGCTTTGTAGATAACTTTGTTACCTGCTAACTGCTCTTTTGCTACTAGGTTTTCTTCTAGTAGTTTTTTCAGCGCGCCTGTTGCCCAAGAAGCCGCTTTCGCTTCTTCCTGACCCGCCGCTAGGCCAATACCCTTAGGGTTGATGCCTTCAGCGTTAGCAACAACAATGTCTAGTACTTGTTGTTGTTTTGGAGTTAGTGCAACGCTAACTTCTTTAGCCGCTACAACTTTCTCCGCTGCTGGTGCTACAGCTACTTTCTTCTCAACTACAGGCTTAGCTTTCTTAGTTGCTTCTACATTGGCAACAGTCGCCTTAACGCGTTTTTGCAATTTCATCTGCACTTTACGCTTATGAGCAAGTCTCATCGAGTTTCTCTCCATTTCACTGCATACGGAGCAGTGGTGAAAATTTGAAGCGCGATTTATACCAAAAAAATGCGGCCATTTACAGGGTATGAGGGGCTTTATCGAGCAAAAATGCGTGATATGCTGTCATCAGGCTACAATTTAATCAGTACCAATTATGATCCTTTTCATAACTACTGAATATATAAACAGAGGTTTAAGTTATCGCCAAGGAGTCGTAAATGCAGACATTGCATCTTACCAATCAACCGATTCGGCTATCTTCACCGATTGCCAAAATCCTTGCGACTATAGCTTCTATTGTATTGATTTCTCTTGTAATGTTTTCTCCAGATTTCCAGCAGGCAGTTTTGACGCTGGTCGCTATCCTGTCTATGCTCGGATTTGGCTACCTGTTGATTCTCAAAAGCACCGTCTCCTACACATTAACAGCCACCCACTTTCAGCAGCACCTGTTCAAAGGCGGTTGGGTGGTAAAATGGAGTAATGTGAGCAAGATTGGCATCTGCCATTATGATCAAGAAGGATGGCAGCAGCCTCTGCCTTGGATCGGAATTAAACTCAAACACTATTCACCGTACCTCGATAGTATTTGTCCTCGAATCGCCACGGAGATTCTGCTTAGCCAAAGAGCTTTACTGTATCTTGGGGCCAAACAGAGTCAGCAAGGCACCCAATTTGAGGACATAGTTTTGGATTCCAAGCCGTATAAAAATACGCAAGGCGAACAGTATTCAGGGCTGCAAGCCATGCTTGCCAATAGAATGCGCTATCAAAGAAGTTACTTTGATTACGATATCTTCATTTCCGCACATGACCTAGACCGTTCAGCCGAAGAATTTGTCGGGCTTGCAAGACGCTATCTTGCCGCTGCTGAACCGGAAGAAAAATACGAATAATGGAATGATAGGCAATATAAGAAAAGGTCGCGCGAGGCGACCTTTTTCAGTAATTAGTAAAGTGGCATTTCATCCGCCACAAATGGGTTGGATGCACGCTCTCTACCAAAGGTAGATTCAGGACCATGGCCCGGCACGAATCGAACGTCATTACCTAGAGGCCAAAGTTTGGTTTTGATCGAATTAATCAGAGTATCGAAGTCGCCTTTAGGAAAGTCTGTGCGTCCGACTGAACCGTTAAACAACACATCACCAACAAAGGCAAGCTTAGCTTCTTCACTGAATAGCACCACGTGACCTGGTGTGTGGCCTGGAGTATGGTAAACATTGAGAACTTGATTACCAAACTCTACGGTATCGCCATCATTCAACCACTTTTGCGGTTCGAATGCTTCGGTTAATGGAAAACCAAACATCTGGCTTTGCCCTGCTAAACCCTGAAGCCAGAAATTGTCATCTTTGTGTGGACCGACAATTTCAATACCGCCCAGCTCAGCGGACAAAGGCTCTGTGCCGCCAACATGATCTAAGTGGCCATGTGTCAGAACCAAATTGACGACTTTAACGCCCAACTCCTTAATCAGTATCGCCAGTTGCTTTACGTCGCCACCGGGATCAACCACCACGCCTTCCATGGTTTCATCACACCATACAATCGAGCAGTTTTGCGAAAAAGAAGTGACAGGAACAACTTGGTACTTCAGAGACATATTGAAACCTTACTGAATATCTAAACTGGCGAAACTATGACATTTGGTAAGGTTTTTGACAACCTTGTCTTATATGAAGACGTTTACCAGTGGCGGACTGGGCCAGTATCAATGTGGACAAAATTGCTTCTAGGGTAATAGCCGACACCGCCCGCTTTAAGCTCAATCGCAGCGTCGCGGACTTTTTTCAGGTTGACACCGTCAAGACGAAAATCAATCGCCTGACCTAGCATGTGGTAGCTCTTCTTCGCCACCCCACTTGATTTAGAGCGTAACGCTGCATTGGTGGCAGGAGATCGGTAGCCAGAAATGATCTGAACTTCTGCTTCAACACCAAGCTCAGATTGAATCAGTGAAATCTGATCGAACAGGTATTTGTCCATTTCATGGACTTCATTGCGGCGGAAGTCTCGGCAAATGTTATCAATGCGACTCAGTTCGTTTGCTACATAGTCCCGACCATCGAAGTAGCAAGATTCCAGTTCTTCCCCTGTATGGAGGTTATTAAAGGCCAATGCGCGAGGTTGATCTGGGTGAGCAGCGAAAGCAAGAGAAGGAGCGCAGCTGGCTACAACTAAGCCACTACCAGCTAACTTAATAAAATCTCTACGAGAAAAATCCACGGTGAACAGCCTTCATAAAATCGTTGATGGAAACGTGTCGAACGGCGACACTACCTAACTCTAATATGAAGTGCAAATGCATAAACCATGCTCATAGATAGATTCTGAGCATAGAAATTTGCTTACTGCTTGACCTTATTAATAAAAAACTTTGTTGTGAGAAAATGTTATTTTTTGGTCAGGCTCACCCTTTGCCGTAACTGAAACGATCCCAGCGGTATATATCGTCCCTGTAATGGATCTTGCCGCCCTCTGACCAGGCTGTTTGGTAGATGATGTGCACCGGCACACGCTGTTTGAGTGGAATCGATTTGTTTGCCGCCAACTCTTCTTCGTCCAGCGTCGACATATCCAAGCCTTGGCTCTCTAACAAACGCGTGGCAAATTGATCCGCGTGCTCAACCCTAATACAACCTGAGCTGAATGCCCTGCTGGCCTCATCAAACAAATTTTTACTTGGTGTATCATGCAGATAGATCGCACGGCGATTAGGGGTGTTAAACTTGTATAGGCCGAGCGCATTGTTGTTTCCTGAAAGCTGCGTCATTCGATACGGAAACGCGCTGGGGCGCATGTTTTGCCAATCAATGTCCTCTGGATTAATCAACTCTTTCGATCCCCACTTAGGCACAATCGTAATATTTTGGCGAACCAGATACTCAGGATCCTCTTTCACTTTGGGGATGATATCTTCAACCATGATTTTCCATGGCACATTCCAAGTCGGATTAAGAATCAATGAATCCAGCTTAGTCGTCATCATCGGTGTTGGCCTGCCCTTACGCCCTACAACCACCTTAGACTCAAACACTTCTTGGCCTGAGTACCAATACTTCATCTCAAACCCGGGCACATTCACCACAATGATGGTGTCACGTTCGATCGGCCATAACCTGCCACGTTCGGCATTGAGCGCCAGTATAGATAACCTCTCACTCGGGCTAATGTTCAACCAACGAATCGTATCGGGGCCAATAATGCCATCGTCCGTTAAACCATGAAGGCGTTGGAACTGCTTTACAGCGGTTTCTAAAGTGGCGTCATACCAATTTACATCCCGTCGCACATCTGACAAATCGACATCGACCATTTCCATTCTGACCAACAGAACTTCTCGATTTTTCAGTTTGTCCCCGACTTGCCTTAACCCTCTTTGGGTGTACTTAGGTAGGTTCAGCTCTTCGAACTTAACAACGTGCAAGTAGCTGTCAATCAGCTTTTGGTAGTCATCACTGTCTGGGGTATAGACTTCTATTAGCTCACTGAGCTGTTGATGATCCACCGCCACAGCAACGGCAATTAAATTGGTTTGGCTCAGTTTCGGTAAAGGTTTGTACAATTTGGATTCGAAGAACCAGTCATAACCAAGCAGTTTCGCTTGCTCAGCGTAGCTGATGTAGAGAAGTAACGTATCGGTGGCAAGTAGGTCATATTCATGCCATCGATTGCTCTTACGATAGTACTCAAGGTATCTCAATTGACGGGCAAAAAGAGGGCTGAATCCTGCACTGGTGATAATTTCAAGTTGAAACTCAAGCCGAGTGCTTTGTTGAAGATCAAACCAGATCAACTGGTTGTGATTGCTCTGATAAATGTGTTCGACATCTTTGGAATATTGCAGGACCCGAAGGACATGACTGTCTGGCTCCAACCACCCAATACGCTCAAAATAGCTACTGGCCCAAGTCGGTATAGGAATAATTATCAGCAGTAATAGAAGGGGGTTAAGTCTAGCCATCTTACTCTCCAATCTAATCGCCCGAGATCAAAGTATGGCAGAGAAATAAGAGGCTAGGATGAAATGTTGATGAGAATATTAATTTTCCCAAGCTTTACAATGAAGTAGGCTAAGAAATCATCGACCAGTGGTTATCCCATTGAATTCCCGACTGAATTTTTTTCTTCTCTTCTGGTGAGTATTGTGTGATCACGCCGCCAGCCCCCGAGCTAACTCGGAAAAAGCCGTTCTGTACAACGACACCTGAAGCGTCCGGTAATGAGGCTAATTCCACCATTTTTCTGGTTTGCTTAGACCAGATTCCGTAGCAGTTTCCGCGAGGTGATGTTGCCAAAATCCACTCATCGGTTGCCGCAATACTCGCAATGTAATGATTGAATCTTGCCCACTGTTCTGGTTCCCCTTCCAGCGGGATCATTTGACCACCTTGAGTATGCATTGCCAAAAGAGACGGGTACTCATCCGGCTCACCACGGTACTGCTGACCACACAGGACAGTTTTGTCACCATCATGCGCAAGGTGTCTAATACTCAAATGGTTATCTGGTAAAGCCACCTGCTCTGTCAGTTCACCATTGGAGTTAAGGTAGCTCAAGCTAGGCTTCATAGTTGCAATGTTGAGCGGCTGTCGGCCATTGGTATGAACACCGCCAACACCAATTGCTAGAGAGCCATCTGGCATGGCAATCACTTCATGAGGCCCGAGGCCAAAGTTGGTAAACTCTGCTACCTTGTAATAACCAGACAGCACATCGTAAACACCAATAATGCCTCGGCTGGTACCACGCTCACCCTCGGTTGCGTACAGCCACTTACCGTCGTTTGAATACACGCCATGACCATAATAGTGACGATTGGAATGGGCGGCTGAGGATTTGATCACTTCGCCAGTCACATAGTCAAAAACTACGAAAAACGTACCTGGACGACGAGCAAACGCCACCGCATGATTAAGTTTCGCGTTTGTTGCGACTCCATGTCCTCTTGCAGGAAGAGGAACTTGTCTTATCGGTTGACCAAACTCATCCGCGACTACCGCAGAGTACTTGTCTCGGCCAGATAAGGAACAACCGATCAGTGACGGCTGACCCGATGTCTCTGACGTACTCGCGCAACCGAAAGGCAGCAAAGGCATAGCAGCGCCGAACAGCGCTGCCTTGAGAAGGTTTCTTCTTGTGTTATCAGTCACCATCAGTTGCGTTAAACCCTATTACGACACCAAGTTCAATTGCCACTTCTTCGTGGATAAGATACTTCAACTGCTCCAGCTTATTGTATTGAGCGTAGGCTTTGCGATAACCCTCTTTTGTCTGCAGCATGTCAAACAAGCTTTCATCGGTCGGCCACGTTTCCAGTGCGGTATCAAACTGTTGAGCGATGCTGTCAGCGAGCTGTACTTTGCCACGCTCACGCAGCAGTTTATCCAGCCCGTTGCCACCCGCTAAGTACAACGCCTGCATCGCTTCAATGTTAGCTTTGAGATTCTGCATGGAAGTTTCCGAGCGCCAGGATTCAGCGAAATACGGTCTTGGTTTACCGAAGTTCGCCAAAGGACGACTCATCTTTTTCATGCTGTATTCAAGCTGATTAGAAAGAAGAGAAATGTACTCAGACGTCCATGCTTTTTCATCCAGCTCAACCCAAGGGTTAGTCTGCCATGCCGTAGCAATGGTCTCAGCATTCGCAGCAGTGTTCTCTGCGATTGCAATACCGGTTTGGCAGGTAGCTTGTGATGAACTCAAAGAAGAGGCTTGGTCATACAACAGCCATTCTACCGAGCCTAGACCCTGAACCGTCACGCTCTGCTGAGAAATTTGCTCTTGCGTCCAAGTCTTGCTTTGGCCCGTCAGCGCAGTCATCTTGCGACCCGTCGTATTTTTTTTGTCTGGCCAAAACTGAATATTCCAGCTCTGCTCAAGTGCCTTTTCAGGCCCCCTTTCCTGCCCTTGCAGCGCCATCCAAGCAACCATGGTGTGATGCCATTGAGACTTCAGTGACTCCAGTTGGGCCTCATCCGCACAGTAAGCCGCCATTTGGCTGGCCAGCTTATCCGCTTGATTTGAGAAAGTGTGTGCTGCGGCAAACTCTACTTGGTAAACACCCTGGCTAGGATGAGAAGTTTGCTGGGCGACAGGCATTGTGCTGCTGGTTGACTGGCAACCTGCCAGTAGCATCATCGAGGCAGCCAGTGCTGATAAAGAAAAGATCTTCATCGTGATTCCTTACAATGAATTCAAGAAAGCGATCAATGCATCGCGCTCTTTTTGATTGAATTTGAGAACGGTTTGTTTCGCGGGCTCAGCTTCACCACCATGCCACAATACCGCTTCCATCAGGTTACGTGCTCGGCCATCATGAAGGAAATAAGTATGGCCGTTGACTTCTTCGGTGTAACCGATGCCCCATAATGGCGCAGTTCGCCATTCACGTCCATTCGCCAAATACTCAGGCCTGTTATCCGCAAGTCCTTCACCCATATCATGAAGTAGTAAATCGGTATAAGGATGAATTTTCTGATTCGACAAAGCCGGTAGGTCTTCTCGTTTCATGGTTCTCGCTTCGCTCTTATGACAGCTATCACAACCTGCTTTGGCAAATAAGTTCTGACCGAGCTTAACTTCCGGATCGTTGATATTACGACGAATCGGTACGGCTAAGTGCTGGGAATAGAATTCAACGAAATCGAGAATGTTGTCGCTCACTTCAGGCGCTCCGCCATTCGGCAATTCAGCACAAATAGATTGCTTTGATGTACAGTTCTCATGTGGGAACAAGTTACTGGTTAGGCCAACGTCACCATTAAATGCGGCGGCGTTTTGCTGCATGAGTGTCGGTTGCCCGGACTTCCAGCCAAAGCGACCAATGGCGAAATCATTCTTCTGTACATCCCAGACTTTGTTTACCTTACCTGAGATACCATCGCCATTGGCATCATTTTCATCTGCCCAAGTTTGCAGCGTTTCATCAGAAATACTTTCTAATAGCCCCAAGCCAATCATTGGCGGAGCAACACGTGCAGAAAATTGGGTATCTGGGTGCATCTCGCCATAACCTAAATCTGTTATTTTCAGGTTTGGCTTGCGTAGCACTACTTTTGTACCGTCGGTAAAGGTCACTGGTACATCTGTGTATGTAATTTTGATCTGTCCTTCAGGAGTTTGGTCCTGAAGTGAAAAGTCTTGTAGCTGACCACCATACGTTGGTTCTGGAATGACACCATCTTTGATGAAAGCTTTTTTCTGCTCTGGTGTCATTGCAGGAATGCTCAAACGCACCAGCATGGAAACGGCATGAATATCCCCTTCTTCTGGTGGATGGCCACGACCATCCTTAATATGGCAGTTTTGACAACCATTGGTATTAAAAAGAGGCCCTAAGCCGTCACGGGCATCGGTAGAAGCCGGCGCTTGTACCCATGGGTTACGGAAAAAACTGTTACCAACACTGAAATCCAGTCGCTTGGACATTGGCAGGTTTCCGGCAGGCAAAGAATAAGCATTTGCGCCCTCTTTCTTAACCGCGGTACCGCCGCCAGATTTCATTTCATAACCAGAAACAGAAGCACTCACCAGTATTAGAGAGGCTAATATGGACTTTTTATACAACTTCATACCAATAGTTCTCGGGTAAAGACCAGCACCTTGTTAAGAAATATTCTCATTAAAAGTGTGGTTATAGAAACAGCAAAAGGGCTCACTAAGAGCCCTTAAAATTATTTAATTGTTTTTAGAATTCGTGGTCAGCTGTGTCTGGGTTCAGGCTGTTGATACCAACGATTTTCGCCGCTCGCTCGATAGATGAAGTCTGAGCAACTAGAGACATGATTGTCTCGTTTACTAGTGCGTTACCTTGCGCGTTACCTGCTGCAATTAGCTGGTCAAAGTACTGACCGTTCTTTTCAGCAGAAGTGACAAGTTGACCTACTTGAGAGCGTGTTACGTCGAATTGCTTCTGGATCTCTTTCGCCGCCGCTTTGTCTTTCTGAGCTACAAGATCTGCGATGCTAGGCCCAGATAGAAGCGTACCGTCTTCACGTTTGTACAGACCAGTGTATACGTTGTAGATACCCTGCTCGTTGTAGTAGTGAGAGTTGTGCGTGTTGTCAGAGAAACAATCGTGCTCATCTTCAGTAGAGTTAGCTTCTAGAGCGACTTTCATACGCTCACCAGCAAGCTCACCTAGAGATAGAGAACCCATGCCGAATAGCATTTTGCGAAGGCCATTGTCCGCAGAGTCGTTCAGAAGTTCTTCACGGTAGTTACCTTTTACATCTGAAGACCACTGTTTTTCCATCCACTGTAGATCTTGAACCAGTAGATCAGCAGCAGCTTTTAGGTACTCACCACGACGGTCACAGTTGCCGTTAGTACAACCTTTACCAACAACGAAGTCAGTGTAAGCACGCTCACCAGCACCAGCGTTAGTACCGTTTAGGTCTTGACCCCATAGCAGGAATTCAATCGCGTGGTAACCAGATGCAACGTTAGCTTCAGAGCCGCCCACCTCGTTCAGATCAGCAATCGCTTCTGGAGTCAGTTGAGCAACGTCAAGTTTAGTTGCACCAATCGTTAGCTGCTTATTTGCAACGATATTTGCGCTCGCGCCTTCGTTACCTAGCTCATACTGGTAATCAGTAGATACGTAGTCGATAAGGCCTTCATCAAGAGGCCATGCGTTTAGTTGGCCTTCCCAATCATCAACAACCGCGTTACCAAAACGGAATACTTCAGACTGTTGGTACGGTACGCGAGAGTCAAGCCAAGCTTGTTTTACTTCAGCAAGCTTGGCTTCAGATGGAGCAGCAAGGAAAGATTCGATAGATTGGTCTAGTGTCTTAGCAGTTGTTAGTGCATCGGCAAATACTGCGTGAGCAACATCTGCGTAGTGTTCTACCACTTGCTCTTTCGTCACGTTCGCTGCAAAAACAGAACTGCTAGCAAGAACGAGAGAAGTTGCAACAGAGCGCGCTAAAAGTGATTTTACATTCATTGAAAAGCATCCTTGTTGAGCTTAATAATTATTCTGCATAATAAGTGCTAATTATTCTCATTTACACTTATAGGCGCAGATAATACAAACTTACATTTTTTTTGCAAGGGTTATACAAAAAAGCCTCACAAAAGTGAGGCTTTTATCAACATAGGCTGCTATTGGGCTAGAGCTTAAGATCGTGTTTTCCGTGTGACACCTTGGCTTTAAGATATCCTTCGTTACCATCTTTAATATGCGCAGAGGTGTTGACAGTATCTTCGATTTCAACACCATGTTCTTTCAGTTCACGGATCTTCTTCGGATTGTTCGTGATTAAACGGATCTTATTGACATCCAACGCTTTAAGCATTTGCGCCGCTTCCGTAAAATCACGCAGGTCATCACCAAAGCCTAAATGGTTGTTCGCTTCATAGGTATTCAGACCTTCACTTTGCAACTTGTACGCGTCAATCTTATTGTAAAGGCCAATACCACGACCTTCCTGGCGCAAGTAAAGAATAATCCCGCCTGATTCACCCATTTTATTAATCGTCTCATCCAACTGTTCACCACAGTCGCATCGAGAAGAATGGAAAACATCACCTGTCAGGCATTCTGAATGCAAGCGAACTAAAGGGCTGGACTGAGTCTTGTCGGCTTGTTTGAAAATGATGGCTACATGCTCTTTGTCGGTCTTGAGTCCTTTAAAAGAAAGAAGCTCCGCTTCTATATCACTGTTTTTACCGACTTTAAAATCTACTCTGGCTCTAACTTCCGCCATATCCCTACTCACTTGAATCTTGCTATCTTCTATTTCTATCATTTTAGAAATCTCTTATGTATCTAACTATGGGGATTGATATCCGAGAAATCAATGGTCAGATCACTTTTTGTTATAATATAACAATTTATATTTAAGACAATAAAAAACCTCAACGAATTTACTTCGTGAGGTTCTTTATGAAACTGGTCAGATAATGAAAATTAGTGGTTTTGTTTTTTCTTCCACATAGAGAGCTCAATCCAAAGAGCTTCGAGCACCTGAAGCTCTTCTTCAGTTAACAGAGAAAGCGTTGGTTTAGTTTGTGGCAAAGAATAAGCTTGCAGCGAGCTTATTTGAGCATAAAAATCTTTGCGTAATTGAGATATATTTGTATCCACTACTATTCCCTAAGTCTCTATCTATAAACCGATATAAAATGGTGACTCAAACCATTTGTCTCAAAAATGATAGCAAATTACATAAATTGCGCAAAGATATGAAGCATTTTTGAGCATTAAATCACATTTTATTCATCGGTATAATCTTTACAATTCAACAAATTACTTGATCAAAATTGATCTTTCAAAACAGTTCTACGTCATCCAAATGATCATTATCACCAGGTTCAGTTGCTCCGAGTATAAGATCTTCATAGCACTCGATTCGATTCCTACCATGTTCTTTTGCACTGTAGAGTGCCGCATCAGCATGACCTAAAATTGTCGGCAAATACTCGTGTCTGGAGATCGCACAGACTCCGCAGCTAAACGTCATATTATTTACTTGTGGAAAGCGAAATGACTCAATGTGCCTGCGAAATAACTCCAGCTCTTTTAGCACTTGTTTCTTTTCCTGAGGTGGCAGTAGCACGACAAACTCCTCACCACCAAATCGAAACAATTGCTCTGAACCAGAAAAGAAATTCTGTAGCTGCTGAGAAAACATTAATAGCACTTCATCGCCGATCATATGCCCATAGGTATCATTGATGCTCTTGAACAAGTCGAGATCAATGATAGCGACCCAGGCATACAAACCTGAATCTTGATTAACAGACAAATTAAAACAATGTGATAGGCGTTCTTCGAGTGTTTTTCGATTGAGCAGCCCAGTCAGCTTGTCACGTTCACTCTCATGCAACACCATCAAATAGTTGCAATATATCTTGGCAAAGCCATCGATCAATAGCTCAAACTTTACAGGGTCTGCATCGGTTTCAATTTGCAACAATGCCGAGCTCTCTTCAGAAATCGGGATTGGATAACGGCATACATAACTCGACGTTTGTGGTTTTGTAACGTTAAATGCGCTTTCTTTATGATCATGTATGTAACACTGCTCTGGCGCCTGATCGTATGTCCATTGATATTCTTCTTGTTTGCTATTTCTGAATACTTTGGCGACAACAATAGATGTGTTGGATATGTAATGGGTCAGGCTAATGGACTCAATGGGCATCATTTCAAGTAGAGTTGCAACCAGACAATGGCCAAGAGAGAGCGAGTTTCTTTGCTCAGTGATTTCGACAACAGAGTTCAGAATCTTAGCTTCCATCCACCGATCCTAAATAGACTTAGTTCGTTAAATCACATTATAGACGTTAATACTATGGCGTGCGTTTTATTGCATATACTTAAAGCTGAGGGACAATAACCTAACAAGAAAAGGAGAAAACTATGTTCCTAGTCAGATTGGTTTACACGAGCACAATAACAAAAGGGATTACAGATTCCGATATTCAGAATATTCTTGATGTGGCGAGAAAAAACAACTCTCTGGTTGACGTAACAGGTTTGCTTCTATTTAACCGTAATTACTTTTTGCAATGCCTCGAAGGTTCGAGAGCTCAAGTCAATAAAATTTACCACCAGATTCTAAACGACCCAAGGCATGAAAACATATTGCTGCTAGATTATTCAGAGGTTGCTGAACGCGAATTTAGTGACTGGAGCATGGGTTATATTCCCGAGATGAACTCTACTATGCCTGTCAATCTCAAATACTCCACTAGTTCAAAGTTCGATCCTTACAATATGTCTGGTCATAGTGCACATAACCTTCTGCTCAACTTGCGTAATGTGGTCACCATTGTCTGATGAAAAACATTAAAAAAAGCAGCCTTTACGGCTGCTCTTTTAATCTCGATGTCCGAGTTTAACGTTACCTTCGGAGTCGAACCACAAGGCTTCTTTTCGTCTTCGACCAATTAGAACTGGGCCATCATCGTAAAACAAAAAGTTCTTCCAGTGCTTCTTAAATACACTCCATTTGGTTTCAATAACATTGTATTTTTCATAACAAAAATAAACAGTTACGTCATCTTGCCAATCGATAAACTCAGCTACTCCCTCAGGCAACGCCTCTTCATCAGCTTCCCAGGCAGCCATCCAATCCAAAGTCTCTTTCCAATTAGAGTCTTTCATTGGCCAGTCACCTGAACTCAAGCGTTCTGCATCTGGGCTTTGAGCACTGATGTTCTCTTTCCAAAGCTGCGCCGCTCTGGCCTGAGTCATTGGCTTTATCTGTGCTAAATCCTGCTCAGGAACAGGCATAGACTGGTGAGTGAAAATCCATTTTCTTTGGTATTCATCCAAAGTGAGATACGACATTCATTTTCCTCGTTATGGCATCTTCAGGCTTTTAGCCATCCTTTCTGGGTTGCTTCTTCAATCACTTGTTGAGCCTTATCCCACAAAGCTTGTGAGCCATATTCTATTTTTCTATTCACCGTCAGAGCTTGCTCACGAGTCACTCCGTGCTCCTGCCAACTCTGACCGTTGTTGTGATAATTAAGCAACATAGGAATGATCCTATCAAGTGCTTTACCAAATTTGGCGTCTGCCGATTCTGCTCGCTCAAACTCTAGCCATAACTCAAGCAACTCTTTTCCCTGCTCTTCAGGCAACATCGCGAATAATCGCTGAGCAGCAGCAAGCTCTTTTTCTTCTTGTACTGCTGACGCGGCAACATCGTAAACAAAGGTGTCGCCAGCATCGATTTCGACAATGTCATGCAGTAACAACATTTTTACGACACGAGCAATATCCACCGGCTCATTGGCGTGTTCTTCCATTAGAATCGCCATTAGAGCAACATGCCAGCTGTGCTCTGCACTGTTTTCAAGACGGCCATCTGCACTTTTGACTCGAGTACGTCTCAAAACAGATTTCAGTTGATCCAGCTCCATCAATAAAGCCAGCTGTTGCTCTAATCTACTCATGCTTAACTCTCTTTCCAGTTAGGGTTAATCAGTGATGTCAGGTTATGGTCTTCCCAGCGGCCATCAATCAGCAAATAGTCCTCAGCAAACCCTTCCCGCTTGAAGCCTAAACGATTCAAGACCGCCTCACTACGTTGATTGCGTGGCATGTAGCCCGCCATAATCCGATGGATATTCTGGATGTTAAACATGTAGTTCACGGCCATCTTCAATGCCCGTGTCATCACGCCTCTTCCCTGCGCATTCTCACCAAGCGAATAGCCAAGATTACACGCATGAAACGGAAATCTCGAAATGTTGCTAAAGGAGACGGTGCCTAACATCTCTCCCGACTCACTATCAATAATGATCAGGTAGTAACCCAAGCCCATTCGATGCAACTCATTAAGCTTTATCAAACGCTGCGTCCAACCTGCTTCAGAGAAGAAGGCGTCTTCGCGTCGTGGTTCCCATTGTTTCAGGTGCGCACGGTTGGCAATAAAATAGTCGGAGATGAGCTGACCGTCCGTTGGTTCTGCAGTGCGCAGGATGATATCCCCATCCTGCTCAAACACCTGCTGAGGAGTACTGA
This sequence comes from Vibrio sp. B183, assembly GCF_000740665.1. Classification (NCBI taxonomy): domain Bacteria; kingdom Pseudomonadati; phylum Pseudomonadota; class Gammaproteobacteria; order Vibrionales; family Vibrionaceae; genus Vibrio; species Vibrio sp. B183. Next base: position 360,223 of record NZ_JPQB01000015.1, on the reverse strand, counting down.
GTCGTTCCATTTAGTTTTTTCTTATTCCGTATTCACGTAACTTGTTAGCCACAGAGGTATGAGAAACATTAAGGCGTTTTGCTAGTTTACGGCTGGATGGGAAAGACTGATAAAGTCGCTCCAAAACCTGCGACTCGTAATCTTTCATGATTTCATCCAACGAGCCGTCGAGGTTAATTGTCGGACCTGTCGAAGCTGGGCTTTCTAGCTGAGGCAGGTGGAACAAGTCGATCGTCAATGTATCTGAATCCAGTTCAGTCAGTGCACGGAGCACCATATTTTCCAGTTGACGCATGTTCCCTGGCCACTGGTAATTCACCAGTTGATCAACCAGTGTTTCTTCCAGCTCTGGTTTCATGATACCTAACTGCTTAACGTACTTAACAACAAACAGATCCAGTAATGGGCCTATATCGTTAGAACGTTCGCGCAGTGCCGGAATATTGAGTGTCAGTACGTTGAGGCGGTAGAAAAGATCTTCTCGGAAGGATTTCGACTCTGCCAAATCTGCCAGATTATGGCGCGTTGAAGCAATCACGCGTACATCAACATGAATCTCCTGCTCCGCACCTACACGGCGAAAAGTACCATCTTGTAACAGGCGCAGCAATTTGATTTGCAGATGTGGGCTCATTTCGCCAATTTCATCTAAAAAGACGGTGCCACCATCTGCTTGTTCAAATATACCTTTATGGCCTTGCTCATGATTGAATGAGCCAGGCGCATGACCAAACAGTTCCGTCTCCGCGACATCATCAGGCATGGATGCACAACTCAAGACTAAGAACGGAGCGGCAGCTCGGTGAGAACGATTATGACACGCTCTGGCGAGCATTTCTTTACCCGTACCTGTTTCACCCTGAATCAGCAGTGGCTGCTCAAGCATCGACAGCTTCTTAGCTTGGCTCATCAGTGCCTTGTGTCGATTAGACACACCGACAAAGTGTTCAAAACCAAGGTTATTGTGTAGAGGTAATGAATCTTCTAACGCCGACTTTTCTTGAGATGAGCGGATTATCATTACCGTACTGGCGAGAATCGACTCGTTGGATTCATCAGTAATATAGACCGGCATGATCTCCATGATATAGTCGAGACCACTGATAACGATATTTTCCCGCTGACGGGTAATTTTGCCTTCCACCCATTTGGAGAAGTTGAAGCTTGGTAGCAAGGTGCTGATCTGGTGACCAATCATCTCTTCTTCTTCGCAGCTGAACAGGCTTAGCGCTGCATGGTTGGCCATGTCAACATTGCCTTTCAGGTCTATGGCCAATACTGGCTCAGGAAGATTGTTCAACAGGGAGATAAGTTCTGTGTTATGCCTTTCCATCGGCATAAATTGAATTTTTCTTACGTCTCTTACACCTGATATACGACGTATCTCTGCCATGAGTTCACTGAAAGTATCGAAGTCAATATCTGGGCAATTCAGGTAGATAATGCCCGTAATGTCGATTTCGATCCCTCGCAAATCAATATTTTTAGAAGCCAGAATATCGAGCAGCTCACGAGTAAGCCCCAATCTGTCTTCACATGTCACTTCTAAACGCACTGATTAAATCCCTAGTCTGAGGTGTCAGGAAAAGTTGACAGTAGTTTCCCTTAAGCCTAGATCCTCGTCAAGCAAACCGACATTACTTGCTTCACATTCGCACTATTTGATTGTTATAGAGGCGATTTTTTCTACAATCTGCTTTCGAATCGCACCCAATTTCACCTTTCTATCTGGGTGCCAAGGTATTGGTCTTAACAATGCCATCGCTTTGACCCCAAGCCTTGCGGTCAGTATGCCAACACCCAGCCCTTGCCCTGCTCTGGCGGAGACTTTTCCTGCTAGATCCATAGACATCAGATCCATGCTGGCATCTATCGCTATTTCACTGGCACCTGCAGCCGCCATATTGATCAACGTCGCTTTGAACAGCTTCAACCTAGACCAGTATCCAAGCTCTACACCGTAAACATCGGCAAGACTGTCGATCATTTTGAAATTGCGCCATGCCACCAGCAGCATGTCTGCAATAGCCAGTGGGCTTATTGCCACCAAAGCGGCTGACTCCGTTGCATGCTGCGTAACGATTTTAGTGGCTTTTTTGTCCTGTTCACTCACCACCATCGCGTCATACATGTCGAGCACTTCGGCGTCGCTGTGAGAGGCATTGACACTGTGTGTCCAACGATCATAACTTGGTGATTCTGTCTTAATGCCACTTTGCTTCGCGATAGATTCACAAAACGCTTTACCTTGCCCAACGCTGTTGGCTTCTATCAAGGCTTCACTTTGCTCTTGAATAGAAAAGTGATGACGTAACGTTTTGAGCTTCCACAGCTCCTTACCAATTGCCCCGATACCTAACGCTGCCAGCGTCGACATAAAACCAGCCCAGCCAAGCGCTAACCAATCAGCACTTTGAACAGACGTAATAATACTGTCGATGGCTTGCCAACCAACCAAGCCAGAAAAGGCTGTTAGCAGTCCGCTCGCTAACCATCGACGCCCTGTTTTAGGTCGAATCACCTGTTCCAGCTTTTCTTCAGCCTCACTTTGCGTTTCTTTTGAGCTTAATGCCGCTGGTATAAAGGTTTCTTGTTCTTCAAACTGCATTTGGGAGGTCAAGTCCGGGTCGCTACCCATAGGCTCTTGATCCAATGTTTGAGAGAAGACTTGTTTTTGCTTTAGCTTTGCATCTTGAGAATCGGTCATTTCAGCTTGTCTCCAATCAGGTATTCCAGCGCTTTATCAATACGAATATGGGGCAGAGGATCGTCTACCGAACTAGGGAGTGGCCGGAAAGCGGTAAATTCAAATCCTTCGCTTTGCCAGAAGCTCTGCTGAGGCAGTTTCTTCGGCACTTCACCAGGAAAGATTGTCAGTGGTTGTTCATCAAGGGTTATGCCCTGAATCGCAGGAACTGATTCGGTACCACGGTTGATAAAGCCCGTTTTAGTCGCCTGAATAGACGCCATAGAGATACAGCTCATTTCGATGTTTTCATAGGACGCCGTTTGCCAAGCGGGATGCACCATCTGCTGCAACAGAGAAACTAAGTTAGGATGCTGCTCTGGCGTCACATGATCGGCTTTAGTCGCTGCAAACAATATCTTATCGATTCTCGGGGCAAATAATCTCTTTAACATATTGCTTCTGCCATAGCGGAAGCTGTGCATGATCTGCTCAATCGCATGGCGCATATCGTGGAAAGATTCGTAACCGGCGTTTAATGGTTGTAGGCAATCAACCAATACAATTTGACGATCAAATGTCGAAAAGTGATGCTTGTAAAACGCTTTCACAACCTTTTGCTGATACTCCTGATACCGCGCTTTTAGCATGGCTAAATTGGAGTCTTTGCTGGCTTTGCTCTCTTTATCAAAGCGGCAAGGAAAAAACTGCAGGACTGGCGCACCTTCTAGTTCACCAGGTAAGACAAACCTGCCCGGCTGAACCCAATGTAGTCCAGCATCCTTACAATCATGTAAATACTGGGTGTAGCTTTGCGCGATCGCCTCAAGCTCTCTTTCGTTGACGTCATCTGCTAGGTTTAGTTGTTCTAGTTTGGCTAACCACTCTTTTGCCAACTCTCTACGCTGACCTTTAAGAGCCGCGAATTGCGTCTGTGACCACTCATGAAAACTCATATCCAATAAAGGGAGATCCAGTAACCATTCACCGGGATAGTCAATGATATCGATGTGCAGCGTTGATGTGCTGCCAAACAACTTTTTGGACTTTCTCGTCGGCTTGTATTTCACTGCAAGACGAATTTCACTCACATCGCGAGTCGGCTCGGGCCATTTTGGCGGCTGTGTGAACACATGCTCCATCGCTTCATCGTAGGCAAAACGTGGCACCATCATATTGGCTTGGGGTTCACGCTTCGCACCCACTAGGCGCTTATCGCGTGCTGAAACCAGTAAAGGAAGATTGTCGTGAGTGGAAGTGTGCAACAACTGATTCACCAAGGAGCTGATAAACGCCGTTTTCCCCGCACGAGATAAACCAGTCACCGCGACACGCACATGAGAATCGACGCTGCGGTTAATAAAATCATTCACTTCCTGAGTAATACTCTTCATTTACTGTCTCTTTGTTTTGAACACGAGATTATCCTAACCATTGTAATCTTAATGAAAGATGAATAAAAAAGCCTCCGATATAAATCAGAGGCTTAGTATGTCACTTGGGTATCACATATTGCATTGTGTCTAGTCGTCTTCAATCAGCTTGTAGATGACAAACAACGCAATCTCCAGCAATACAAACAAAGCACAGGTGATCATTACGTACTTTTGATTAAAGATGCTGATGCCGTGAAGGACAATATCGTAGCCGATGAAAACACCTACAACTATGGCAATGATTAGCTGTAAGATTTGAATAAATCGAGGCATGAATGCTCCTGAAGTTCTTCAATGCAGAGAACAGTATATAAAAAAAGGCGCGGCCTCTGTCGCACCTTCATCAAATATTTGCTATGTAATTCAGCCATTTCTCACAAAGATCAGGCTTGAGATTCCATTTCCTGAATTTTCACTTTCCAAGTATCAGGACCAATCTGGTGAGCATTAGCACCAGTTGAATCTACAGCAACGGTCACTGGCATGTCTTCGACTTCAAACTCATAAATCGCTTCCATACCTAGGTCTTCAAACGCCACAACGCGTGCTTTCTTGATAGCTTTTGCCACAAGGTAAGCCGCGCCGCCAACTGCCATCAGATAAACCGCTTTATGCTTTTTGATCGACTCTACCGTCGCTGGACCACGCTCTGCTTTACCAATCATGCCCATAATGCCAGTTTCTTCAAGCATCATATCGGTGAACTTGTCCATACGAGTTGAGGTAGTCGGGCCTGCAGGACCAACTGCCTCATCACCTACTGCATCAACAGGGCCTACGTAATAGATAAACTTCCCTTTAAAGTCGACACCTTCAGGCAGCCCTTCACCACTTTCTAGCATGCCCTGAATACGTTTATGAGCAGCATCACGACCTGTCAGGATCTTACCAGACAGCAAAACGGTTTCGCCGGTCTTCCACTGTTCTACATCTGCCTGAGTCACCTCTTCAAGGTTCACGCGACGAGTGTTTGCTCCCGCTTCCCAAGTGATATCTGGCCACTCTTCAAGTTTAGGTGGTGTAAGATCCGCAGGACCTGAGCCATCCAAAGTGAAGTGAACGTGTCTTGTCGCCGCGCAGTTTGGAATCAAGCACACTGGCTTAGAAGCGGCATGCGTTGGCGCTGTTTTGATCTTCACATCTACCACGGTAGTTAAACCGCCAAGGCCCTGCGCACCGATACCAAGCTTATTGACACGATTGAAAATATCTAGACGTAACTCTTCTTCAGCGTTTTCTGGACCACGTTCGATCAACTCTTGAATATCAATGTGTTCCATTAGAGATTCTTTTGCCAGTACCGCTGCTTTTTCCGCAGTACCACCAATACCTATACCCAGCATGCCCGGTGGACACCAGCCTGCGCCCATCGTTGGCAAGGTTTTTTCTACCCACTCTGCAATATCATCTGATGGGTTAAGCATTACCATCTTAGTTTTGTTTTCCGAACCACCGCCTTTGGCTGCAATTTGGATTTCAACCGTATTGCCCGGTACCATATTGATGTGTACAACCGCCGGCGTATTGTCTTTCGTGTTAATACGCTTGCCCGCAGGGTCAAGCAGTACTGACGCTCGAAGTGGGTTGTCTGGATTGGTGTATGCCTGACGTACACCTTCATCGACCATCTGTTGTACTGTCATATCGGTCGAGTCCCATTGAACTTGCATACCGATGTTAACAAAACAGGTCACGATACCAGTGTCCTGACAGATCGGTCGGTGACCTTCTGCAGACATACGGGAGTTAATCAGAATCTGAGCCATAGCGTCTTTAGCCGCCTGACTTTCTTCTTTGTGATAGGCTTTTTCCAGGGCTTGAACAAAGTCCAGAGGGTGATAGTACGAAATGTACTGAAGTGCATCAGCGACACTGCTGATCACATCTTGCTTGCGAATTACCGTCATTGCATGCCTCGTTATAGTTATGCTTCCTTTATACCGCTATCAAAACGTTTGCTTATATAAGCAAGTTTAGAAGACTGACATCACCTTTTTATTATAAAACGTCAATGTAGCGGCGATAGTTCGCAATATGATACTCTTGGTTTCCCTCTCTTGCCATGCAGTGAACGAACTCTTTGTCACAAATTAAACAAATGAATAACAACGCGCCAAATTGCTTAGAAATCAAGCCGATTAACTATCACCCAGAGCTATCCAAGCAGCTTTTTAGCCCCATAGAATCTAAGCCTTGGGCAATGTTGTTACGTTCCGCATCAGAGAGCCATGTCGACAGCCGATTTGACATCTTGGTTGCTAATCCACTGGTAACATTGACTACATCAGGCAACACCACTCGAGTTGTCACTCCACAAGAGACTTTTGACTCTGACGGTGATCCTTTTACCTTGCTCGAACAGCAGCAAACTCAATGGTTACCAGAGCAGCAGTACTCTGGCGAACTTCCATTTGTGGGAGGAGTACTGGGTTACTTTGCTTACGATCTTGGCCGACGTGTTGAGCGATTACCTCAAATTGCACAACAAGACCTGACAACTCCTGACATGGCTGTTGGTCTGTATCAATGGGCAGTGATCGTTGATCACAAGCGACAGCAGGCATTTGTCGTAGGCGAAGAGGTAGAACGCCACTACGATTGGTTGGTTTCTCAGTCTCTTCCAACTCAGGCCAAGTTTGCTCTACAGAGTGCTTGGCAGTCAAACATGACTAAAGAGAGTTACAGCGAAAAGTTTGCCAGCGTACAAGAGTATTTGCGCTCTGGAGATTGCTACCAAATCAACCTTGCCCAGCGATTTCAGGCAAAATATTCAGGAAGCGAATGGCAAGCCTATCAAAAACTGGAATCCTACAATAAAGGGCCATTTTCAGCATTCGTTCGCACCGAACACAGTGCAATCCTCAGTGTCTCACCAGAACGCTTCCTTCAAGTTCATGATAGACAAATTGAAACTAAGCCAATCAAAGGTACTCGCCCACGCTATCCGGATGCTACTAAGGATACGGCTTCAGCACATGAGCTCGCCCATGCAGAGAAAGATCAGGCTGAGAACTTGATGATCGTCGATCTGCTGCGCAATGATGTCGGCAGAGTGGCGAAGCCAGGAAGTGTACATGTACCTAAGCTGTTTGATATTGAGAGCTTCCCTGCCGTTCACCATTTAGTGAGCACCATTCGGGCAGAGCTGGATTCACCCTACTCTCCTGCTGATCTGTTACGAGCCAGTTTTCCGGGAGGATCCATCACTGGTGCACCCAAAATCCGTGCTATGGAAATCATTGAAGAGTTAGAGCCTCATAGACGCAGTGCCTATTGCGGTAGTATTGGTTATATCAGCCGCCATGGCGCAATGGATACCAGCATTACGATACGCACTCTCATCGCAGAAAATAATCAGATTTATGTCTGGGCTGGAGGCGGTTTAGTCGCAGACAGTGAAAATGACGCTGAGTATCAGGAAACGTTAGACAAGCTGTGTAGAATTCTGCCTGTGCTCGAAAGTTAAGCCCACTTTTCAAGCATCAATCTGAGATCTTTTGCGGTATAAGGTTTGGTTAAAATGTCATCCATACCGCACTGGATACACTTTTCACGTTCTTCAAGTGTCGTTCCTGCAGTCAAGGCAATGATCGGTTGGCTAAATTCTTGCTCTCTAAGATAACTGGTCGCCTCAAAACCATCCATTTCCGGCATTCGGCAATCCATAAAGATCAAGTCGTAGCTGCTTCCCGACGCCGCTTTTATGGCTTCTAAGCCATTACTGGCAATATCAGGGGTGATCGATAACTTCTTCAGCATTTGGTTAATAATGACTTGGTTCATCCGAATGTCATCCACCACTAAAATAGACAAGCTTTCTAGCGGTTTGGTTACACCACTGTCGGTTTTCTCTATCTTCGACTCTTGAGTCGAAACTTTAAGTGGGATGGATAGTTTGAACTGGGTACCAACACCTGTCTGGCTGGTAAAGCTGATTTCGCCTTTCATCAAATCTATAAGATTTTTACAAATAGCCAGCCCTAGTCCTGTTCCCTCAAAATTACGTTTAGCGGTTCTGTCTGCTTGTACAAAAGGATCGAAAAGAATCGTTTTCGCTCCTTCTGGTATCCCTATTCCCGTATCTTTGACCGAGATATGAAGGTTGTTTTCTTGCCAGAAGACTTCAACCTGTACAGAGCCCGCAGAGGTAAACTTGATTGCATTTCCGACTAGGTTAATCAGAATTTGGCAAATACGGTCGAAATCTCCTATCAGAAAATCGGGGACTTCCGGAGCCGAGTGAATTGAAAACTGAATCCCTTTTTCCTGAGCTTTATTCGCAAACACGCCCTGAAGCATGTTCGTTAATTCTTTCCAAGCAAAAGTCGATGGAATAAGCTCCATCATTCCCGCACTCATCTTACTGAAATCAAGAATATCGTTGATGATATGTCTTAAAAAATCCCCCGTATGAGATAGATTTGTTAGCAAAGTACGTTGCTCTTCGTCTAGCGAGGTATCGGCGAGCAATTCAGCGCTACCAAGCAAGCCATTTAGTGGCGTTCTCAACTCATGATTAATCATGGCGACAAACTCTTTTGTCGCTCTTTCCGATTCTTCTGCTCTGGCTCTAGCTTCTTGGGTATTCGTTAACATAATTTGTCGGCTGATGGCGCTGCAAAGCAAATCCGCGACCAAGCGCATCTGACTAACTACAAACTCCTCCTCGATGTCTTGATCTTCTGTGAGTACCGATAACTCTCCCACCACCTTATGATCAATCTCTAACGGAAGAGATACTCTGTCTTCTTCCCAAAATGCATAGGGCTTGATCTCATCTACCTTGTCCCTTTGCGCGTGCCCGAAGCGGCTATCGTGAATCGTTGAAACAATATCGGTCGCTAGAAACAAACCCGATTCGGTCAACGCAGATGAGGAATCGAGTCGTTCAAGAAGATTAGAAAGCAAACCATCATCCAAGGTACGACTGAGGAAAGCACGTCCAAAATGAATCAGAGTTTCGTTAATTTGCTCCTCGAACGCTAGCTTATGCAAGTCTTTGTGTGTTTGCCTTTTAAGCTGCGTAAGAACCAGTTTTAGGTGTTCATTCGCTTCGTAAAGTTCGAGGCTTTTCTGCTCCAGCAACAATTCCGCTTGCTTGCGTGCAGCAATCTCTCTGGCAAGTTTCCGTTCTAGCGCAGACTCACTACTCATTGATTTTACCCGACGACCGCAACCTTGAACCTAACATCATTACCGCTTTTGTCGTTGTTTTCCATTGCAATATTAAGTGACTCATCAAAATGCTGGGCACATCCCTCAATCAAGCCTAAGCAGACATGGGACATACAGCGGGCGCTTTTGTAGTCAAAGATCATTTCTGTTTCCGTTTCAGAAATGAATTCAAAACGTGGAGGGTTAGCTTCTTGATAAAGTTTTTTCACTTCAATATGGATATAGTCCTCAACTAAACGAATAAACTGAAGAGAGTTTTTACACCCTTGAAGGCTACTACGCTCAGGCAACGATTCGTAAAGATTTTCGAAGACAGATTGCCCAAAAACGCGCTGTAGCTCTTCAGCTGGAATACCCGTTTGTTTACTCAACTGGACGATAAGTTTTACCAAAGCTTTGTGGTCATAACTGCCTACTGATGTGTAAATGCCTTCATCACCCGCATCAGAAAGCAGTTGATCAAGTGCATCAAGGCCAAACTTCTCTTCGACTAAGTCCATAAATTCTGTGAAGATAATTCCTTTCATATATTAAGCTATCCTTGGTATATGATGGTCTTTCAAGCATGAATCATAAAGTATAGTTTTTCAAATACGCATATGGAGCTAACGTGTTGTCAGAACTCAATAAAAATCAATTAATTCAGAAGTTCCAGTTACAGCAAACCGTCGACTACCACCACGAAACAATAAAACGAGTTGCACATATCAATCATGCATCCTTACGTAAAGCCTCAGTACTTATAGGTTTTGTTGAGAGGGGCGATGGGCTGAACATCATTTTCACCAAACGCGCAAAGCACTTAAAACATCATCCCGGGCAGGTCAGTTTTCCGGGTGGAAAATATGAAGACTGGGACAATTCACTGGCTGATACAGCGTTAAGAGAAACTTACGAGGAAATCGGCATTGAACACGGTAAGATTTCCATTTTTGGTCAGATGCCAGAACTGGTGACGATCAGCAAATTTACAGTAACACCTTTCCTAGCTTTCGTTTCATCAGACTATGAGACAACCATTGACACCAATGAAGTGGATGAGGTTTTTGAAGTACCCGCAGAAATTGTTCTTGATAAACACCACCTGCACAGTGAACGTTTTCAGTTCCGCAATCATTCACACCGTGTATTTGGCTTATCCTACGAAAAGCACTTCATTTGGGGAATGACAGCGCAAATTATCCATGCCATGCAGAAACATATTATGCATCAATATTAATAAATCTTAATATTGTTCGAAGTTTCATCACATTAGTTAAACTATTCATCAATAAGGCAAACGTTTTCTCGCGACATGCATAAAACAAATTTGCAACAAGATTAGTTTTTCTAATGAAATGGATTAGCATAAATCACTAGTAGCACATCATTTTCGTGAGCAAAAACCTGTTTTTGACATATCATGTTATAACTCGTATCAATTCATGATTTAGATCTATTTTTCGTGCAAGATTTTTATGCAAAATTGCACTCGACTTATTTCCTGTTCCCAAAAATGAGTATCACAAAATGAATGCTACAAATTCAGCGGTTTCGACCGCACAATCGTCTAGTAAGTTTTCTTACAAAGACTTCACTTGGTGTCTGTCACTTTTCGGTACTGCAGTAGGTGCTGGCGTACTATTTCTTCCAATCAAAGCGGGTGCTGGCGGCTTTTGGCCATTAGTTATCCTTGCACTAATCGCAGCACCAATGACTTGGTTCGCTCACAAATCACTGGCTCGTTTCGTTCTTTCTGCGAAAAACCCTGAAGCTGATATCACTGATACAGTGGAAGAACATTTCGGTAAAACTGGCGCAAACCTTATTACTTTTGCTTATTTCTTCGCTATTTACCCTATTGTTCTTATCTATGGTGTTGGTATCACAAACACAGTAGATTCTTTCCTAGTCAACCAAATGGGCATGGAATCTATCCCTCGTTGGCTACTATCTGGAGCACTGATTGCAGCCATGACTGCGGGTGTTGTATTCGGTAAAGAGCTAATGTTGAAAGCTACTTCTGCGATGGTATACCCATTGGTATTCATCCTTCTTGCTCTGTCTTTCTACCTGATTCCTGACTGGAACAGCTCAATGGTTGAAGTCGCACCTGACTGGTCTGCAATGCCTTCTATCGTTTGGCTAGCAATCCCAATCATCGTTTTCTCTTTCAACCACAGCCCAATCATCTCTCAGTTTTCTAAAGAGCAACGTCGTGTGTACGGTGAAAATGCTGTTCAGAAAACAGATGCTATCACTGGCGGCGCAGCAATGATGCTGATGGGCTTTGTTATGTTCTTCGTATTCTCTGTTGTACTGTCTCTATCTCCAGAGCAGCTAGCAATGGCGCAAGAACAGAACATCTCTGTACTGTCTTACCTAGCAAACGTTCATGAGTCTCCACTTATCTCTTACATGGGTCCACTTGTAGCATTCGCAGCAATTACGTCTAGCTACTTTGGTCACTTCCTAGGAGCACATGAAGGTCTTGTGGGTCTAATCAAATCTCGCTCTGAAGCACCAAAGAGCAAGATTGAAAAAGCTTCTCTTCTTTTCATCGTTATCACCACTTGGATTGTGGCTATTGTTAACCCAAGCATCCTTGGCATGATTGAAACCATGGGCGCGCCAATGATTGCAGCGATCCTATTCCTAATGCCTGTTTTTGCGATGCAAAAAGTACCAGCAATGGCGAAGTACAAAACTTCTGCGCCTGTTCAGATTTTCACAACAATCTGTGGTCTTGCGGCAATTAGTTCTGTAATCTACGGAGCACTTTAATCACACTAGTGAATTAAGTGGTTAAACAAAAAATATAACGATAATAATAAGCCTCCCGCTCCCCGTTGGGAGGCTTTGTTTTGAGGAAATCGATATGATTAGTGTTTTTGACATCTATAAAATCGGTGTTGGTCCTTCAAGTTCGCACACTGTAGGCCCAATGAAGGCGGGCAAAGAGTTTATTGATGATTTACGCTCAATGGGAAAATTGCGCGACATCACTAAAATCACCGTTGACGTTTATGGATCGCTATCACTGACAGGGAAAGGTCACCACACGGATATCGCTATTATTATGGGTCTTGCAGGCAACACCCCTGAGAAAGTCGATATTGATTCTATTCCGGGCTTTATCGCTCGTGTAGAAGAAACTGAGCGCCTACCTGTTGGCATGCACTGTCACACAGTATCGTTCCCGAAAGATGGTGGTATGAACTTCCATACTACTAACCTTGAGTTGCACGAAAATGGTATGCAGATCCACGCTTGGATCGACAACGAGAAAGTGTACTCAAAAACCTATTACTCAATCGGTGGTGGTTTCATCGTTGACGAAGAAAACTTCGGCAAAGAAGAAGAAAACCCGATTAAAGCGCCTTACGAATTCACAACCGCTGAAGAGCTGGTGAACCAGTGTAAAGAAAGCGGCCTCTCCATCAGTACACTAGTGATGAAGAACCAGGCCGCACTGCACTCTGAAGAAGAGTCTCGCACTTACTTTGCTAACATTTGGAAAACCATGCGCGAGTGTATGGATCGCGGAATGAATACGGAAGGTATTCTGCCTGGTCCACTTCGTGTACCTCGCCGTGCTGCGGCTCTTCGCCAGCAACTGATGACTTCTGAGAAAACGACTAACGATCCAATGGCTGTTGTAGACTGGGTCAACATGTTTGCTTTCGCCGTTAATGAAGAAAACGCAGCAGGTGGCCGTGTAGTTACAGCACCAACAAACGGTGCGTGTGGCATTATCCCTGCGGTTTTAGCCTACTATGACAAGTTTATTCAAACCGTCACTGAGAAAGATTACATCCGCTACTTCGCGGCTTCTGGCGCGATCGGTGGCCTTTACAAGCGTAACGCGTCAATCTCTGGTGCGGAAGTTGGTTGTCAGGGTGAAGTCGGCGTAGCGTGTTCAATGGCAGCGGCTGGTCTTGCCGAGCTTATGGGTGGTAGCCCAGAGCAAGTCTGTATGGCTGCGGAAATCGCGATGGAGCACAACCTAGGTCTAACGTGCGATCCTGTTGCGGGTCAGGTCCAGGTTCCATGTATCGAACGTAATGGTATTGCTGCCGTGAAGTCGATCAACTCCTCTCGTATGGCTCTGCGTCGTTCATCGGCTCCGACTGTGTCTCTGGATAAGGTTATCGAGACCATGCTAGAAACCGGTAAAGACATGAACGCAAAATACCGCGAAACTTCTCAAGGTGGCCTTGCAGTAAAAGTTATCTGCTAACACTTTAAGATATCTTGTTTGGAAAGCCTGGGCAGTCGCTCGGGCTTTTTTATTTCCTGTCTCCCCTTCCTATCTGTTACGCTTGCATCCTTTTTAAAATCACGTAGTTAAATATATAAAAAAAGCTAAATAAGACACTATATCCTCTTACTTTGGATATGCTCGCAATACATCACATCCAACTTGTCTCATTATTGATAACTTCCCGCTACATTTAATCCCAGGAGCGCCTTCACAAATGATTAGGTTTGAATTAGGAAACCAAATCTGCGTTTGTTTGTCAGACAGCGACATCTCATTAGAATTAAACAACACACGACATTCTTCTCTTTCAATCAGCCAAAATGAATATCTGATTTTAAGTATCATCTCTTGTTACGGAACGTTAAATGCCCCGATAAGCCAGCGTTGTATCGAACGCAAAATCTCTCAACATCACAATGTCACGCTGCCTGAGAACGGATTTAAAAACATCGTCGCCTCGTTACGAAAAAAGTTTAAGCAACTGACCAAATCGCATCTGGATTCGCGCCAAAATGTCATCGAAAACATCCACCGAATTGGATATTTTGTGCCTTTTAAAAGTCATGACAATCAGCAAAATGGCGTTCAGCAGCAACTAAAAATCAGCAAAACATCTAAGCACACTATTCGTTACGCTATCGCCCTATGTCTTACGGACAAAAAGCTCTATACAGACCTAGGGCTGACTTTAGCTGTCGCCAGCTTTATCTTTTTTGCCGTTTGCTATTACGCGATAAGTAGTATTTTGAATCAGGGGTATTTTGGCGATGTTGAAGACTTTACAGATGCACTATCCGAGCAATCTTGTTTTTCTGATCCGAACACACTGAAGTCACTTTTCGATGACGCCGAGCTTATTGAATCAAGCATGATGATCGACAAGTTCAATATCTACTGCCTGATCACTGCCGATTCTGTTATGCCGGTCAGCCGAGTCCAGTACGATGAGTGGTTTAAAAACAGCAGCTACACTACGCACTCAATGGAGAAGAACAACACCAAAATGACGGTACGGGTGAGGAACATTAACCTATATCGCTCAATTGATAGCTATATTTCCACCATGTTTCTAGCAGGAATGAAAGTATGCACCAACACCGGAAACTCGTTTAACATTGGTAGTACTGACGGAAAAGTGTTTGTTTCTAAAGAGCAAGGAGATGGGTTCAAAGAGTTTTTCTACGTTTCAAATCCAATTAAGAATATTTTACTCTTTACTGCGATGCTGATTATCATCATTCGCTACAAACGCTTACTCGCGTTAATTCAATATTTTTGGGCAATTCGCCGATTTAATCTCAAACTGGAGCCCATTTACGATACAACCAGTCATCAGAATATTCACTACGAAGCCCTATCTCGCTTTAGTGTTTCGAACACTCAGAAGTTCATTGAAACACTGATCGCAAACAAATTGCTGTTGCTACACACTCTATTGGTTATCCGCATTATCTTTAGCACTAGCAAGGCTCTGATTGCTCCTTTAAGTATCAACGTTTGCCCTTCCCTGCTAAGAGGTAAACGCTTCTCTGTACTTTATGAAGAGCTTAAACAATATGATTGCAGCTACTTGACCGTTGAGATTACTGAAAATGCGTCCATGTATTATACGAATGAGATTTATCAGAATATTACAAGACTGAAAACACTCGGCTGCTCTATCAGTATCGATGATTTTGGGACAGGAAATAACAACGTTGAACTTATTAGCAAGATTAAGCCCGATTACCTTAAGATTGATAGAGAGTTTGTTATTGGCCTCAAGAAGGACAACAAGCGCATCGAAACATTAAGGCAGTTGATTGCCATGGGAAAAGCAAATCAGTGTAAAGTAATCGTAGAAGGCGTAGAAAGTGCGGATTGCGCCCACCTTTTAACAACACTGGGCGCCCATATTCATCAGGGTTTCTATTACTCATTAAGCTGAAAGCAAAAAGGCGGGATAGCCCGCCTTTTTGTTTAGATAACCTGAGAAATCAGCAAAAATCCGCCAAAAAACAAGGAAAATATCAGCATTAAGCTGCCACCTTCTGCGGTGTACCGAGTAGGTTCAACGTTCGCCAATCGAATTTTGTAGACCATTGCCAACGGTACGAAGACCGCGAGGAACACCAAAATGATTCCCGCGTAGCTAAGCACCGCAAGGAACTTGTCTGCTGCCATGAGAGCGCCCGCCAAAGGTAGAATGAAGGTAACAAAGTACGTAATGACCCCGTTCTTCCTCAACATGTCGGTATTTTGGTTGAATAAAGACATCGCCACGCCAAAAAACGAGGTCAACAACGCCAAACCGGTAAATACAGACAACACGGTGCCAATCCATGGCGAGTGATGCTCAAAAGCTACTATCAACTCGGAGACATTAGAGAATTCGCCCAACTGTTCAGGTCTGAGATTACCAACGACCGCAAACAACCAACACAAATAACAGATCAATGGAATGATCGAACCAAGAATAACCATGTTTCGCAGCTGTTGATCGCTGGCTTCATGGTTATAAGAAACCAATGATGGAATCACCACCATAAACCCAAAACTGGTAAACAGCACAGCACTGGTTTTAATCAACTCAAATTGGTCTTGATTCATTACTTGCGACAGGTTCGACAGTCGAAAATCTGGCAGTAGTAAGAACAAACTTAAAGATAAACTCGCGATCATGATGAAGAACAAACTGCGATTTAGCTTGTCAATAACGCCTGTACCACAAGCCACCACTGCGCCTGCAATGAGAGTAAAGAGAATCTGGCTTTGACTTTCCGTTAAATCAAGACCGATGGAAGCCGTGAACTGACTTACCAAATCGGCAGCACCTAGGATATACGCCATCAATAAGCAGATTAGTAGTGCGTATAGCAGCAGGTTGGTAACCAATTGTCCAACCTTGCCGAGCGTTTGGCGCGCAATGGAGTTAAGCCCTAAGCCTCCACCCGCTTTCAAAGTTGCTTCAAGCAATAGCAATGCAGCATATGTTGTGCCGAAGCAAATAAAAATCATTAATAAGGTTCCGTACCACAAGCCAAATTGTGCCAGAACCATAGGAATTGCAAGCATGCCAGCACCCAGTGCTGTGCCGGAGATGATCAGGGAGCTACCCAGTAGTTTTGTATTCATAATTTTCGTATCTGATTTGATTATAAAAAAAGATTGAGATGTGCGCGTGCCTAGCGCGATGGCTAACAATCAGAAGCGATACGAATAGCGATGTTTAAAGAAGAAAACGCTAAGAAAAGAGTGACGTAGAAAAGAGATGTGACGAAACACTTGGGAAAAAGCTGAAGCATTGATCAAAGCGTGGGGAGAACCTTCAGTCGGTTCAATGATAGGTGTTGTAATTTTGAAAATCATTTTAGGCGTCCGATAAAACTAGACAGTCCTTTAGAACAAAAATAGCAAATCCTCTGCTACCTGCTCTTCAACGTGAAGAGGAGATCCATCTTAATCATTGATGGTTGGATTGCAATGTCCGTACCTAAGAAAATGTCCAGTTTCATACCTGTGGACGCGACCAGCCGTGCGCTTATTGTTCCGAGTGAGGCACGTCTTCAAGAATAATTTTTCCTTTCAACTCGGTTCCAGCATCTTTGATCAGATTGATAGGCGACATTATCACCCCTTTTACCGCGCCAGACGTTGCCTGCTCAGCAATTCTCTGGCTTTGATCGACAATCTCATCGGCCTTCGCCAACATTGGCGGGATCTCAACACGCAACGCTTGAGATTCTTTAACGACAAGAGGAACGGTTTCTTTTCTGTAACCTTCACTCTCAACCAATACTTTTGGTATCACTGTTGTCCGATACTGTTTGGCCTCTCCAATCACCAAAGGAATCACCGACTGGCGATATAGAGCCACTTCTTCGACAATGGACGGAATTTTTGCGTCAATGGATGCCGCGGTTTTGTTAGTTTCATTCACCGCCGCAGTCACATCTTCAATGCTTTTTATTGTCCTTGGTACTAACTGCTCTAGTGTATCGGCAACTGCCAGCCATTCACTGACTTGCAGATTTTCGGAAAGTGTACTGATGTCCTCAATGATTCGAGGATAAGTGTCGATGACCTCTCCCACTTTGGTGGTCATACTATGAATCGTATATCCCAAATAGAAGATAGAGAGCGCCAATATCAATTGAATCGCCGAGCCAATCTTTGCTGCCATAGAGTCACCCTTACCTGAATTACGTTTCATCCACTCAACAAGCCCCATATTGGGAGATTATTGATCTATAAAGATAATAAGCCTCTTTCTGGGACAAAAAAAGCCACCGTAATAGTGGCTCGCGGTTATCTTGCCCGTAGTTGATCATTTGAAAACTAGTCATCTCAGTTTCTGTATTCATCAACGGATTGAACATCACTACCACCTAGTCTTGAAATAACTATTCACGTCACACTCGAAGCACGTCGATATTACGTCACTACGTCAAACTTTTGATTACATAAGCCCCACATCACATTTACATAATCCACACATTGTGTAGGGTCACAATAACTATGCTCATCCATTGAGTGAATGTGCATATGCGTCATTATATTTGACGTCTATTCCAATTCTAACAATTAAGCATTTGCAAATGAGCTCAACCATTACTACCAAATTGCTGGCAACCCTAGTCACGGTTTTCTCTCTGGTACTCGCCTCCTCCACCGCGTATCAGTATTGGCAACAAAAAGAGCTGATGAATTCCGTCCTCAGTGAGCAACTACACGACAAAGCCAGTAACTACTTCGACAGCCTCAATATGATGATGCTGACTGGAACCATGGCACAAAAAGAAACACTCCGCCAAAAAGCTCTAGCTCAAGATGGTATTGAGCAAGTAAAAGTACTTCGTGCTGATGCAGTCAGTAAGTTGTACGGGCCTGGCCAACCAAACCAAGCGCCTGAAGACGAGATTGATCAACGTGCGCTCAATGGTGAACTAGTCATCGAGCCCATCTCCGCTGAGTGGGGTAAAGGCTTAGTTGTCGCATTACCTATGAAGGCAAGCGAAAACTATCGCGGAACCAACTGTGTCTCTTGTCACATGGCACCAGAAGGTGAAGTGCTCGGCGCCATTCGATTGGAATACAACTTATCTCACGTCAACAGCATGATCAGTCAGCGCACGATTATCGCCGTGACCATAATGGCAACATTTGGCTTCATCGGCTTTTTGCTGACTCTGTTCCTGATCCGTAAATTCATTGTTCGCCCGATTCAAAAGACATCGCGTTACATGCAGAGCGTAAGCGAAAGTAAAGATCTCTCGAAGCGTATTCAGCATAAGAACAAGGATGAGATTGGTCAGCTATCTGTAGCGATCAATTCGTTTATGGATACGGTTAGCCACAGCTTAGAAAAAGTGCAGGAAACCTCTCATCACCTCACCAGTTCGGCTGCGGGGCTCACTGATGTTGCTCAGGTTACCGATCAAGCCGCTCACAACCAGCAAAACGAAACCTCAGATGTCCAGACCAACATCGAGCAAATGCAGTCTCAGCAAGTCCAAGTTGAACAAGCCACTGATGATGCCTCTAGCTTGATCAAACACACCACCAGCATCGCTGAACAAAGTGCTGGTCAGGCGCACAACGCTAGCACTGAAATCAAGAGTCTGGTAACCGATATTGAGCAAGTGAAAGTCAATATTGTTGAGCTCAACGATCAAACTGCGGAAGTCTCGACCATTTTAGAAGTGATCAAAGGGATTGCGGAGCAAACCAATCTATTGGCACTAAACGCCGCTATTGAAGCCGCGCGCGCAGGTGAACAAGGTCGCGGCTTTGCAGTGGTCGCGGATGAAGTACGCCAGCTCGCAAGTCGAACCTCGCAGGCAACAGGAAGCATCGAAAACATCATTTCTCAATTCCAAAAAGACAGTGAGACCTCACTGGCCTCCGTTGATACCGTGTGTGAAACCGCTCATGAACGCTCTAATGAGATAGAAGCGCTGTCTGTAGCAATGTCTGAAGTGGTGACCGAAATGCAACAAGCGCTCTCTCATGCGCAAAGCATTCAGCAGCAAACCAGCAATACCACTCACATTAGTCAGCAGGTGCAACATAAAGTCGAAATCATCACCCAGCATGCCGATGACACCTCTCAATCTGCCGCAAAAACGCGCGACATCAGCATGAATCTAGAGCAACTTTCAGAACATTTGGAGTCTTTAATCAACCAGTTTACGCTTTCGCGGAAGAATTAAGTCGATTTGGACATTTTTTGCGCCACTATTAGCGAATAAAGGTTGAAGCCTAAAATTTGAAAGGTAATATGTTCCATTGAATAGATGAAATTCAGTCCAACCCAATGTTTGCTCACTTTTTATTCGGTGCGCCCACAAAAAACATTGGGTTGATTTTTTACTCAATGGAGAATATTTACAACATGACTTACGCGCCTGTATCAGACGTATTAAGCGGTAAGCTAGCAGTTGACAGTGAAGTAACTGTCCGCGGCTGGATCCGCTCGCGTCGTGATTCCAAAGCTGGAATCTCTTTCCTTGCCATCTACGACGGCTCTTGTTTCGACCCGATTCAGGCCGTGGTCCCTAATAATCTAAATAATTACAACGAAGAAGTTCTAAAACTGACAACAGGTTGTTCTGTAGAAGTGACAGGTACTATCGTTGAGTCTCCAGCGAAAGGTCAGGACTTTGAGCTTGCAGCGACAGATGTAAAAGTCGTTGGCTGGGTTGAAGATGCTGATACTTACCCGATGGCGAAAACTCGCCACTCGATTGAATACCTACGTGAAGTGGCACACCTTCGTCCACGTACGAACGTAATTGGTGCAGTCGCACGTGTACGTAACTGTTTGTCTCAGGCAATTCATCGTTTCTACCACGAGCAAGGTTACTTCTGGGTATCTGCGCCACTTATTACCGCTTCTGATGCAGAAGGTGCAGGTGAAATGTTCCGTGTCTCTACGCTAGACATGGAAAACCTACCGCGCACAGAAGAAGGCAAAGTGGACTACAACGAAGACTTCTTCGGTAAAGAAACGTTCCTAACGGTATCTGGCCAGCTTAACGGCGAAGCTTACGCTTGTGCGCTAAGCAAAGTGTACACATTCGGCCCTACGTTCCGTGCAGAAAACTCAAACACCAGCCGCCACCTAGCGGAATTCTGGATGGTTGAACCTGAAGTTGCTTTCGCTGATCTTGAAGATATCGCCAAACTGTCTGAAGACATGCTGAAGTACGTATTTAAAGCAGTACTAGAAGAGCGTCGTGATGACCTTGAGTTCTTTGCACAGCGCATCGACAAAGAAGCGATTACTCGCCTAGAGAAATTTGTTGAGTCTGATTTCGCTCAGGTTGATTACACTGATGCAATCCAGATTCTTCTCGACTCTGGCCGTGACTTCGAATTCCCAGTTGAATGGGGTATCGATATGTCTTCTGAGCACGAGCGTTACCTAGCGGAAGAACACTTCAAAGCACCGGTAATCGTTAAGAACTACCCGAAAGACATCAAAGCCTTCTACATGCGCCTCAACGAAGATGGCAAAACAGTAGCAGCAATGGATGTACTTGCACCGGGCATTGGTGAAATCATCGGTGGTTCTCAGCGTGAAGAGCGTCTGGACGTTCTTGATGCCCGCATGCGCGATATCGGCATTGATCCAGAGCACATGGATTGGTACCGTGACCTTCGTCGCTACGGCACGGTTCCTCACTCAGGTTTCGGCCTAGGCTTTGAACGTCTGGTTTCTTACGTAACAGGTATGGGTAACGTACGTGATGTTATTCCATTCCCACGTACACCACGCTCAGCAAACTTCTAAACTAGAAGCCAATCTGCAAAATTCCTAAGCCTCCTTCGGGAGGCTTTTTTGATCCCTGAAAAACACTCAAATATGGCTCATAATTACTAAGTGGCTTTGTAGTGAGGAGTCAAACAATGAGAGTGTTTCGATTGGACGATTTGTCGTACTACGGAAGGCATGAGCATGCCATGGAATGGGATCATCCAAGCAGTTCACATCCCTATTACTGGCATCCAGATTGGTTGCAGAATGCGGAAGATTTGATGGGGCTCTATCCCGATAATAGTCACCCAACCTCCGCAAATCCTGATGAGTAGTGCACAGCAATAAACCTCCCTTACATAGGGAGGTTTATTTTCACTATTGGGAATCTTCCGCTTTTGAAGCGTATTTGATACCGAACAGGCAAAGCCCAAACATTACAAACGGAATGGCTGCTGCGGTGTATTCAGTCCACACCATATCAGCAAAAGACTTAGCAAGAATCAGGTGACCAAAAATCAATAAGAATGCGCTGAAAATCGCGATGGCAATCAAACGAAATTCCTGCTTATAGCGTTGTTTTTCCATACTTTCCTCGCTAACTGTTTACATTTCTGGAGTATTTCATCACAGACCTCATCAGTTAGCGCAGTACAGTTGAAGCGAAAAAAAGCCAAACAGTATTTAATCAGTGATCGCGTTAGCAATTTCTATCACGGTCTGTTCCAGCTCACTAGTCATCGGATAAGACGCATTCAGACGGACGCAGTTTTGGAACTGTTCGCGGGAACTAAAAAGGCGTCCATAAGCAATGGTAATGCCGCGCTTTTGCAATGTTTGATACAGCAGGTATGTGTCAACATTCTTACTCAACTCTAGCCAGATAAAATACCCTCCTTGAGGCTGACTGACTTTCGTCCCTTGAGGAAAATGGCGCTTTACGACCTCAACAAAAGCCTGCTGTCTGGCAGATAATTCCTTACGTAGTTTTCTCAAGTGATTATCGAGGCTTTCGTACTGAAGAAAATGTGCAACCCCTTCCTGAACGGGGACGCTGCCAGACAAGGTCGACACAAGCTGGAGCTTCTGTAAACGCTCATTAAACTGACCATTCACAACCCAGCCGACCCGATAGCCCGGGCATAAGGATTTAGACAATGAACCACACAGCAGAACCCTGTCTTCTTGATCCCAGTATTTAAGCGGCATCGGTTTACGATCGCCAAAATAGAGTTCGGAATAAACATCATCTTCCACAATGGCAAGCTGATGTTGGTTCGCCAATTCAATAACCTTTTGCCTGTTAGCCGACGATAGGCTGGCTCCGGTCGGGTTGTGGAAGTTTGGCATCAGCCAGCACGCCGTCACCTTATGTTTTTTAAGCGCTCGCTCAAACTTCTCCAAACATAACCCAGTTTCAGGATGAACTGGGACTTCGATGGCTTTTAGGTTCAATCGCTCAATCGCCTGAATGGCGCCATAGAATGCTGGGGCTTCAACGATCACGGTATCACCTGGCTGGGTTACCACCTGGAGCCCTAAATTCAGCGCTTCCATTGCGCCTGAGGTAATGACGATATCAGTATGAGAAACCGTTATACCTTGCTTGAGATAACGCTGCGCAATTTGGCGACGCAGTGCCTCGTTGCCGGGCGGCATGTTGTCAAACACGCTGTTAAGCGGCATTTTACGCCCCGCACTTGCCAAATGACGGTTTAGTGATTGAAGAGGAAATAATTGAGGGTCAGGAAAAGCCGAACCGAGGGCAATATCGGCTTTACTGTTACTTTGTAAGAACTCATACAGCTTATCGTTAAATTCAGGTGCAACGACTTTGCTTTCTGGCTCAGGAGTTGGAACCCGTTCCATGATCGAAGTAACAAAATAACCTGACTGTGGTTTGGCGAGTAACCACCCTTGAGATTCAAGAAGTTGATACGCCTGAAGGACAGTTGAAGCGCTGACTGAACAGTTACGACTGGTCATTCTGACAGAAGGTACTTTCTCTCCTGCACGCCAAATACCATTCTCAATTTGTAACTTAAGCTGCTCAGCCAATTGTTGATAGCGATTCATACTTCCCTCACCTTTTCATTCAGGAGACAAAAGATATCACACATTTGATTCACACTGGCTTAAGCTAACTAAAACAATTTAGTTAATTTTTAACGCATTCTGTTTGTTGATACTAATCACATTAAATATTTACTTCTCTGTTACATTTAATCACGTATTAGTGATCCAAATAACTTAACGTAAGGACCGATAATAATGAAGAAATACGATGAGTCACATATCGAATACAAAGGTGAAAGCAACGGTGTTCATAGCTGGATTGCTCCACACGGTCAGCCATATTACTGGCATCCGGACTGGCTACACATCGCTGAAGACGCGACTGGCTCACACCCTAAAAAAGACATAGATGTGGAGCAAAACGAGAAACCCACCGAAAAACACGCGGTAAAAGCAATTCTTTCACACTTAAATGACTGGGCAGCGAAAAAGCTAAAGTAACTATTTTCGAGCCCATCCCATAACTTCATCTACTAAGTCACACATCGGACGCGGTGTGTGACTTTATTTTTGCAGCCTTCAGGCCATTGATATCTCTCTCAATTGGTACAACCACTACTACTAAAGTTGCAAAAATGTATCTAAACTCGAAATTAAACGATAATATCGCGGGTCATTTTATAAATGAAGAATATGAAACTTGGCTTGGCGGAAGCTGAGTACGGCTATAAGAACAAGGGCTAGAAAATGGCTAACTCCAACTATGACGCGCCTCTAACACTTAAACTGTATGCGATTGCGGCTGTGGTTTTTGGTACTTATGGTGGGCGAGTCTGTCCCTTTCTAGAAACACTGACAACTCAAGAGATTTTATTCCACGTCGGTGTAACCTTTGGCGCTCTGTTTCTCGTTCGACATTTTTTGCTCAATAACCATTCTTTACTTGAAGAGCAGCGTCAAGCCCGACTCGATGCCACCCTGTTTTTTATGGGCAGCGTTCCACTCGCGATCTTCTATAACGTCCAATACGATTTTGGGCTCGACAGTAACCTCAAGGTTTTATTTGGGATGACCTTGTTTGGTTTCTTCTCCGGCTTAATTTTGCAATTAATCTCCAAGATTGAGAAATTTGATCAACTGACCCAGACAGAACAATACCATTTTGAACTCAGTGGCGAACGTCAGTCGATGGTCAAACAAATGATCATGATGATCTGCATGTTGCTGATCACCTTGACGACCATGCTCACCATGGTTGCGGTAAAAGACATATTCTGGTTAGAACACAATCCTGAGCGCGTTCTTGATGGCAGTGGCACCATTAGTGTCATTAAAGAGTTTATCTACTTGTCTATAGTACTCGGCGCGTATGTAGTAACCATTCTCGTCCTATGGACCAAACTGATGCGCAAAGTTTTGTTATCTCAAGAGTGTTCTTTGCTGGAAGTCGCTCAGGGAAATATTTCCAAGCGTTTACCTATCTTTGAGCACAATGAGCTAGGCTCGATGGCCTCTCTGACCAACAAGATGCTCGATAGCCTGCAATCAACTCAAGACGAAGTTAAAACCACACGTGATGTCGCGATAGTTTCCCTCTCAGCTCTTGCTGAATCTCGAGATAACGAAACTGGCGCGCATATCTTGCGTACCCAAGAGTACATTCGCGCTTTGGCAAACTACCTTTGCAAATTTGATAAACATAAAGCTCTTCTAACACCTAACTACATCGAACTGCTTTACAAATCTGCTCCACTGCACGACGTGGGTAAAGTGGGTATACCTGACAATATCCTGCTCAAACCCGGTAAGCTCACCGATGAAGAATTCAAGACAATGAAGCGTCACCCTGAAATTGGCGCCAAAGCCCTCTCAATTGCAGAGAAGCATCTGGGCAGTAATTCTTTCCTTCAGCTGGCGAAAGAGATCGCTCTGACTCACCATGAGAAGTGGGACGGTAATGGTTACCCGAAGGGACTAAAAGGAGACGAGATACCGCTCTCGGGCCGTTTGATGGCGCTTGCTGATGTGTATGACGCGCTAATCTCTGAGCGTGTTTACAAAAAAGCCTTCAGCCACGAAAAAGCCAAATCGATTATCCTTGAGGGTAAAGGCAGTCATTTTGATCCTGAACTGGTTGACGCCTTTCTGACTATAGAACAGGAATTTGTCGATATTGCAGACAAATATCGTAGTTTAGAGGCCGAAGAAAATGCGATGGCTTTGGAAGAACTTCAAGCCAACGCGCCAGCCTAAATTCCTTCCAACGACTTCACATCTAATTGCTTAACTCAGTCGCTTATGACCTGCTTTTTATTGGAAAAATGCAGGTTATGCGTTGGGTGATAACAAAATGTGCCTATTTTGTAATTTTCTTACTGGTTGATGTTGTCTCAGCAAGCGCAGATAAGGTATAAATAACCGAAATATTTATATCCTCCCTTCGACTAACATGGATGACAATTATGTTTGAAAAAGTAGTTGCTGCACCTGCAGATCCTATCCTTGGACTGACAGAAGAGTTCAAAAAAGACTCTCGCGCAGACAAAATTAACCTTGGCGTTGGTATTTACAAAAATGAACAAGGTGAAACCCCTGTTCTTGCAACCGTTAAAAAAGCGGAAGCAGCACTAATTGAAAGCGAAAAGACCAAGTCATACCTAACTATCGAAGGGACAGCTGAGTACGGTCTAGCGGTGCAGAAACTACTGTTTGGTGCAGATTCTGACATCGTTGTTAACAAGCTAGCAAAAACTGCTCAAGCTCCTGGCGGTACTGGTGCATTGCGCGTTGCAGGCGAATTCATCAAGCGTCAGTTGGGTGATGTGAAGATCTGGATCAGCAACCCTACTTGGGCTAACCACAATGGTGTCTTCACTGCAGCAGGTATCGAAACTGCTCAGTACAGCTACTACAACGCTGAAACAAAAGATAAAGATTTCGCGGCAATGGTAGCGGATCTTGAACAAGCATCAGAAGGTGATATTGTACTTCTTCATGGCTGCTGCCATAACCCAACGGGCATTGACCCAACACTTGAAGAGTGGGAAACACTAGCCAAACTGATAGCAGACAAAAAACTGCTACCTCTGTTCGACTTCGCTTACCAAGGTTTTGCGAAAGGCGTTGAAGAAGATGCGGCAGGTTTACGTATTTTTGCTAAATACAACAAAGAGATCTTAGTCGCGAGCTCGTTCTCTAAGAACTTTGGCCTTTACAACGAGCGTGTAGGTGCATTCACCTTAGTTGCGGAATCAGAGCAGACAGCGGGCACAGCATTCTCTCAAGTGAAAGCGATCATCCGCTCTATCTACTCTAACCCACCAGCACACGGTAGCGCAGTTGTGACGCACATTCTTAACAATGCTGAACTGCGCAATGAATGGGAAGCGGAAGTAAAAGAAATGCGTGACCGTATTCAAGACATGCGCGAGCTGTTTGTTGCGACACTGAAAGAGCAAGGCGTTGACGCTGACTTTAGCTTCATTGAACGTCAAAACGGTATGTTCTCATTCTCTGGTCTTTCAAAAGAACAGGTGACTCGCCTTAAAGATGAGTTCGGCATCTACATCGTAGGTTCAGGCCGCATCAGCGTAGCAGGTATGACTCGTTCGAACATGCTACCACTTTGTAAAGCACTGGCAGCTGTTCTATAAGCGACCAGAATCCAATAAAAAAGAGCCAGCTAATGCTGGCTCTTTTTGTGTGATAGCACCTAGAACAGATAGCGTATACTAACGCCACCTTCATTGGTCGTCGTTGAACCATTGTTTCGATGCGTATAGAAACCGCCGAAGACCAATTTCGTCGACACCTGATAATCCCCACGCATATTAAAGATATCCTCATCTAGAATATCACTCCGTCTTAACCCACCTGTCACTGACAGCTCCCAGGACTTATTTAACTCGTATTTAAGCGTCAAATCACCGCCCCACATGAACTTATTGTCGCTTGAAATCTTCGCATCTGTAATATCATTAGTTTGCGTTGACCAAATATAACCAGCTTTCGCGCCTGCGACCAAATCCCACTTATCCTCTAATGGATACCTAAATGCGGCACCAGGCAGTAAAGTATAAATTTCTGTAGTGGTGTTTTGCGGATGGATGAACCTCGCTTCGTAATCCAATGTAGCGAGAAATTGATTGTCGATAAGCATGTTGCCGCCCACCGCTAAAGAAGTCACATTGCTGTTCACCCCTAAATTCTCACCAAGCGAGCCCGCACTTAAGTCGGCGTATAGAAAGTTGTAGTTGAGGTTGTTAGTCGTACTTTGCCCGTAAGCAGACAATGACGCCGCCAAAAGCATTGGAGTAAGGAGATAAGGCAGTTTTACTTCCATGAATACCTCTTTAATACAGACGAATAAAGCTAATTTATGGGAGAGAACGCATTCTCGATAATGAGAAATGACTGCCGTTCTGGATTTGAAAGTATAGATCAGTTTGACGCAAGTTATTGAGAGATAAATAGGATTATCTTAAAAGAGAAAGGCCCGTTCTCGGGCCCTAGAAGGTAATGATCAACTCATCTTGCTGATGGCTTTCAATGTGAGTGTTAGAGCGGGTCCTCAGTTTTTCGATTTGCTCTAGCTCTAATTCATAAGGCATAACCAGTTTCAGCTCTTCAATGCCTTCACTTCTTGCCAGTTGCATTAGTGTCAGAATATTGGACTCATCACTGCGGCTTGCTGACAAGGATTTCATTGCCTGATCCCACAAGCGATCTTCCGCCGATACCGTTTCTTTAATCGTACTTTTCCAAGCCAGGCTGAAAATAGGTGCGAAGGTACTCATTGCTTCTAAGAAAGTCCATTTCTTACTGCACGACGCGCCAAGAAAAGAAGTATAGTCGAATACAACACTTGTCTTGCCCTGATGTTCCATATCAATCTCCTCTGGTAGGCAACACAGTGTCCTCAATATCGTCTATCATTAGCCATATAGCAATAGGATATAAAACAATCATCTTTTATACCCATTTTTTTGGTCAAAAAGCTATATCAAAACCAACCCGATAACAAAAGATGCACAAGATAGAGACATGGGTAATCAGTTGCGTAATATTTCAGGGTCAAAATTTATCCTAAGCCAATGGATAGTTATTCTGGCTAGCGGATATCTATAATTCGACTCGCTTTTTTGTATTGCACACGCCAACCTGCCCATCGCGGTAATTCCCAGCGTTTCGGGTCGCCTTTACGTAAACCCGATTTATACACCACGTACACCAGCTTTTTCATCGGTTGATATTCGACGCTCAATTGCAGATCACCAATGTAGAGTTCAAACGGATACATGGCAGCAAAAACTTCATACTCCCAGTAAGGAATGCCTTCAAAAGGAAAATCGTCTGCGCTAAACATCTCTAGCTCCGAAATATCTGTTAATTCCAATATTTCGAGTTGTTCAGTAAACCAAGAGTCGAATGTCAACGATTCCTGAATCGGCGAGCCAGAGGATTTATCCAGTGATTGATACAATTTCCAGTGTTCGATCTGTTGATGCCGCTGTTTAGCAAATCCCGGTAGCAGCTCTTCACGCTTAACGGCTTCAAGTAGTGGTTTAATCGCAAGCTCGCCCTGTGCTTGGGCTTTTTTCGAGGCCACTTTTCGCCCAGCGTACATCATATGGAGTTCTATATGGGGAACGTCGTCCACACTGACCACATCGCCTTCCACCCAATCACCAATCTCTAACTTTTCAAAAAGAGAAAGCCTGACTGGCATCGTCACAGTAGCAAGAGTCAGTGTTTGTTTAACACCACGGCCCGGTAAGCTGTGGGTATCCAGCACCAGTGCCGCCTCAATGTTATCAGGCAAACGACTTGCACGGCCCAAAGTGACTTCCATTTGACCGTTACCTAGGGCTTCGCGGCGCCGCTCTCTTCTGACAAACAACAGCTCAGGATGCAGAGATGCGATTGCTTCAACCAACTCATCGTGAGAGTAACGAGAAGCAACACTAAGCTCAGGTAGCTCGAATACTGCCCGCATTTGCTGACAAAGCACCTGTGCTTCTTTGAGCACATCCTGATCAATGGTCACACCAGAAAGCACGTCCCCACGCACTACTTTAATAGCTATTTCTGCATCACACCCCAAAGGCTCTTCTTTACCAAGCTGCTCTAGTGCTTCTTCATTTGAAGACAAACGATACAGAGACGCTGGCGTCGCCAGCACTGCGGTTAGATCCACCATGGCCTCTTGCAGCTTTCGCTGCGGCATACGAGTCACCAAATCAGCATACAAAGCATCAATCGGAAGCGGGTAAATACGTTGCCCGTGCGCAGTCGCTAGACCGGATTCATCGATAGCCCCCATTCCACGCAAAATGTTTGTTGCCTGAGCAAACGACTTTTCTGGCAATGGTTCCAAAAAGCTCAGCTCAGAAAGAGAATACCCACAACTGGCAGACGCTAACATGGCTTCGGTGAGTGTTTCCCGATGAAGCTCTGGTGGCGTAACGTCCGCTAACGCCGCATGTTCGCCATACAAGCGAATACAGATGCCATCCATCACCCTACCCGCGCGGCCGCTACGTTGTCTCGCGCTCGCTTTAGAAATATGTTTTAGGCTCAGAGTAGTTTTGCCGTTTCTTTGCTCAGTACGTCGCTCCAAACCAGAATCAACAACGGCAACCACATTCGGTATGGTCAGCGAGGTTTCAGCAACGTTAGTCGCGAGCACCACTTTCTGCTTCTCTTGCTGGTTGAGAGCAATCTCTCGCTGTTTATCGGTGACTGAGGCATGCAGCGGCGCTACTATCAGCTCTTCAATATGCGCGAGTACGCTCTGACATTGGGTAATTTCTTTGCGCCCAGGCAGGAAGACCAGAATATCACCATCCAGATCAAGCAAGCTCTCCACTTCTGCCCTGACTTTTTGCTCCAGATTTCGGCTATCCGGCAGTTGCCTTGAATCACCAGCACGATGAGCAATGGCTACCTCAAAATTACGCCCCTTTGCCTGCAGACGTTCGGCACCGACATAACGTGCAAGTTTCTCACCTTCAATGGTCGCGGAGGTAATCACTAAGCGATGTTGGTTATGCTGATTCAATAATGCCACCAGCAAGTCGGTGTCCCAGCGGCGCTCATGAAACTCATCAACAATAATGGTGTTAAAGTCGTTGAGTTGATTTTCAGAGTACCAACGTAGTGCGACACCCGGAGTCACGAAGACAATTTGCGTCTTCTCATCACAGCGGTTTTCCAGCTTAATCGAATACCCCACTGAACGGCCAAGCGGCTCATTTTTCTGCTCTGCGAGAAACTGCGCTAATGAAGTGCAGGCGATACGCCGAGGTTCAATTACTAACACTTTCCCCTGTTCCGCCGCCCATAGTGGTAATCGGGTTGATTTGCCCGAGCCAGTTTCCGCTTCTACTATCATATGGTGAGCAGAAAGAAGGTTCAGAAAGTCGGTTTTGAGGGTATCTATAGGTAAGCTGAACATCGTTTGCGTTGAGATCATGGAAAAGGCGGAAAGTATATACTTAATCTGTGCCAGAATGCATGAATATTCGGTTTACAATATGATCACTAATCCCTATCATTTTCTGGTTCCCGTTCCTTAAGACCCTACGACAATAGGCAAGTGATGAATAACGACAAACGCCCCTTATATATTCCTTTCGCTGGTCCAGCGCTTCTTAGTACGCCTCTTCTCAATAAAGGCAGTGCATTCTCAGCGGAAGAGAGAGCATCTTTTAATCTGGAAGGCTTGCTACCAGAAACAACTGAAACAATTCAGGAACAAGTGGAACGTGCTTACCAGCAGTATCGCAACTTCGAAAGCGATATGGATAAACACATCTACCTACGTAATATTCAGGATACTAACGAAACCTTGTTCTACCGCTTGGTGCAGAACCACGTTTCTGAAATGATGCCTATCATCTACACACCAACTGTAGGTGCGGCATGTGAAAACTTCTCTAACATCTATCGCCGTGGCCGTGGTCTTTTTG
The DNA here is from genome assembly GCF_000740665.1 of Vibrio sp. B183. NCBI lineage: Bacteria > Pseudomonadati > Pseudomonadota > Gammaproteobacteria > Vibrionales > Vibrionaceae > Vibrio > Vibrio sp. B183. The sequence continues at coordinate 328,959 of NZ_JPQB01000015.1, read as the reverse complement.
TCTCTTACGCTAACCGCGACCGCATCGATGACCTACTTAACAATGCATCCAACCACAATGTAAAAGTCATCGTTGTAACGGATGGTGAGCGTATTCTTGGTCTTGGTGACCAAGGCATTGGTGGTATGGGTATTCCTATCGGTAAGCTAGCTCTATATACAGCGTGTGGTGGTATCAGCCCGGCTTACACACTACCAATCGTATTGGATGTCGGTACTAATAACCCTCAGCGTCTTGCAGACCCAATGTACATGGGCTGGCGTCATCCACGAATTACTGGCTCTGAATACGATGCATTCGTTGAAGAGTTTATTCAGGCTGTTCAGCGCCGCTGGCCAGATGCCCTTATCCAGTTCGAAGACTTCGCACAGAAAAATGCAATGCCTCTGCTAGAGCGCTACAAAGATCGTATTTGTTGCTTTAACGATGATATTCAGGGCACAGCTGCTGTTACTGTCGGCTCACTACTGGCAGCATGTCAGGCGGCTGGCACACAACTGTCTGAACAACGTGTAACTTTCCTTGGTGCCGGTTCTGCAGGTTGTGGTATCGCAGAAGCGATCATCGCTCAAATGGTATCTGAAGGTATTTCTGATGAGCAAGCACGCTCTCAGGTATACATGGTTGACCGTTGGGGCCTACTTCAGGAAGGTATGCCTAACCTACTCGACTTCCAACAACGCCTTGTTCAAAAGCACAGCAACACGGGTGACTGGGAAGCGGAAGGTAATGGTTACTCACTGCTTGACGTTATGCGCAACGCAAAACCAACGGTACTTATCGGCGTATCTGGCGCGCCTGGCTTGTTCAGTGAAGATGTTATCAAGGAGATGCATAAACACTGCCCACGCCCAATCGTATTCCCACTGTCGAACCCAACCAGCCGCGTCGAAGCTACACCGCATGATATTATGCGTTGGACAAATGGCGAAGCTTTGGTCGCGACAGGCAGCCCATTTGATCCGGTTGTATTCGAAGGTAAGACGTTCCCAATCGCTCAATGTAACAACAGCTACATTTTCCCAGGCATTGGTTTAGGTGTACTTGCAGTACAGGCGAAGCGCGTTACTGACGAAATGCTTATGGAATCAAGCCGTGCGCTAGCGACATGCTCACCTTTAGCGATTAATGGTCAAGGTGCGCTATTGCCGCCTCTTGAAGCAATCCACTCGGTATCGAAGAAGATCGCCTTTGCAGTAGCGAAGAAAGCCATTGAACAAGGTGTCGCGCTTGAAATCACTGACGAAGCGCTAGAAGAAGCGATTGAAAACCACTTCTGGCAGCCGGTTTACCGTCGTTACAAACGTACTTCATTCTAATTTCTATATTGATTCAGCCCCTGGTAACAGGGGCTTTTTTGTTTATGATGATTTTTGAATTCCTTTCCCCTGCGGGAAAATATTTACTCCCATATTTAACTGAAATATCAACAGCTCTAATTGCTTGCTTCCTTGTGATGGCAGGGGGCGAGATCAACACTTTGCTAAGAAGAACGCTGCGAAACCACAACTTTGTACTCAGAACCGTAGTATTTGTCTTGATTAACGCCTTTGGTTACGGCTTAATCATTGTTAAAGCAACCCCTTACCTCGCTCGGACATTGCGTGATATGGACGCTGGCATCATGTTCTCAATTATTATTGTCAGCTTTATATTGATTGGTTCATGGGCTCAACGGAATCGACAAATTTAGTGCGAAGACTCTTTCACAGACCTAAACCCTCTGACCATTATTTGGCCTACGCGCTAAAGGGGCTTCGCTATATCCCACTCTTGCTTATCTGCGCGGCTATTTCCCTGTTCTTGATTGACCGCTGGGTCTCTTATCAGACCAAAGATCAGCTCTATACCAACCCAGAGCAAATTGGCAATTTCGATGTTGCCGTTGTGCTGGGGACGAGTAAATATCTAGGCAAGATCCTCAATGATTACTACACCAATCGTATTAACGCCGCGATTGATTTATACCAGAATGACAAAGTCGATAACTTTCTGTTAAGCGGTGATAATGCTCATCGTTCCTACAACGAACCTTGGACGATGAAGCGTGACTTGCTTAAGGCTGAAGTGCCAGAGAATCATATCTATCTCGATTACGCTGGATTCCGCACCCTCGATTCTATTGTTCGCGCAAAAGAGATTTTCGACACTGATAACTTCTTGATCATCACTCAAAAGTTCCATTGCGAGCGAGCATTATTCATCGCCAATTTTCACAATATCAACGCTAAGTGCTTCGCGGTACCGGGGCCATCAACACACTCTGGTTATCAAATAAGGTTGAGAGAAGTATTTGCCCGCGCTAAAGCCGTGCTTGACCTGTATATCACCCGAGCCAAACCAAAGTTCCTTGGTCCTAAAGAGCCGATTAATACAAACGAAGCGGAGCAGCTCGTGGTTGAAGAAAGCGTGATGGAAAACGAAGCGATTACTAACTGATTTCAATTCGGTTGCACCCATTAGTTTTCACTTGGTATAAAGCTTCATCTGCTCGCGTCAGCTTTATCATTGTTCTGTTTAAAAAATCGAAATCTAAATAGATGCCAGATAAAGCTTTGCCGTGCTTGCCGTTGTACCGATAACACCAACTTCTGGCCTCGTCTCAACTCCATAATTATCTTTATAAAAACTAGCACTTTTGTATGGTAGCGAAGGTAGCATTATTGCCGAATCGCTTTCTCTGCTACACTAGCTCTGAGTAAAACAGCTCGACTAAAACACCAATCCATATAAGAGCTGTAAAATATAAAAAAGAGCAATGTCATGTCTTTAATCGCAAAAGGTACGCTGAGTAAAATGCGTGCTTCCTTAGATGGTGAGGTTCACTATCGTCTTCCGGTTGGCGAAGAACTCGTCGACCTCAAACCTTTCATAGGCCAGAGCATCACCTTGACTCACACGGGCAACATTTTTTGTAGCTCTTGTGGGAAAAAGACTAAGAAGAGCTATTCCCAAGGTCACTGTTTTGTATGCATGAAAAAACTCGCCAGCTGCGATATGTGCATTATGAAACCGGAAACGTGTCACTATGATCAAGGCACATGTCGCGAGCCGCAGTGGGGCGAAGATAACTGCATGGTTGATCATTTCGTCTATCTTTCGAATACATCTAGCCTCAAAGTCGGAATTACCCGCCATACACAGATCCCGATACGTTGGATTGATCAAGGCGCAACCCAAGGTCTACCAATATTCAAAGTAAAGACTCGTCAGATCTCGGGGCTGATAGAAGTTGAGTTGGCGAAGCATATTGCAGATAAAACCAACTGGCGAACTTTGTTGAAAGAAGATGGCGAGCCAATGCCACTTGAAGAGAAGTTTGCAGAGCTATTGCCGTTGGTTGAGGACAAAATCGCTGAGATCAAGCAGCAATTCGGTGATGATGCGATTGAGATACTCAACGCTGATATCACGTCCATCAGCTACCCAGTTTTGCAGCACCCGACAAAAATCACATCGCATAACTTTGATAAGAACCCTGAAGTGACTGGTGTCTTACAGGGGATCAAAGGTCAGTATATGATTTTTGATACTGGTGTTATCAACATCCGCAAATTCACTTCCTACGAAGTCGAAGTCAGCGCTTAATTCAAAGATACATTGAAATAACTAAAAAGCCCTTTCACTAAAAAATGAAAGGGCTTTTTGTCATACGGAGGCTTATTGGTCTAGCGGGCTGAGTAAGTATTTATACTTCTCTGCACTTTGACCAAATGATTCAACAATACGAACTCTCACGTCATCTAACGTGATTGTTTTTGCCACATCTCTTGCCTGAGTAAAAGAATCCTGACCAAAACCATTCACCAAGGTTAACGCACGGAACCAAGCTACGTCTGAGGGGTAGTTAATCGTGTCTTCGAGGTACACATCCAACTGTTCCTTAGCGATAGTTAATTCCTCCTGGGTCACTGCTGCGATGAGTTTTTGAATGACCTTGTCTATAGCCTGCTCGACTTTAGTCAGGTCTTCCACTGCAACTTGCGCTTCGAGTGTCCAATCGGTTGCCGGCTCATTGTGGTCGGTAGAGTAGTAGCTATCAGGAGCATAATCTAAGCTCAGCTCTTCACGCACATACGCATCTAATCGTCTGACTAAAATACGTTGAATAACTTCATCAACCAATGACAGTTTGGCATCCTGAGGTCGCGCCGATTTATTGATGACACGTAATAGATAACGACTGTTTGGTTCATTGTTGATCGCCAGGTTAACTTTGCTATCGGAGCGATCATTAAAATTCACTTGATAAGATGGCATTGTTGCCGCTTCTAGTGGAATAGTCGCAACATAATTCTTCACACCGTGTACAACCTGCGAAGATTCTAACCCAGCCACTATCACCAATTTGCTATTACGAGATTTCCTAAATAGCTCATCATATGCTTGTTGAACTTGATCTACCGTTACGTTTTCAAATTCATGACCTTTGATAGGAAAATAGACGCTTTGCTGTGCGTAGGTATTAGTTTCAATCGCGTCATACCATTGACCGAGTGGCGATCTAAGGTAAGACATCAGTTCATCAGAGTATTCCTTCTTTAACACCTCAAGCTGCTGTTCACTGAACTTAGGATACACCATTAGGTTGTACAGAAGCTTGAGGACATCATTGACCTGATCTTTAGGAACACTAATTTCGAAGCCATGTTCTGTTCCGTTAATGTAAATCTGTACATCAATATTATTCTTGCGAACATACGACTTGAGCTGCGGACCATTAAACTGACCAACACCACTCTTTATAATTGTTGCAAGAAGCAACTGAGATGCGGGTAACAGCTCTCTGTTCAATACGGCTTTACCACCTGCCGACATATAAACAATGTGAGCAAAATCGCTGTCATTTTCAGGGTCAAATAGCACATCTATGCCATTATCCAAAGACCAAGTTGCTTCTCCATTATTGCCATTTATGGCGTCAGGCAAAGGGTTAATAGACTCGACTTCAATCAATCCATCTACGTCTGTACTGATACGATTACTGGCAACACCAGGCATTCCATACATGCTTTTCCACTCAGGTAGAGTTTGCTTCACTTGCTCAACCGATTCTGTGCGATCAGTACCGACGAACATATCATATGAATAAGATAGCATATTTCGTGCATGTTGATTGATGACCTCAATATCCGCTGTCCGCAGTAATTGATCGAGGCTGCGTTTGTAATCAGCTAACGACTGAGAAGGTTCACCTTCTGCCAATTGGAACGTTCGGTCTTCAGCAAAATCTTCAGCTCCCCGCTGAAACCAATCATCATCTGCATGTTCACGACTGCTTCGATACTCTGCCATTACTACGTCTAATTCCTCCTGACTCACACCGTGATCCCTTATTGACGCCAAAGTCTTCAAAAACAGAGGCTGGACGGTATCTCTGTCTTGGGAAGAAAATGCAATAGACGCATCGTATACACGCTCATTAACATTGGTGTAGATACTGGAATTAAAGCCACGCAAAGGTAATGCATGCTCCGAGTATACAGCGTCCAATCGATGCGATATTAATCGCGCAACAATGCTATCCTTCCAAGACTCGATAAGATCTTCTCTTGTTAGAACCTCAGCATTGCCAAGGTAAAATATCAACCCAGCCAAGGACGGCTCATCAATACCCACTTGAGCCACAAAATCGCCTTTATTAATCTCTGCTTTTGATCGAGCCGGCGGTGGTAGGTCACTGGTCGGCTGCCAATCGGCAAACATCTTCTCAACCAAAGCCTTTGCATCTTTACGCTTAATGTCCCCTACGATAATCAGTTCACTTGATTGAGGCTGATACCAAGTATCATAAAACGCTTTAAGTGATTGAGAAGTCGCGTTTTGGATAGTCTCAGGCGTACCAATCGCTTCTTTTCCTTCATAAGGTGTCCCTTTCACGATGTTTTCATAGGCTTTGTCGTAGAAAGACTGATGCTCAGGTACCCTACGGCGATATTCAGCCAGAACTACGCCTTTTTCACGCTCAACTTCGTCTGGTGCAAATGTGACACGACTAGCGACATCTCTTAGCCAAAGCATCGCTTTATCCAGTTCATCTTGATTAGGTAAACTGAGTGTATAGACCGTTTCCTCATACGAGGTATAAGCGTTGACATCGTGTCCACTCGCCCCAGTTTTCTCCATCAACTCAATGACTTCATTTGGCGTAAAGTTTTCACTGCCATTAAATGCCATATGCTCGACAAAGTGAGCGTATCCAAGTTGGTCTGGCTTTTCTTCCAGAGAGCCAGCATGAACAAACAAGCGAAGAGATATCGCTTCAGTATCAATCGGATAAATGTGGTATTTCAGCCCGTTATCTAACTGACCAGACGTCCAGTTAGTATCTTGCTGAATAGGAATGCTCGTACTTTGCTGAGCACAACCGGTCAGCAGTAAAACGAACCAAATCAGGACTTTCTTCATAATAGCCAAACTTCTTTGTTTTTATATTTACCCGAAATATAACTTCTAATGTATCAATGTCGATAGTCAATTTAATGAGAATTTACTTACAAACATCCCTTTTCTTCCCTAGATGAATACTTTTCAAACGAACACGCGTTCAGTGCATAGCTCTCACTAAATATCTGAGTCTTTTGTCATTAAACATGTTTTATTTCAATATTTTGAAACATTTCAATATGCCAACTAAATTCAATTGGAGCACGATTTTAGTGCTTAACGTCAATCTATTAGTGAGAAGAAAAATGAAAACAATACAAAAGAACAGAAACGTTGGCTCTTCACCTCTACTTAAAGCGGCAACAAGCACGGCACTGCTCGCTTTACTAGCAGGATGCGTAGGTAACCCGTACGTGACCGAAGCTGAACGCAACGATGTGATTACACTGGGCGATTCCATTTTTGACCTTTCAGGAGAACTACAGCAATTTCTTGAAGGGCCTGAAATGGCCAATACCACGTTCCGTGATTACACCTTAAGCGGCGCAAAGCTGAGTGGAGGGGTTGTCGCCAAACCTGTTGTTGAGCAATATCAAGATGCTCAGAGCGATGACCCGAACATTAATGTCATAGTGATGGATGGAGGCGGTAACGACATCTTGTTGCCCGCAGCTGTCTTTGACCCTCATAAATGTAAAACCACTTGGTATCGTCCAGAACTAAGCAGTAAATGTAAAAGCTTGGTTGACGATGTATATGTCGAGACCGTGAACTTACTAAACGAAATGGATCAAAATGGTGTTCAGCAAGTGATTTACTTAGGCTATTACTACACCACTGGTGACAAGGAAAACCTTCATCAGGCTATCGACTTTGGCGATAACCGTCTGGCTGATGCGTGTACAAACACCACCGTTTCTTGTCAGTTTGTCGATCCTAGACCCTACATCGCACCAGAAGATGTCTTATCAGACAATATTCATCCCACCACATCGGGCTCTCAAAAATTGGCTCAGCTAATCTGGCCTTACCTACAAGCCGTACTGTAGCGGCTTAAATTCAATCGCCGGTGGGCAACCACCGGTGAACTGTTTAAAACTGATAAGGAGAAAAGAATGAGTAAGTGGGTGTGGGCTTCAGCCGTTTGTGCCATTGCAGGGGTGGGAGTTTGGTTTGCGCCTATCGCAATCAACAGTGTTCCTGTCATCTTGTCTGCGGAGGAGAGTACGGATCACTCTGCCGAAGTGTTGTCTGAACGAGTCACTGGCCAAGAAGAACGTAATGCATTCAACATCGTCAATAGCCTCGCGATTCAATTACAAAATGAGCTCAAGGATCGTATTAACCAAATTGAAATTCAGGTAGGACTGCGTGATTTTAGAAACTATCTGGCAGAAAAATACCCAGACCAATCCCCTTCCCTTTTTCATGAGGTGATCAAACAAGCTTTTCCGGAATACGCAGACATCATCTTTGAGAAAATCGCTTTGATGGAGGATTATGAACAATGGCTACTCTCTGAAATGAAGCCTCTACTCGCAATGACATTTGAAGAGAAACAAATAGCGGTGTGGGCAAAACGACGTGAACTGTTTGGCGACGACGCCGATATCATTTGGTCAGCAGAGCTTGCCGAGCGGGAGCAAAGAATCGCTGATACGCAAAAGTCGATTGAATTGCTCAACAGCGCTTATGATATGGAAATCAATCAACGTCTTTTTACACTCAAAGCCACCATTGAAACCAACTTTGCAGAACAAGCTGGAGGAAAAATCCTTAGCCCTGCAATGATGGCGAGCACTTTCTTCAGCCTTGATTCTGTCCAACATGACTTGAGCAATATGTCTCCCTACGAAAGAGCACAGCAGCTAGCCAGCATCCGTAGAGATTTAGGCTATAGCGAATCACAAATCGAAAAGGCGGCAAAGCAGGATGAAGAAAATGAGCTCCGCTGGCAAATTGGCTACCAATATATGGGGGAAAGGCAGGCGCTGTTAGCCAGTCTATCCGGCGAAGAGTTAGACAATCAGCTAACTCAACTTCGTACCAACTATTTCGGCGATCAAGCGTCCACGCTCGAAAGAGAAGAGCAACAAGGTTTCTATCGATTTGAGCGACCACGTGTATACGGCAGAAACTAAGGGACGCTCAGCACTGTCTAGGCTGGAAGCAAGTCGGAGCCACGAACCGTTACGCGATGAAGTCGGCGCGGCTGATCACCATAATCAGTCACAGCAAAATGCTGAGTACAGATATTATCCCAGATGGCAACAGAACCCGGTTGCCATGAAAACCGTACCTGATATTCAGGTTGCCGTGCTAAAGCAAACAGTTGGTCGAGCCGTTTTCGACTTCCTCTCTCTTCGAGCTCGTTAATACGATGGGTAAACTGCTCATTAACGTACGCGGTCAGATTGCCTGTTTCCGGATGACGGACGACAAGAGGGTGTTTAACAGGTGGATAACCTTGAGATACTGTCGCTACGTGGCTCTCTCCTTGTTCATTAACGGAGTCATAACGACTGCCTTCGAACGCGTGCAGCCCATGCGTCGCCGTTAGCCCCTGTAAAGCATGTTGCTCATCACTGGTTAGGCTTGACCATACCGCTTCCATCGAAGTCCAGATGGTGTCTCCTCCATGCGGAGGACAATGCTGTGCTTGCAGGATAGAGCAACGACACGGCGTAGCCTGCCAAGTTAAATCTGTATGCCAGAAGCTTTCACCGGGGGGATTACCGGGAGAAGTCTCAATCACAACCACTTGCTCTTCGTCATCTAGGTGAGGAAAAAACGGGTGTACCGGCTCCAAGTCACCAAAACGTTTTGCCAGCCTAATCTGTTGCTGCGGTGTCATTCCCTGATCTCGAAAGAACAATACCTTATGTTTGAGGTACGCTTGGTACAGAGCATCAAATTCTTGCTCACTCAGATTAGAAAGATCAACGCCTTCAACTAAAGCGCCAATGTGCTCTGAGAGCGGTGTTAGATTCACGGCTTATCCTTATTACATCCTGCTTAGAGAAATCAGACCGTCAGATAGAATAATTCCTTTCGCACGATCAAAAAAGACCCTACATGAGGGTCTTTATAACGGCTCAAAAGCCAGATAAAAAATCTCGGACCGCTCTATTGCCCTAAGATAAGTTTCAATTCATCAAACAAGATATCGACTTCTTCCAATGTGTTGTAGTGCATGAAACCAATTCGAACAACACCACCTGATTCCTCAAGACCAAGTTGGCGAACCAAGCCAAGTGCATAGAAGTGTCCGTTCCAGACACAGATGTTGCGCTTACCAAGTTTCTTAGCGATCTCTTCAGGTGAATGGTTGTCAAACGTCAGAGCAAAAGTTGGTGTTCTAACTTCACTGTTGGCATCATCACGACCTAATAAAGTCACACCTTCCAGTTCCGCTAAACGAGCAAGAAAACGTTCGCTGATCGCCGATTCATGCTGATTGAACTGCTGGAAAGAGTCGATCAGTCGAGTGCGAACATCATCACCATCGTTGCCCCATTGAGCCAGATACTTCACTGCAGCAATAACACCTGCTAGTCCTTCAAAGCTCTGAGTTCCGGTTTCAAATCTCCCCGGACCGATATCGGTTGCGGGCTCGACTTTATATGGCTGTAAAGCCTGCAGCCACTTAGGTGCAACATAGGCAATCCCAACGTGCGGGCCAAAGAACTTATAAGCAGAACAAGCAAGGAAATCACAACCCAGTTGTTGAACATCGACCAGATGGTGCGGCGCGTAATGCACTGCATCAACGTAAACCATTGCCCCGACGTTGTGCGCAGCTTCAACTACACGTTTCACATCCACAATCGATCCTGTGGTATTCGATGCGTAAGTCAGCGCAACAAGTTTAGTCTGGGGACTGATCAGCGATAGCAAATGTTCTATGTCTAGTGAGCAGTCTTGCTCGTTAACTCGAGCCTGAAGGACTTTCGCTTGCTTATCATCGGCCGCTTGCTGCCAGCTAGAGACATTAGAATAATGATCGAGAGACGTAACAATGATTTCGTCACCCGCTCGCCAGTTGCGACTGATCGCTCGGCTAAGCTGGAAAGTGAGAGACGTCATGTTGGCGCCAAAGACAATGTTGTCACTTGACTCTGCATTCACTAGCGCTTGTGCAGACTCTCTCGCTTGTTTCATCAAATCGGTGGTATGGGCACTGGAAAAATAGTGACCACCAAGATTCGAATTAAAAAAGCCAAGATACGCGGTCATCGCCTCAAGTACACTATTTGGCACCTGTGAACCACCCGGCCCATCAAGAAACATCACCGGCAGATCATTGTGACTTTGCTGTAGCGCACGAAACTGTGCGCGTACCAAATTAGGAGTGAAGTTCATTCACGGCTTCCTTCGCGGTTAGTACAAATACGTCCATATACCCTTCTTCTCCCTCAATCACAGAGCGAATAGGCGTCGCGTTATGCCATAACTTATTGTCAGCCAACATAGCGACTTCACCGTTTTGCAGAACTTTACGGAAGAAAGGCGCCTCGTTAAAGCTGCTGTATAGCATCACATCACCACCTTCGATGTTGTGGCGCCCCATCCCGATAAGAGCAATATGCTCAAAGCCATCCTGATGCACGCCTTCAGGAGCGACCTGCGTCTCATCAAAAATCGCAGAGATTCGCATTTGGTGAATTTCAATTTCCTGACCGTCCGCCAGCTTGTTTGCATCTACAAAAAGCTGACAAATTTCACGCATACCTTCACTTTGGAGAGTCGGTGTTTCAATCGGCTCGAATTGACGCACGACATTGCCCTGAAAACGGTTAATGTCATCCGTTTGCATGAACTCATTTTTTTGAAGATCAATAACCTGACCATCTTTAAACTGAATCACAGAGTAACGGCGCAAACGGAATTTTCCATCTGCATGCTCGGTATTAGGTAGCTTGGTAAAAGACGGCGCCAACTGTGCAAAAGCAGAGTCACTTAGCTTTGTAAGCTGCAAAGTTGTTTCGCGGTTATGTAACATCATCATCTCCTTAATGAATGTTCACACTGAAATATAGGATTAACATCTTATTCACAATTATTATTTGCGCATTTATATCGCCAGATCAACAAATATCAGCACTTACATCCAACAAAAATAATAATTAAGAACTTTAATCCAATAATTTATAAAATTTCAGTTATACGAACCAGTTTACAAGTTTCGCAACTCCAAAATTCAGATGACTTATCTATTAACAGCGATATATATCTTTTAGCTCAATCGGTTAAGAGTAAAATTAGGCTTTGAAAGCGCCATCGTTTGCGTTCTAATCTATAACCATTAATTACATTTCCGCGACTTGCTAACGCTTTCAATAGCCCCCACTATTCCATACAATCGAAAGAAATTGATAAGCGTCACCGCTAATGGAGCACAAATGAGCGACGTAAAACACAGTAAGCTACTTATTCTTGGTTCTGGCCCTGCAGGCTATACAGCAGCGGTTTACGCTGCACGCGCTAATCTTAATCCAGTACTCGTAACTGGCATGCAACAAGGTGGTCAGTTAACTACGACAACTGAAGTTGAGAACTGGCCAGGTGATCCTGAAGGTCTAACAGGACCAGCATTGATGGATCGCATGAAAGAGCATGCCGAGCGCTTTGAGACGGAAATCGTGTTTGATCATGTCAACGAAGTTGATTTCAGCCAGCGCCCATTCCGATTGAAAGGCGACAGTGGCGAATACACGTGTGATGCGTTGATCATCTCTACCGGTGCCTCTGCCAAGTATCTTGGTCTTGAATCCGAGGAAGCGTTCAAAGGTCGTGGCGTATCAGCATGTGCAACCTGTGATGGTTTCTTCTACCGTAACCAAAAAGTGGCGGTTGTGGGCGGCGGAAACACCGCTGTTGAAGAGGCGCTTTACCTCTCTAACATTGCTTCAGAAGTACATCTGATTCACCGTCGTGACAGCTTCAGAGCTGAAAAGATTCTGGTTAAACGCTTGATGGATAAAGTCGAAAACGGCAACATCATTCTGCATACCGATCGTACTCTGGAAGAAGTCACTGGGGACGATATGGGTGTGACGGGCGTTCGCATTAAAAACACCAAGTCAGATTCTATTGAAGAGCTAGAAGTGATGGGTGCTTTCATCGCAATTGGTCACCAACCTAATACTGGCATTTTCGAAGGCCAGCTAGAGATGAAAGACGGCTATATCATCGTTCAGTCGGGTCTTGAAGGTAATGCAACTGAGACTAGTGTTCCTGGTGTTTTCGCCGCTGGTGACGTCATGGATCACAACTACCGTCAGGCGATCACGTCAGCTGGAACAGGCTGTATGGCCGCTCTGGATGCAGAACGTTATTTAGACGCTCTTGCAGACAGTAAATAATATTTTTCATTTTTGACTCAAATCCTTAAAGCCTCGTGGTATTCCCACGAGGCTTTCTTTTGTATAATCGCGAGCTTCGACTAGTCATAATAATTATCATTAAGCCTTCACGATGGACAAAAAGAAACAGCGCAGCTTGAATAAATGGCTCAAGCAGCAAAGTAAGTTAGCGAAACGCTGGCTGATGATTGCTGTTGGCCTCGGCGTACTTTCAAGCGTGTTCTTGTTAGCTCAAGCAGCCTTGCTCGCCACCATTCTTCATCAATTGATCATTGAACAGGTCGACAAATATGAACTTGTTCGTTATTTCCTAGGTTTAGCCGCCGTCATTGGCGTTCGAGCGCTATGTTCGTGGGGCCGAGAGATAGCAGGCTATCGCTGCGGCGAGCAAATTCGTATCTATATACGTCAGCTAATTCTCGACAAACTCCGAGAATTAGGACCTGCTTACATCAAAGGTAAACCTGCTGGTTCGTGGGCAACATTGTTGCTTGAACAAGTAGAAGATATGCATGATTTCTTTGCTCGCTACCTGCCACAGATGTCCTTGTCTGTGCTGGTTCCTTTCGTGATTCTTATTGTTGTCTTCCCGGTGAACTGGGCAGCCGGACTAATCTTCTTGCTGACCGCCCCGTTAGTGCCGATGTTTATGGCTCTTGTCGGTATGAAAGCAGCCGACGCAAACCGCAAGAACTTTAAAGCATTACAGCGTTTATCCGGTCACTTTTATGACCGTTTACAGTCAATGACCACCATTCGTCTGTTTGACCGAACCAAAGCGGAAACTGAAGTGATGCGTGGGGCTTCTGAAGTATTCCGAACTCGTACAATGGATGTACTCAAGATTGCGTTTCTTTCATCTGCCGTTCTGGAATTCTTTACCTCTATTTCCATTGCACTGACAGCCGTATATTTCGGTTTTGCCTTTATCGGCGAGCTTAACTTTGGCGACTATGGCGCGGGTGTAACCTTGATGGCTGGCCTGTTCATTCTGGTGCTGGCTCCTGAGTTTTATCAGCCGCTGCGTGATTTAGGCACTTTCTATCACGCGAAGCAACAAGCGGTTGGGGCTGCTGAAAGCATTGTTGAGTTTCTTGATACAGATGTCAGTGCTGTTCGTTCAGGTGACAAAACGCTCAGCGCGAATGACGCTATTTCCATCCAAGCAAAAGATTTAGAGGTGTTCTCACCTGAAGGCACTAAATTGCTTGGTCCGGTGAGTTTTGAACTATCGACAGCTCAGACAACAGCTTTAGTTGGCCCAAGTGGCGCCGGCAAAACCAGCTTAATCAATGCGATACTCGGATTCCTCCCATATCAAGGGTCACTCACCATCAATGGCATTGAGAGAACAGCGCTGAATCTCGAAAGCTGGCGGGAAAAAATCAGCTGGGTTGGCCAGAACCCGTTGCTGTTGCATGGTTCTATTCGTGACAACATCACGTTGGGCAAAGACAACGTTTCAGATGACGCCATCCAAACCGCATTGCAAGAGTCTTTCTCCGCAGAATTCGTTGAGCAACACGGGCTCGATTACGCGGTATCCGACCGCTCTGGTGGCCTTTCCGTTGGTCAGGCTCAACGACTTGCTTTGGCAAGGGCAATGGTTCAAAACGGTCAGTTCTGGTTGCTTGATGAACCAACTGCAAGTCTGGATGCACGCAGTGAGCGCTTGGTCATGCAGGGGCTAGCTGGTCAGGTCGAAGGTAAAACAACGCTGATGGTCACCCACCAGCTTAGTCCTCTACAAAACGTTGAACAGATTCTGGTCATGGAAAACGGCGAGATTGTTCAAAGTGGTCACTACAACGAACTCTCTAATCAAGAGGGGTTATTCCAAAATATGCTTCAGGCGAATTACGCTCTGAACCAAGCCAATAAGGGGAATCTCGATGCGTGATTTAGTTCCCTACCTAAAACTGTATAAAAAGCACTGGTTCGGCCTATCGCTGGGAATGCTGCTGGCCTTCCTAACTCTATTTGCTTCTATTGGCCTGCTTACTTTGTCAGGTTGGTTCCTATCTGCCGCTGCAGTGGCCGGGTTAACTATCGCCCGAGAAACCTTCAACTACATGCTGCCAGGGGCTTTTGTCCGTGGCTTTGCTATGGGACGTACCGCTGGTCGATGGGGTGAGCGCGTAGTCAGCCACAACGCCACCTTCAAGCTACTGACCGACCTGCGTATTTTCTTCTTCTCTAAGCTCGCACCATTAATTCCGGGTCGAGTATCAAACCTGCGTGATGCGGACTTGCTCAACCGCCTAGTTGCCGACATCGACGCGATGGACCACGTCTACCTGCGCCTTGTCAGCCCTATGGTCGTAGGCACACTTGGCATCCTAGGTTTAACAGCGCTAATTTGCTGGTTTGACATGGAGCTCGGCTTAACGCTTGGCGCCATTCTTATGGCTTTACTGCTCATCTGGCCAGTGTTGTTCTACAAATTAGGTAAAACTAATGGCGCAGAGCTGACACAGAACAAAGCCGACCTGCGTATTGCGACATTGGATTGGTTACAAGGCTATAGCGAGCTCACCCTGTTTGGAGCCGAAGAGCGTTACCGCAATGCGATTTTAAATGTGCAAGAACGCTTGCTGAAGAATCAGTATTTTAATGCTCACTTTGCAGGTTTAGCACAAGCATTGTTGATGCTTGCCAATGGTTGGACGATCGTTCTTATGCTATGGCTAGCGGCAGACGGCGTCGGCGGTAATATGCCCGATCCTATGGTTGCCTTGGTGGTATTCGCCACAATGGCCAGTGTCGAGCTTCTAATGCCAATAGCCGGCGCTTTCCAGCATTTGGGTCAAACACTGACTTCAGCACGTCGATTAAACGACATCATCTTGTCCGAGCCCGACGTTCAGTTCCCAGAGCAAAACACGCAGCACGACAACGCATATTCAATTGAGTATGAGAATGTCACTTTCCGTTATCCGGATGGCGATTCAAATACACTGCAAGACATTAGCCTGCAAATCCCTGCCAAGCACCGCATCGCAGTGGTAGGTCAGACTGGTTCCGGTAAATCGACATTAATGCAGTTGCTGAATCGCTATTGGGACACGCAGCAAGGCGACATTAAGATTGCAGGCCAATCCATTCGTCATTGGAGTGAAAGCCAGCTTCGTCAGGCAATCAGCGTGGTCAGCCAAAGGGTTGATATCTTGAATGGCACTTTGCGTGACAACGTGTTGATGGCCTCTCCTGATGCCAGTGATGAAATACTAAGCGAATCTCTGACTAAAGTAGGACTTGAAAAACTACTCGATGATCAGGGCTTGGATACTTGGTTAGGTGACGGTGGTCGTCAGTTGTCCGGAGGTGAGAAACGCCGCATCGGTATCGCTAGAGCGCTGCTTCATAATGGCCCTATTTTGTTATTAGACGAGCCGACCGAAGGCTTGGATAAGCAAACTGAGCAACAGATCATGCAGCTGTTTGAACAGCATTTTGAAGACAAAACGGTCGTCTTCATCACTCACCGTTTAGTCGACCTTGATAAGATGGATTCCATTTGTCTGATTGAGCAAGGTCAGATAGTTGAGCATGGCAGCCATCAGGCGCTGCTTGAAAAACAAGGGCGATATTTCGCGCTCAACCAAACGCTATAAACACAAGGGGCAATATCGATTGCCCCTTTTTTGTCCCAGCCTCCCAATCGCTCTCATTCATACAGGGTTTGTCGTAATTGGAAATACCCGTTGTCGTATTTCCCACTCGCGGTTCCCTCAAGCGCAATTTAGTATCAAGGCTTCTGAATTCGCGAGGTTTCCACGATTCGATTTTTGCTTTGTAGCTTTGCTCTTGTTTTACTCTATCCCACGGCCATAGACCTGTATCTGGTTGGTTTACCGCAAATCGCTCAGGATTTAAATGCAACAGAAGCCGAGCTGCACATTGCCTTTTCAATCTATCTGGCAGGTATGGCGACCACTATGCTAGTCGCAGGTCGAATTGCGGATTCTTCAGGTAGGAAGCCAGTAGCAATTATCGGGGCCACCATATTTGTCGCAGCGTCCATTCTGGGCGCTACATCGACCCAAAGTACTGAGTTTCTCATCGCGAGATTTGCACAGGGTATCGGAGCTGGCTCCTGTTACGTCGTTGCATTTGCGATTTTGCGCGATGTGTTAGACGATCAGCGAAGAGCCAAGGTTCTATCAATGATTAACGGCATCACTTGCATCGTGCCAGTCATTGCCCCCGTCATCGGCCATTTGATTATGCTTCAATACCCTTGGTCTGCGCTTTTCACCACCATGTCCGGAATGGGTGTGATCGTCTGTCTTCTATCGCTCTTTGCTCTAAAAGAGAGCCGACCTAAGACCGCCAAGCAACCTTTGAATGAGCCCGCTAACTTAGAGAGTGAATCTTTTAAAGACAGTTACTTCTTGAGTCGTCTGATGGTGACTTCATTTAGTGTCACCATGATCCTGACATACGTTAATGTTTCACCAATGCTGATTATGAGTGATATGGGTTTCGATCGCGGCGGCTATTCGACCGTTATGGCGCTCACTGCGTTAATCAGTATGCTCACGTCTTTCTCTGCGCCTCTCCTGCTGGCCCGATTTGAGCAGCGAAGTTTGAGCCTGTTATCCCAAACGTTTTTTGCGGCTTCCGCCACTACGTTATTCATCACTAACTTTATTCAATTGAGTCACATCGGCTACTTCATAGGCTTTGGGCTGTTGTGTGCTGGCTTTTCTCTCGGCTTTGGCGTGGCCATGAGCCAGGCACTCAGCCCTTTTTCTAAACGTGCCGGCGTTGCCAGCTCTTTATTGGGAATTTCACAAGTGTGCAGCTCAGCCTTCTACATATGGTTAGCGGGTATTTTGGGCATCAGTGCTCTAAACATGCTGATAATAATACTGGCGGCAGGTAGCCTAATCAGCTTTGCTCTAATACTATGGATACCAAAACCGACACCACTACATCGTTATGAAGAAATCTCTGGAACGGCTTGATCTCAATTTACTGTTTACATTGCAGCTTCTGCTTCAGGAGCTGAGTGTTTCCAGAGCAGCGAAAAAGCTCAATGTTACGCCTTCGACCGTCAGTAAATCACTGGGGAAGCTGCGCGATTGGTTTGATGATCCTTTGTTTGTCAAAACTCCCACCGGACTGGCACCCACACCGCTGCCCCTCAGTATGGAGCAAGACCTCAATGACTGGTTGCAAATCAGTGCTCAGATTGCAGAAAGGCGCACTCAAGAGTCCACGAAAGGGATTCAGTTTCATCTCGCGATAGAGTCACCTTTATTACTGACTTTACTCGGTGAGCTTCTTCAGCAGATACATGAACGCTACCCACAGGCCAAAGTCAAAACCAGCAACTGGGATTACGACTCGCTTGAGGCCATCATCCGCGGTGATGCGGACATCGGTTTTACCGGTCGAGAAAGTCATCCTCGCTCTAACGAGTCACTTGACCTTCTCCCCTACTTTGTAGATTACGAAGTCCTGTTTACCGATCTACCCAAAGTCTATTTACGTGATGACCACCCAGCGCTTAAGCAAGAGTGGAATCTAGATACCTTTCTTCGTTACACCCACATTAATATCCTTTGGGAGAAGAGTGAGACTTGGGCGCTTGATAACGTCCTTGCAGAACAAGGCCTGAGCCGAACCAGTACATTAACCATGGCAAGCTTTGAGCAATCTCTGTTTATGGCAGCCCAAGCGGGTCATGAGTACATCACTACTGCCCCAAATTACTGCGAGCATTACGTCAAACAGTTACACTCCAACCTCATTAGTTTACCTATACCGGTTGAAGATGAGTTTAAGCAAAAGTTGATGATTCCATTTACGTTAATTTGGCATAAGCGCAACGCATACAATCCGAAAATCAATTGGTTGCGAGAAAACATTAAGCAACTTAGTATGCGCAATCACACTTAATTGGAACGGAATACAAGACATGGAATTGGATATCTATCAAGTCGACTCATTTACCGCCAAAACTTTCAAAGGCAATCCAGCGGGTGTCTGCATTACGGACCAGCCACTTGAGGAGTCATTGATGTTTGCTATTGCCGCAGAAATGGCGGTGTCTGAAACGGCGTTTTTGTCCTTAAACGATATGCGATTGCGCTGGTTCACACCCGAAGTAGAAGTCAAACTGTGCGGGCACGGCACGCTTGCTGTTGCCCATGTCCTAAAGCAACAAGCAAAGATTGCAACGGGCGACAGCATTACCTTTAATACCCTTGCCGGTTTGCTGAGTGTGAAGGTGTTAAGTTCGACTTATGAGTTGGACTTCCCAGTGCCCGAACTGGAGTATGACCAACATTGCTCTGAAGCGAGACTCAATGCACTCGGGTTATCTGAACAACAGGTTGTCTCCTACTGTCAGTTTGATTCTAAAGAACTATTTGAGCTTAACAGCGAACAAGCGGTGCATGACCTAAGTCCAGACTTTTCTTCATTGATTAGACAACCAGGGCGAGGGATCATTGTCACCGCTCAATCAACTCAATCCAATAGCGATATCATCTCTCGCTACTTTGCGCCTTGGGTCGGCGTGAATGAAGATCCGGTGACAGGTTCAGCGCACTGTGCACTGGCTGAGTTCTGGGCAGGAAAAATCGACAAGCCTGTACTCACCGCCTACCAAGCATCCTCAAGGGGCGGCTATCTGGATATCGAACGAGTGGAAGGTGGGCGAGTCAAGCTTTCTGGTAGCGCAGTAATTGCGCTTAAAGGCACGCTATTTATCTGATTTTAGATACAAAAAAGCAGCCTATGCGGCTGCTTTTTTATTCATATTTTTAACGCTGGCGCTGTTTATTACGAGCACCTTGCTCGCCTGCACCTTTACGCGGTTTACGACGAGCTGGATTGTTGCTACGTCCACCACCGTTGTTCATTCGCTCTTCATGACGCTTAACTGCGCGACGAATTTTCTGGCTACGAGAACGCTCACGCTTACGTGACGTATTGGCTTTGTTTTCGTCAAGCATGGTCTCTTTTTCAGGACGCAGCTCTACCAAATCACGTAGGTAGTTCACCTCTTTAAGGTCTAGCTCCATCCATCCGCCACGAGGCAGTTTCTTATCCAGGAAGATATCACCGTAGCGAACACGCTTCAGGCGGCTAACCGTACAGTCTTGAGATTCCCACAAACGACGTACTTCGCGGTTACGACCTTCGTTGATCACAACGTAGAAAGTGTGGTTCATACCATCACCGCCTGCGTAAACAACGTCTTCAAATCGCGCTAGGCCATCTTCAAGCGCTACACCACCAACTAGGTTGCGGATTTTCTTCTCGTCAACGTCACCAAATACACGTACAAGGTATTCACGCTCAACCTGACGACTTGGGTGCATCAAACGGTTGGCAAGCTCACCATCGGTTGTGAATAGTAGTAGGCCAGATGTGTTCGCATCCAGACGACCAACAGAAATCCAACGAGAACCACGGATTTTTGGCAGACGGTCAAATACAGTTCGACGACCTTCTGGGTCATGACGAGTACACAGCTCACCCTCAGGTTTGTAGTATGCAAGTACACGACAAACCACTTCTTCCTGCGCCTTCGCAGAAACAGTGTGGCCGTCAATACGAACTACCGCATTCTCGTCTTCTAGTCGTTCACCAAGCTTAGCAACAACGCCGTTCACACTCACGCGACCCGCTTTGATCAAAGCTTCAAGTTCGCGTCGTGAGCCATGGCCTGCTCGCGCTAATACTTTCTGTAATTTTTCGTTCATCAATCTACCTTTGTGTCGTCTTCTCAGACGTCGATTCTATTTTGCGACCCTAAATCGCGGTCGCGTATTATCGCAAATTCTCTAAAAAAACGCATGCATTATTTTTACTTTTGACACCAATCTAAGGTGGCAAAAAATTGAATAATCGTAAGGTTTTATATCCATGAAATACATGTCAATGCCGCCACTAGCGGCCTGAGTGCGGCGATCCTACTATTTTGGCTTCCGGTTCAGCTTGCCCCCATCGTTGACCTTCCAGCATTTGCAGCCAGCTAGTCAATTTGTCAGCAGGTTGTGGTCTACTTATAAAATACCCCTGCGCATGATCACAGCCATTGGCGACCAACCAATCCAGCGAGGCTTGGTCTTCGACACCTTCCGCGACCGTTTTAAGCCCAAAGCGTTTGGCGAGCTTTATCGTCGATTGTGCAATCGTCTGGTCTTGCTGATCACTGGCAACATTGAGGATGAAAGATTTGTCTATTTTCAGTTCCGTTGCGGGTAAATGTTTCAGTTGTGACAAGGACGAATAACCCGTGCCGTAATCATCAATTGAAATAGACAGCCCCCTCTCAGACAGTCGGCTGAGTATCGACAAAGCGTATTCAGGGTCTTCCGCCAGCGCACTTTCTGTGACTTCAATTGTAACCTCGTTTTCACTGCAGTCGGACTGGGATAGGAAAGTCAGTATTTTGTCGTCAAAGTTCTTCTGCTTGAGGTTAACCGCAGAGATGTTGATCGCCACACCTAATTCGAATCCGAGCTCTCGCCAGACTTGTAGTTGCTGCAAAGCACTGCGCATGACCCAGTCAGTCAACGCATCTATCTGACCAGTGGTTTCAGCAATTTCAATAAATTCATCCGGTGGAATCATCCCCAGTTCTGGATGAATCCATCTTACTAACGCTTCGACTTTATCGACCTGCGAAGTCTTAAGGTTCAGTTTTGGTTGGAAGTGCAGTATCAGTTGGTCACCTTGAATGGCTTCCGTTAGCTCATGGGTTAAGCGCACACGATTGATTGCGCTTTCTGCCATACTGGATGCAAATTCAAGACTTGGAACTCTCATCTTCATCGCTTGTTGTAAGGCAATACCAGCGTTGTGTAGCAACTGACGGGCAGTTTCACCATGCTTAGGATAGCGGCAGTACCCTGACACCGTATGCACCGTCACCGAAATACGTTGTAAACTGAACGCTCCAGCCAAACATTGTAGAACCACATTGGCGCTGTGTTCATCCGACTGTTTGGCATTACATTGGGAGAGCAAAGCAAATTCTGAGGACTCGAGTTGATAAAATTGTGCTTTCTCTTCCAAAGCCATTAACCGGTTTGCCGCCGCAACCTGAAGCTCTTCGCCAGTGTCTAACCCGAGACTGTAATTTAATTCTTCAAATTCCAAGACTCTGAAACGAATGAGTAAAAATCCATCGCATGAGTTGTTGATGAGATCGGCAATATCTTCAAACAACTTTTTCTTATTCGGCATTTTTGTCAGATCAGAGTGGTAAGCACGGTAATTTAACTCAGCCTGTCGATCGTTAACGGCTTGATTCATTAGGTTAAATTCATGGGCTAATACGCCAAGCTCATCTTTACGATTCACCACCAAGGCTTCGCTGTTTTCCCCTTGAGCGATTTGCTTCGCTTTACTAACAAGTCCCTGCAATGGCTTAGCGATGCTTTTTGATAGTAAAAAGGCAGCGACGATCGAACAACCAAACGTCACTAAGACGATCAACATGATCTGTAGCCATCGGTTTTGTAGTGTTGCGAATAAGTCCGCTCTGGAGAGATAAAGGGATGCGATGAGATCTTTTTCGTCTTTAAAGCCAATCGCCACCTCAGTCGCAATAGTGTGTGCATCCGATTGTTGAGGCTCTATCGCGGAAGAGCTATTGCCTGCCTCTTCTACACTGCTGGCAAGCAATGACCATTGCCCGCTCTCCTGATAACCGATATCGACATTCATACCTGTCAGTAGCGCGAGTCG
This sequence comes from Vibrio sp. B183, assembly GCF_000740665.1. Classification (NCBI taxonomy): domain Bacteria; kingdom Pseudomonadati; phylum Pseudomonadota; class Gammaproteobacteria; order Vibrionales; family Vibrionaceae; genus Vibrio; species Vibrio sp. B183. Next base: position 306,493 of record NZ_JPQB01000015.1, on the reverse strand, counting down.
CTGCGCTAAAGTCTTGTCGATAGCAAAACCAAAACCTATCCAAGCGACCGTTTCAGCACCACTTTGGACTGGAACCAATACTAATTGAAACACCGCACCCTGATACTCATAGAGTATTGGGCGGTCCTCATCTGGAGCAGCGGTTTCCTCCATGGTCAGCATGTTGTTCTCTGTATCGGCGCGGGTTCGATTACTGCCTTTGTCGTAAACCAGCTTACCGATGAAATTACCATTCTCATCAACGGCAATCGCCAAGTCGGCAGAAATCCGCTGGCGATGATTATTCAACGCCACTAAGAAACTGCGCGCGTCCTCTCTCAAAGCCTGTTTAAGGCCAAAATCTTTTGCGACGGTCTGAGCAAACCCGGTTAAATTACGCGTACGTTGTTCAAACTGGTTTTCAAACACCGCCTTTGCTGTACTGAGGTGTATTTGCGCTCGCTCTTCTCTTTCTTTTTCATTCGATTGGAAAATGGAGTAAAACAAAATGCATTGAACAGCGATCAACACCGCGAGAAAAGAGAACAGTATTTGAGTCTGGATACTTTTAAATTGATTCATTTATAGGACCCGTAGAAATCAATCATCTGAGCATTTTTCTGCTTCGGTATCGGTGACATTTTCTTGGTTAACGCCAGTTCAAATTCTTGATCACCCGCCACTTCCGTTTGCAGCGTTTCGTTCATCTGTGGGTGCCAAGCCCTTAACGTCACATTTTCCAACCCATCTGGTAGCGTTATTCTGGCAACCCCTGACTTACCGGTAATGGTGTAATAAGGAGTATCGACAACCTTGATGTAACCGCTCATCCAGTCATGAATGTTACATCCCATGGCGACCACGCCTTCACTAGGAAAAGATTTCTCAACCCCCTGTTCAGAAGCACGAATCACAAAAGAAAAATCGAGAGGGCCCGTAATGGAATAAATATGGTGGGAGATGTCGTCTTTGTTGGTAAATAGGACGGGCTGGTTGACTCTTACTACTGAAATATAAGGCTTAAAAGCACGGCCGTTTTGAGATACTTCGGTCACTAACGTTTCGTTAGTTGTCGTTTCCTCAACGGGTAGGTTGGAAGCGGTAACATAGACCACGGCATCTTTTACTGGTTTGCCATTACTTTGTACAACGCGCACTTCGAGAGGTGCAGCAGAAGAAATAGCGGGAAACAAGAATAGAATAAGAAGCAAATGACGCATATTGCATATCTGATTTATTAGACTTAACAATCAGCATAGCAGTCACTTGGGATTTTTGCGGGTTGAAAGAGCATAGGTATCAACACACTATGCTCTGCTCATTGAAGTTTTTGCGAAAGAGAAGTTGCTACTCGAATGCAGCTGGGTCGCCTGAACCAACGCGGGCAATGACAGGCTCATCATCACTGAAATCGACTACAGTCGTTGGCTGCTCACCAAGGTAACCACCATTGAGGATACAGTCCACCGCATGCTCAAGTTTATCGCGAATCTCTTCTGGGTCTGATTCAGTAACATCATTACCCGGAAGAATTAAGGACGTCGACATCAAAGGTTCACCAAGCGCTTCCAGTAAATCCAGCGCAATCTGGTTGTCTGGTACACGGATACCAATCGTCTTACGTTTAGAGTTCATCAAACGACGCGGTACTTCTTTGGTCCCTTTGAAGATAAACGTGTAAGGCCCTGGCGTATTGTTCTTTAGTAAGCGAAACGCGGTGTTGTCGACGCGAGCATAAAGAGACAGCTCTGAAAGATCGCGACAAAGCAATGTAAAGTTGTGCTTTTCGTCCAATCGACGAATCTTACAAATTCGCTCCAAAGCCTGTTTATTCTCTAGCTGACAGCCCAGTGCATAACCGGAATCTGTCGGATAGATAACCACACCGCCATTACGAATGATTGCCACAGCCTGATTGATCAAGCGAGCCTGGGGGTTTTCTGGGTGAACGTAAAAAAACTGGCTCATTGTAATTCCTCATCATCGAGTCTCTCGACTCTATATTTGTAACGTATTGATTTAATAGCAATCTAAGTCACTAATCGCCACAACCTATGGTCAATCAGCTTGCGAAGGCTCAATACCCCAATCTTTCCATACAGGTTCTACACCTGATGGCAGCCACAAATTCCTGCCCAGCTCCATCCAAGGAGACGGATAATGGAAGTCACTGCCTTGAGACGCTAATAGTTTGTATTGTATAGCATAATCCGCCAAGTTGCGCCTTTCTTGTTGGCCCTGTTGTGGTTGGGCCACTTCCATCGCATCCCCACCCGCTTCAACAAATGCGGCAAGCAGTCGCTTAATCCATTTTGCGGTGAGATCGTAGCGCCCGGGATGCGCAAGCACCGCTTGACCACCCGCACTGTGAATGGCACTGACGGCATCAGCCATCGAACACCAACTCGGTGGTACATAACCTGGGTTATTGCGAGTCAGGTATTTCTTAAATACCTGTTGCATGGTTTTGGCGTAGCCATTGTCCACCAGCCATTTTGCAAAATGCGCTCGCGTGATAGGTGCATCACCAGCAATGGCTTGCACCTCTTCGAGCACCCCTTCTCGGGTTGCTTTACTCAGGCGATGAGCGATCATTTCTGCTCGCCCTTCACGGTGCTTTTTCTGCTGTTCGATTAACTGAGCCAACTCGGCGGACTGCGGGTCTATATTCAACCCAACAATGTGGATGTCTTTGTTTTGCCACACCGTGGATATTTCAATACCGTTAATGATTGTTATGGGTAGCTGGTTGTCTTGAACATACTGATGCGCAATCTCTAAACCATCTACCGTATCGTGATCGGTAATCGCCAGCACATCGATATCAAAACCGAGCGCTCTGTCTATCAATTCGTTAGCAGGTAATCGTCCGTCAGAGGCCGTGGTATGGCTGTGTAAATCAATTCTCATAAATGTGTTTTTTTAGTTGACTTTTTACCTCTGCACTAGTTAACTAGTACACAAATACGAAGTACCTGAATTAAGGCTCACTATGTTACAAGAAATTAACCAAAACCAGAAAGCGAATCTTGCAGCTGACTCTCTACGTGACAGTTCTGCAGACCTTGCTTGGTGGCGCACTTGGACAAGTTCTTGGTGGGCTAACGTGTACTTTTAATTTACCAAATTAATGTTACCAAGCCCGCTACTAAAGCGGGCTTTTTGTTTTGTCGGATACTCAGCACTCAACTGGTCAAACATTCATCAAATAGAGCAAATTCCACATTGGGTGAACGTTTTCTTTGTGCGACTATGTACGACAGGAAGTAAAAAAGATTACAAATGAAAAGGAGGTCTTGTGAACAAGGCCATTGAAATCAAAAAGCTGGGAAACCTTGAAGTTATCCAAGCATCTGCACCTTACACGCAGGATCCTACTCGTCTGTTTCATACTCTGTGTGAAAACAAAACCGACAGCCTGTTATTGGAGTCCGCAGAGATCGATTCAAAACAGGATCTGAAGAGCCTGCTGATCGTTGATTCCGCTGTTCGCATCGTTTGCAACGGCCACATTGTGACCATGCAAGCACTGACCAATAACGGTAAACACCTGCTTTCTCATTTGACCCACAACATTCATAGCAATGTGGCTCATTCATTTGATGGTCAAACGCTGACACTAGAGTTTGAAGCGCCTTGCGATACACTCGATGAAGATTCTCGCTTACGAGAAGCGTCTTCTTTTGATGCGTTGCGTCTGGTCCAGCACAGTTTTGACCTTACTGAACATCAGCAACACGCGGTTTTCCTTGGTGGTCTGTTCGCATACGACATGGTGGCGAACTTTGAACCTTTAGGTGATGCAGAAGCATCAAACCAATGCCCAGACTACGTTTTTTACGTCGCAGAAACTCTGCTCGTCGTTGACCATCAGAGCGAGTCTTGTGATTTACAAGCCACATTGTTTGCGAATAGCGAAGAAAAATCGACGCTGGAAGCACGCATTGATAGCATTCAGTCACAGTGTGCTAACCTGAAACATTTACCGCAAGCGACCAAATTAACTGACGTTTCTCCACAACCAAGCGTTTCAGATGAAGATTTCTGCCAAATCGTTCGAGATCTAAAGCAATACGTAGTGCGAGGCGATATCTTTCAGGTTGTTCCATCACGCCGCTTCACCCTGCCTTGTCCGTCACCACTCGCTGCGTATAAAGAACTAAAGCTGAGTAACCCAAGTCCTTACATGTTCTACATGCAAGATGAGCTGTTCACTCTGTTTGGCGCATCACCTGAAAGCGCGCTTAAATACGAAACTCATACTAACCAAGTCGAGATTTACCCAATCGCAGGCACGCGTCGACGTGGCAAACGCCCAGACGGCGCTATCGATTTCGACCTAGATAGCCGTATTGAACTTGAACTGCGTACTGATATGAAAGAGAACGCCGAACACATGATGTTGGTGGATCTCGCGCGTAACGACGTTGCTCGTATTTCCCAAGCGGGTTCTCGCCACGTTGCAGATTTGCTTAAAGTCGACCGCTACAGCCATGTAATGCACCTAGTATCCCGAGTGGTTGGTCAGCTTCGTGAAGATCTGGACGCTCTGCACGCTTATCAAGCTTGCATGAACATGGGGACGCTGACTGGTGCACCTAAAATTCGTGCGATGCAACTTATCAGAGATGTCGAAGGTGCACGCCGTGGTAGCTATGGCGGTGCCGTTGGCTACCTCACTGGCGAAGGTACATTAGACACCTGTATCGTTATCCGTTCTGCTTATGTCGAGAATGGCATCGCTCAAGTTCAAGCGGGCGCTGGCGTTGTGTTTGATTCAGAACCACAAGCCGAAGCAGATGAAACTCGTGGTAAGGCGCAAGCCGTTATCTCTGCAATTCAGTCAGCGCATAAGGAGTCGTAGAGATGGCTAACATTGTATTTATCGATAACTTTGACTCATTTACTTATAACTTAGTGGATCAGTTTCGCTCACTCGGACACGACGTCAAAATCTACCGCAACCACATTGCTGCGGAAGCGATTGAAAACGCGGTCAACGAACTAGACAATCCGGTTGTGTTATTGTCTCCCGGTCCAGGGGCGCCATCTGAAGCGGGCTCCATGCCGGAAGTCATCCAGCGCCTGAAAGGCAAAGTACCGATGATCGGTATCTGTCTCGGTCATCAAGCCATTGTTGAAGCCTATGGTGGTACCGTTGCTGGCGCGGGTGAAATTGTCCATGGCAAAGTGTCGATGATGGAGCACCAGAATCATCCGACATACTCCAACCTACCTTCACCACTTGCCATTGCACGTTACCATTCGTTAGTGGCTACACAGGTACCTGAAACACTTACCGTAACCTCAGAGGTCGATGGACTCGTCATGTCTGTGGTCCATGAGCAAGATAAAATTTGTGGCTTTCAATTCCACCCGGAATCCATCATGACTACTCACGGCGCAACGCTGTTAGCCAATGCGATTGAGTGGGCTTTACAAGAATCAAATCTAACGTCAGTGCAGCAATAAGGAGCAAATAAGAATGGAAACGATCATCAATAAACTCTATGAACAACAACCGCTAACTCAGGAAGAAAGCCAACAGCTTTTTGACATCATTATTCGCGGTGAACTTGATCCAATTCTTATGGCATCGGCGCTGACAGCACTCAAGATTAAAGGTGAAACACCGGATGAGATCGCTGGCGCAGCAAAAGCACTGCTTGCCAATGCAAATCCATTCCCTCGCCCTGACTATGATTTCGCGGATATCGTGGGCACTGGTGGTGATGGCCACAATACCATCAACATTTCGACCACAGCTGCCTTTGTTGCTGCGGCATGTGGTTTGAAAGTAGCAAAACACGGTAACCGCAGTGTTTCAAGCAAATCTGGCTCTTCTGACTTGCTTGATTCATTTGGCATCAACCTCGCCATGAGCGCTGAAGATACTCGCACTGCGGTAGATAAACTCGGCGTTGCTTTCTTGTTTGCGCCGCAATACCACAGTGGTGTTCGCCATGCGATGCCTGTTCGTCAGACCATGAAAACCCGCACCATTTTTAACATCTTAGGCCCGCTGATTAACCCTGCTCGTCCAAATATTGAGCTTATGGGTGTTTACAGCGAAGAGTTAGTCCGTCCTATCGCTGAAACCATGCTTAAGATGGGCATGAAGCGCGCGGCAGTAGTGCACGGTAGCGGTCTAGATGAAGTTGCTATTCATGGCAACACCACAGTGGCGGAAATCAAAGATGGGCAAATTACTGAATACACTTTGACTCCAGAAGACTTTGGCCTAACAGCGCATCCGCTTGAAGCGATTAAAGGCGGTGATCCTGAAGAGAACAAAGCCATTATTACCAATATCCTCACTGGTAAAGGTACTGATGCGCAGCTGGGTGCGGTAGCGGTTAACGTTGCGCTTCTCATGCGTTTATTTGGTCATGAAGATCTCAAGGCTAACACTCAGCAAGCTATTGAGGCTATGAACTCTGGTAAAGCGTTTGAGCTGGTTAATCAGCTAGCAGCTCACGCCTAAGTACTTTAAGGAAGGAACAAAAGATGACTCAGACGCAAGATAAACTTTCAGAGCACGTGTCCCTAAAAGAAGCGCAAATGGCAGAAGTATTGGCAAAAATCGTTCGTGATAAATACAGCTGGGTGGAAGAACGTAAAGCCTCTCAACCTTTGGAGCAGTTTAAAGAGGCGCTAACTCCGTCTGATCGTAGCTTCTATGACGCTGTAAGCAGTAAAAAAACTGCCTTCATCACAGAATGTAAGAAGGCGTCTCCGTCCAAGGGCCTGATTCGTGACGACTTTGACCTCGATTACATTGCGTCCGTGTACAATAATCACGCTGATGCGATTTCAGTGCTCACCGATGAAAAGTACTTTCAAGGAAACTTCGATTTCCTGCCACAAGTGAGAAAGCAAACATCTCAACCGATTCTGTGTAAAGACTTTATGGTGGATACTTATCAGGTTTATCTAGCTCGCCATTATTCTGCTGACGCAGTTCTGCTGATGCTATCTGTACTTGATGATGCCGAGTATAAAGCACTGGAAGAAGTAGCTCACTCACTCAACATGGGCATTCTGACCGAAGTCAGTAATGAGGAAGAGTTACACCGCGCAGTAAAACTTGGCGCTAAAGTTATTGGTATTAATAACCGCAACTTACGTGACCTAACAACAGATTTGAACCGCACCAAAGAGCTGGCACCAACAATACGTGAGCTGGCACCAGAAGCAACCATCATTTCGGAGTCAGGCATCTACACACACCAGCAAGTACGAGATCTTGCAGATTTTGCTGATGGTTTCCTAATCGGCAGCTCATTGATGGCAGAAGAAAACTTAGAGCTGGCAGTACGCAAAGTCACACTAGGTGAAAATAAAGTTTGTGGTCTGACACACCCAGACGATGCTGCGAAAGCTTACCAAGCAGGTGCAGTATTTGGCGGGCTGATTTTTGTCTCTAAGTCGAAGCGTTGCGTGGATTTAGAAACCGCTCGCCTAACCATGTCTGGTGCTCCTTTGAAATATGTGGGCGTATTCCAAAACCATGATGTCGACACCGTGGTTGGTATTGCGCAAGAACTTGGCCTCTGCGCTGTTCAGCTGCATGGAGATGAAGACCAGAACTTTGTCACTGCGATCCATGAGCAGCTAGGTGATCAAGTTGAAATCTGGAAAGCTTACGGTGTCACTGACAGCTCACCAGATCTGCTAGACACTCCAGTCAGCCGCCACTTACTCGATACCAAAGTTGGTTCTCAAACGGGTGGTACAGGCCTAGTCTTCGACTGGTCATTGATTGGTGATAGATCAAAAGTGATGCTCGCGGGTGGCATTTCACCTTTCAACGCTCAGAAAGCGGCCCAACAAGGCTGTCTAGGTCTGGATTTAAACTCAGGCGTTGAAGTTTCACCCGGCAAGAAAGATGCAGAGAAGTTGCAACAGGCATTTGATGCGATTCGCAGCTACTAAATAGATTTATTAAAGATCAATTACTCATAATTAAAGAAATTTTTTGGTGTGCTAGACAGCAATGCCAAACTGAATTGAAGGAATAAAACCATGGCAAAACTTGATGCCTACTTCGGCGAATACGGTGGTCAGTATGTACCACAAATTCTCGTTCCTGCACTGGAACAGCTAGAACAAGCGTTTATCGATGCGCAAGAAGACCCAGAGTTTCGCAGCGAGTTTATGACCCTGTTGCAAGAGTACGCAGGTCGCCCAACGGCGCTAACACTGACTCGCAATCTGACCAAAGGTACTAAAACCAAACTGTACCTCAAGCGCGAAGATTTATTGCACGGCGGCGCACACAAAACTAACCAAGTGCTAGGTCAGGCACTGTTAGCTAAGCGTATGGGCAAAAACGAGATCATTGCGGAAACTGGTGCAGGTCAGCACGGCGTGGCAACTGCACTGGCTTGTGCATTGCTTGGTCTGAAATGTCGCGTGTACATGGGAGCAAAAGACGTAGAACGTCAAAGCCCGAACGTGTTCCGTATGAAACTTATGGGCGCGGAAGTCATTCCTGTTCACTCGGGTTCCGCAACTCTTAAAGATGCATGTAATGAAGCACTACGCGACTGGTCAGCAAGCTACGAAGAAGCTCACTATTTGCTGGGTACCGCTGCTGGTCCTCATCCATTCCCGACCATCGTGCGTGATTTCCAACGCATGATTGGCGAAGAAACAAAAAACCAGATTCTGGCTCGTGAAGGTCGCCTTCCTGATGCAGTCATCGCTTGTGTGGGTGGTGGCTCAAATGCAATCGGTATGTTTGCTGACTTTATTGAAGAGGAAACGGTTCGCCTGATCGGTGTTGAGCCTGCAGGTAAGGGTATCGATACCGACCAGCATGGCGCCCCTCTTAAGCACGGTAAAACCGGCATCTTCTTTGGAATGAAAGCTCCACTGATGCAAGACGTAAACGGGCAAGTTGAAGAATCTTACTCTGTTTCTGCAGGCCTTGATTTCCCTTCAGTTGGACCTCAGCACGCTCACTTAAATGCAATTGGCCGCGCGGAGTACGACAACGTAACCGATGATGAGGCTTTGGAAGCATTCCAAGAACTTGCCCGCAGTGAAGGTATTATTCCTGCACTAGAGTCATCTCACGCACTAGCTCATGCACTACGTATGGCTCGTGAGAACCCAGACAAAGAACAACTTCTCGTCGTAAACCTATCAGGTCGTGGTGACAAAGACATCTTTACTGTTCACGCCATTCTAGAAGAAAAAGGAGTTATCTAATGAGCCGTTATGAGTCTATGTTTGAGCGCCTGAACGAGAAAAACCAAGGTGCATTTGTTCCTTTCGTAACCGTGTGCGATCCAAACCCGGAGCAGTCCCTGAAAATTATGGAGACACTGGTTGAAGCGGGTGCCGATGCACTTGAACTGGGTATTCCGTTTTCGGATCCACTTGCGGATGGCCCTACTATTCAAGGAGCGAACATTCGCGCACTGGATTCGGGAGCAACTCCAGATATCTGCTTTGATTTGATTGGAAAAATCCGCGCCAAATACCCAGAACTCCCAATCGGCCTTCTGATGTACGCAAACCTTGTTTACGCGCGCGGTATCGATAGTTTTTACCAGCGTTGTGCGAATGCCGGCATCGATTCTGTGTTGATTGCTGACGTACCAACCAATGAAAGCCAAGAGTTTGTTGAGGCGGCTAAGAAGCACGGCATTGAGCCTATCTTCATTGCACCTCCAACGGCATCAGAAGAGACACTAAAATCAGTTGCTGAACTAGGTGGCGGCTATACCTACCTACTCTCGCGTGCTGGTGTAACCGGTGCAGAAACAAAGGCCAACATGCCAGTAAGTGATCTTTTAGATAAACTCAATAAATACGATGCTCCACCATCATTGTTGGGCTTTGGCATCTCTCAACCAGAACAGGTTAAGCAAGCCATTGAGTCTGGTGCTGCTGGTGCGATTTCAGGCTCTGCTATCGTCAAAATCATCGAATCACACGTTGAGTCTCCGCAAGAAATGTTAAATCAGCTGGCTAGTTTTGTTTCACCGATGAAGGCAGCAACACAAAAGTAAAGTGCTAGCCATCTAAACTTCTATGAGATCGGTTTCTTAAATCATTAGAGAAACCGATCTTTTTTTTAACATATCAGTGTAACTCCTCCACCCCACCTCCTAATCACACAATGTATTACAAAGCCAAAATCCATCCTACAAACCAATAGCAAACGTTTGCCATTGATTAAAAAATTATCACCCATCAATAAAAGTGCTTTTAATTGGCTCGATTGACTTTGCACCTTATTGCTAAATGTAAAAATAACGTGTAAAAAGCGAGGCGAAATTATTATCTAATTAAAATATTTAACTTAGATGGTAATTCTGGGAATTTAAATTTTGTTAGCACAGAGGTTATGGAAGTGTTAAAAGAAAAGAATTTGCTAAGCAACATTGGCGTTCAGGTTGTCGTCGCTATGATTGTAGGTACTGCCGTGGGTGCCTTCATGGGAGACAGCGCTACCATCTTCGCTCCATTAGGTGCGATTTTTATCAATTTAATAAAAATGCTGGTTATCCCTTTAGTCGCCGTAGCCTTGATCTCAGGTGCTGCGGGTTTAGGTAATAGCCAATCTGCTGGTAAAGTGGGCTTGGTCACCTTAGGTTACTTTGGCTTAACGTCAGCACTTGCTGTTGCCCTAGCACTGTTTATGGGTGAAGTATTCAAACCAGGCATGGGTATCGATGTTTCAGGCATCGAGGGCATGTTCTCTTCTGAATACGCTTCTAAAGGTGAACTACCTTCTTTCTGGGCAACCATCACAGGTATGATCCCAACAAACGTTTTCCAGTCACTGAATGAAGCAAACATACTGCAAATCCTAGTATTCTGCATGTTCTTTGGCATTGCGATTTCTAAGCAAGCTAAAGAGCGTCGTGACCCAATCATCAACGGAGTAAATTGTATCGTTGATGCAATGGTTTGGATGATCAACAAGGTTATGATCATTGCTCCGCTAGGCGTATTTGGCCTGATGGCAGAAGCAGTCGGGACATTCGGTTTTGGCGCCTTAATGGTGGTATTCAAACTGTTTGTTGTCTACATCGCTGCAATTCTTATCTTTGGTTTCGTGGCCTACCCTCTTATGGTTCACATCTTCACTAAGACCTCTGCGAAGAAATTCCTGACAGCGATGAAGAAGCCTCAAGCCGTGGCTTTATCTACCGCTTCATCAATGGCGACTCTGCCAGTCACGATGGATACCTGTGAGCATGAGCTAGGTGTAAGAAACTCGACAGCGTCTTTCGTTCTCCCGCTAGGCGCAACGATCAACATGTCAGGTAACGCAATTTACTACGGTTTGGTCGCGATCTTCTTCGCACAACTGTTCAACATCGATCTTGGTATGGGCGCATACATTGCCATCATTATTACCTCGACGCTTGGTGCAGTTGGCCAAGCAGGTGTACCTGGTCCTTCGTTCCTAGTGGTTGCCGTTCTTCTGGCAGCAGGTATCCCTATCGAAGGTCTACCTCTACTGTTCGCTCTTGACCGTATCTTCGATATGATCCGTACTGCATTGAACATCACAGGTGACGCCGCTTGTGCTGTGATCGTTGATTCACTGATTGAAGAAGAAGCAAGAGAAGAAATGAATCAGCAAGAAGCTTAAAACTAAGAAAGGGCTACTTATAAGTAGCCCTTTCTTGAACGACAAGCATACAGTTCGGCTTCGCCTAAAAACTCTGTATGTAATCCCTCTAATAGCGAGGCAAAAACCGTTTCCATTCTGTTAGGGTAAACGGATACTCCCCAGTTACATCTACCGTTGAATACCAGCTCTGCTTCGCGCCAGTATTAATGCCCTGATAATTAAATATCAGCTTAGACACCAACCTATCGCCGCTCCAATCGGTCACCACTTCCACATTCACCAACTGGTAGCCATTAGGGTTTGGGCCGCTTGGGTTAGGGTTGTAACATAAATTATACGACTCGCTGAACACCTTACTGTTGTTATACAACGTATAGTTAAGCGCTCTGTCTTCATTCCGTATGCCGTTGTTACTATTGAGTGAACGGATCTCTTCTACCAGCTCTTTCATGTTCGTGTTTTGAGACTCTAAATGGTCTTTATTTACTGGAGTAGAATTACAAGGGATCAGGTTACTCACTAATACGCGACCATCTTGCATCATTTGCCCAATCAAAATTACAGGTTGCGTTTCTAAGCCAAGCGCTGCAACAAACTGGCGCATACTATCATCTGAGTCAGTAATTAAGGTATACACTTCATCGTTATCCACATTGCTGAGTAGCCAATTCATCTCGCGTGCCACATATTCGTTTTCAGGCAGCCCTAACCCTTTAAATAGTAGAGGAGTGAGTTCGGCATCTTGATTGAGCTTAGCAAGCGCTACATCATCGTCGACGGATTTTATGCTCGATACATCTACTTGCGACAATACGCAAGCTTGATAGAACTCTTTCTCGACACTTAAGTTCGGAAAATGCGCGTTCACATGGCCCACCACATAAATATACTCCTGCGTGGGCGGGTAATTGATTTGCTCTAGTGGGCTGACATCCGTACTTTTCGACTCATCGAGTGTCCCAATAGCGCGCTGGGCCGTTATGCTTTGGGTATTCACGTTTTGGGCATTCACACTCTGAGAATTAACGGGTTCAAACGGTTTGCTTGTGGTGTGTTGGGTTTGCATTGTTATATCCCTCCCCTTTAGGCCGCTTTTGGCACATAATTTCTTAGTGGAAAATCAACAAATGGGTATCCATCTGTCACATCAATGCCGCAGGAATAGAAACTTTCTAAGTTCTGACTCTTATAGGTGAGGATCATCTCTATCAATAAACGGTTGGAATCCTTGGTATAAGGTTGATACTGGATTTCAATAAGTTGCCCAGACAGATCGAGTTTGCCTTTAATCAGCGTATTAAAATTAAACACCAAATAGTTCAAGGCGCGGCGAGAAGCACTAAACCCATCGTTGTGCTTAATAACAATCGGCGGCGTTTGCTTGGCAGACTGGGTGATAACGTGATTACATACCACACTTGGCAGCTGTAGATCGCTGTCTGACGGTTTTAGCTTTCCCTCATTCTTAGTACTTTTCACCATAGTCCCAATAAGCGCTACCGTGTCCCCCACCACGCTATGATTTAACGCCGCAATCAAGGCATCCAATTCGTTGGTGTATTTTGGCACAACCATATAAGTGTCGACGTCATTTATCGTAAACACCCAGCTGGCTTTTTCCGCGATGTAGGCATACGGGCGAAAAGTGATACTTTGGTTGTTACTGGTGGTTTCACTGTAGCTGAATACGCCATAATAGTCGTCGTCAGCTAAGCCCAATGCTTTGGCAGCCGCGTCAAACTCTTTTTGTAAGTCGCGGCTGGACAAGTAGGGGCGAATCGATCCCAGTGCGTACACATACGACTCGCCCATAATTTGGTTAAAGGTATTCATACCCATGTGTATCTCCTTAATAATTGTTAGCCATTAGCCTGCCATTAACGTAAATGGCATATACTTTTGCAGTGGCGTGTTTACAAACGGAAATTGGTGGGTTACATCCACACTGCAATGAAAATAGACCTCTGGCGGGTGACCGTTGTCTCTGCCCTTGTTTTTGTAGCTGAAGGTCAAATCCACAATGACATGTGGCGAAGCCAAATCACTGTAACTGGCGTTAACATCTTGCAAAAAGTAGCCAGCGACACTGGTACCCTCGTCTTTTTGCATGGTATGAGTGGTCAGATAAAGCTCAGGGTAGCGGTAAGCAAGGTAGTTCTTGGCGCGACTGAAATCACTGCGGCCTTGATTAGGCTGATACTCCAGTCCCTTCAATACATCTTGAATCACGGATGTGTTAACGCCTGTTTGCTTTTGCAGCATATCGTGCAGGCTGTCTAAGGTTTGGCTAAACAGGTGGTTACACACCACTTTGGTTAAACCCGTTTCCTCGTTGTCACTGCCCGTAGCGCTGGCGCTGTCATCAACCACACCAACGACAGTCGAGAGCACCGAAAGTAAACTGTTCTCTGGCGGTTTTAGAGCCTGAATAAAGCACATTAACTCCGCTTTTGAACGTGGCTGCAACTGATAGGTCTCTTTATCGTGAATAGAGAGCACCCAGTTGATCTGCTCGGCAATGTAGAAGTATGGGCGATGGTTGTTACCTTCAACATGGTTGAGCACGGCGTAATAGTCGTATTCACTCACATTAAGGTTTTGAGCCGCGCTGTAGAAGGCTTCAAGCAAGCCCTGATTTGGGAATTCAGGCTTTAGCACCCCGACCGCATACACATAGTCGTTGTCACGGCTACGATACTGGCGTTGAATTACCGCTTCGGGCTCATCGGAATTGACACTCTGCTCTGCGGTAGGCACAAGTGATGATCCTAAATCGCCTTGCGATTGATCATGGCCTTCTACTGGCTCAAGCATTTCTTTGCCATTGGTTTGCTGGTTTGTCGCCTGAGTACTTAGATCTGCGGCTGGCTCCGCTTCTGGTTCTGCATGCGCCGCTGTGTTGAACCCTTCGGTTACCGAGGCGTCTTCTGCTGGTATTAATTGCTCAAGTTGTTCTGAAGGTGACATACCTAGCTTCTCCCTTTTGTATGACCCACACGACGCCAGAAAAGGGGCGATGGGCAAATCATCACGAAATAACGAATAGCTTTACTCTACCGATTAGAAGGCAAATTGAATTGGTTGAAGCTAAGGTTGGTTAGGTAAGACCTAGGTAAAGATAGGTAAGAATGGGTAAATACACCCAAGACAAACACTGAGGTGAAAAACGCTAAGGTGCAGGCCGCAAGTGAGCGAGACAAATCTTGGGCCTGCGAGTGAAGTGGGTTATTGAGGCTTGATCCAGCGGATTTTGCAAGGACCGCCGTTATCGCCAATGGTGAAGGTTTGGATGCCACCACCGGCTTCCGTTTTCGGGCCGCATTGAACGTTATCTAACACGATAGATCCATTTTGCACGTTGCCATTACCTTGTGGGCAAGCACAATCGCCGCCGCCAAAGTAGCCAACTGAGTACCCTGCATCGGTAAGTTCGCTAATAAACTTAGTATCTCTCACGCTCTGTTTGAGGTTTTCATTATCAAACCAAATAGTCACATCTATCGGAAGGCCAAGAGACTTGAGCCTGTGCATTATATTGGCCGCAGTCACTTTTAGTGGCCGATAGTTAGGAAAGATATCATGCAGAATTGCCATTATTTCATGCCTGAAATTATTAGTGAACTTTCCTTTAACCTTATTTCCCTCCTCAATAATACGCTGACAAAGAGTTGAAACTGGATCATCACTACCGAGGGTCCAGCTTAAGATTCCTGATACCCATTGATGATCGGATATTATGTTGCTTAAATGCTCATGAAGACTAGTTGTGTTAATATCATTGTCTGTCTTTGGTTTCGTAAGGTGACTCCATCCCTCGATAATCACTACGTCCATAATTGCTTTAGCTAAAGACTCCATCGCTTCTAACCACTTACTCTCTGTATGTTCGGTAAATTTAATCAACGGCATCATTGCTAAATCACAACCGTTGGGATCTAATATTGAAGTTAGCTCTTGGACGCTAAATGCCGATAGATCGTTGTCATCCTCCTCAAAACTTATTTCCCTTAAACAAAACAGATAGTCATGAGCTTTGGCATAGTTGGCTTGTAAATACCCTTCAGTTACCACCCTATCAGCCTTAAAACCGTTTGCATTAGCCGATGCATTTTCCGTTTTCAGCGTTAAACTGGCGTTGGCGGTCGTAGTCGCTTTTGCCACTGCTGTGGTCGCTGCTACGGTTGCATCTGCAATAGCCTTTGATAGCTCTTCTGTTGTTAATCCTTTTACTGATATATCAGCCGGCATAATCCTTTCCTCTCTGTCGTTGTTTTCCACACTGTTGCGAATTAAACAAGGTATTTACCTTGGCTTGCTAAGTTAACTATATGCAGCGTAGAAACTACCAACTTGGCAGATGTTGGCACTTAAATGGGATTAATTCGGAGGAGGTTGGTAAAACCTATTACGGCGAGTGGATTTCTTTTTACCGTTGGTAAAATCACTCGGGTATTTAGGGTATTAGGCATGATTGAAGGCGCTGATAACCGACATTACCAGCGCGTTTGATTGGTTGAACCGTTCTCTTTTTCGATCCCTTCCAGCAAGTCACTTAAGCTGATCACATTGCGTGATTGAGCGATGGCCTTTAGCGACACATAACGAATTACATTCATAATCGATGCGCCCGAGAGGGGGTATTGCAGGGCTATCTGCTTTAAATTGACATCTGGTGCCAGCTCAGCTTTGGCAGAGAATCCATTTTTCCACATGGCTAGGCGCTGGTCCGATTCCGGTTTCGGGAACGCCACTACGGTTTCAAAGCGGCGAAAGAAGGCATCGTCGACGTTGTCTTTGTAGTTGGATGCCAAAATCACTAGCCCAGTAAAACATTCAATGCGTTGAAGTAAATAGGCGACATTTTGGTTGGCGAACTGATCGTTTGAACTGCTGGTTTGGGTACGCTTACCAAACACCGCATCCGCCTCATCAAAAAACAGTACCCAGTCATTTTGCTCGGCAAGGGCAAACACCCGTGCTAAGTTCTTTTCAGTTTCGCCAATGTATTTGGAGTGAATTTGTGACAGATCCACTTTATACACATCTTTACCCAGTAACTGGCCAAGTAAGCCTGCTGTCATGGTTTTCCCTGTGCCCGATGGGCCATAAAACAGTGCGCGATAGCCGGGGCGTATGTGTGGCTCCATACCCCATTCATTGGCCAGTGTATGCCCATGCTGCGCCCAGGCGTGAATGTCGTCCAAATGTTTTAGAACAGAATCGGGCAGTACTAAGGATTCAATGTGGTGCTTGGGCTCCACCAACTGGGCAGGAAAACCTGCTCCCTTTGCCGCTTTGGCAGGTGTTCCTAAAGTAAGCAGGGCGTTGTGATTGGCATTAAACACCAGTGGCAGTTTTAATGGGTTGGTTAGAGCAAATTCGGGCTGCTCTAACTCAGCCGCAACCGCAGCTTGCCCCTGACTCAAGCCATTCACATCCCCCGTCAAAGCATGGCTTAGCCAACGCTGCACCTTTAGCCGAGTGGCGATGCACTCTCCCCCTAATAGAAATGCAAGGGTTTCGCCGTTGGCTACCACTGCCCCGTTTGCTTCTGCACCGCCAAATTCGGTATAGGGGCGCTCTATGTTGTCGTTACGCATCATAAGCACATCTAACACTTGCGGCTTTACCGTGGGCATCAGTGCCAGTGCCAATAAAAGTTGCGCGTCGAAATCCAGCTGATGGCTGGCAACGAACGTGGCTAATGTCCCTTTGTGATTCGCCAACTCTGGCGGGGGTATATCGCGAACGCATGAGTACCTGCACTCTTGTCCAAAATAGAGCTGCAGCCGCGTTTGTATTAGGGTTTCGCACCATTGGGCATACTCGGTAAGTAAGGAAGCGTTATTTTTCTTCCCGCGTGCTTCTGTGAGGGGGCGATTAGCCCAGCCTCCAGTACTGGAGGCCCTGTCGTTTGGTGGGTTATGCGGTTGGTTTTGATTTGTATAGGCGATAATATTGTCGTTAGTCATAAAAAAGCTCTCTGGCAGCGGCATAGTTCTCTCTACTCTGCCGTAACCCAAAGAGCTGGTCTTGGTCATTTTTCGTTTTAGATAGGTAAAACTTAGGCTGCTCGTACTTAGCTTAAGCGATTCGGCATAGGCACTAACGCACCCTGTTGCATGCTTTGCACATCCCGCACTCCCCTTTCGCCCACTTGTTTATACCAAAGAGAATCCTGCATTTGCTTGGCCGCTTCTTCCCATTTGCTGCTTTCAACGGCCGCGATCATCTCCTTAAACCCAGCAAAGCTTGGTTGACCCATATTGAACACCATATCGACGACTACAATTTGCCTTGTAGGATCAATCTCGCTGAAATTGCTTACCGTTTGCCGAGCGCCTTCAATCGCTGTGGTGATACTTTGTTCAAATAAGGTATTGATTTGTGTATTGGTTAGCGATACTGCTCCGTCACACAGATCCTGATAATTTACGCCAAGGGCCTCGATAGTATCTTTTGCTCCATCTTGGTTAAGATTGTAGCCAATCCCTATCGTTTCATTCTTTTGCGTATCTTTATAGACTGTGGGTCGATAGCCCTCATTTTCTGATATGTAGGCTCTCATGACGTCAAAGTTGGGGTTAGTTTCAGACATAAGCCGTTCCTTTCGTTGATTAAAGTCGATGAACGTATCAGTCTAATTAGTGTGCAATTAATCGCTTGGTATAATCTACGCTTTTAAAAAATATGCCTATCCGACCGCTTTCTAGGGGATTACTACCCCAGTTCCGCGCTGGCGCTTGAATTTTGGCAACGCCGTACTAATACTGCTCGCACTACCGACCATTTGGCCGCGCTCAATATTGAAACAACTCTTCAGCCAAGTGTGGGAATTAAACCCAAGCCGCTCCAGTATGGGAGGCGTAACGTTGGGGATCATCCCTTTTTTACCTTTGCGAATGTGCCGCCCCGTCCAATCCACCAACTCTAAGTAGTCCATAAGCCGAAACGGCAAACCTTCGAGCCGGTTTTTCCTCGGGTAGCCCGTAAATGGAAATAGGTTGGGCGGCGTAACTCGATGACCTCCAACCGATTGGATGCGCAACTGCACCGAGGTATGGCTTGAGTTCTCTGGCGTATCGGCAATTCCCGCTCGCACTGGGTTGAGATCGACATACGCCATGGCTGCGGCAAGGGCTTTTTCATCAAGTAGCGCTTGGCTTTTAAATCGCCCTTCCCAAAAGTGCCCCGTGCAGCTGTCTTCTTTGTTGGCTTCGCTTGCAATAAACTGATTGATTAGGCGCATAAACCAACTAACACAATACAATCGCTCTCGCCAAGTTTCGATGATGCCCTGATACACCCGCAATTCTGGTTTGGTCAGTTTTTCTCCGCGTAATTTTCTTTGAACCATAACGGGAGCCAAATGAAAGGATGTCCATCGTTCAATGACTTCCTGCTGCGTTAATGCTTGAGCTTTGCCACGGTTCACATGCAGCACAATATGGTAATGATTACTCATTACTGCATAGGCGCACACATCGATGCAAAATGCCTTGGCTACCGCTTTGATACGAGTTTCTACCCACCCTTTACGGTGTTCGTAGTTAGTTTGGGTGGTGGCATCATAGCCACACAAAAATGAGCGTCTCACACAGCGAGATACGCAATGATAATAGGGTGTGGCTTCTAAGCTAATTTGTTGGCTACGTGCGGTTGTCATGCGTGATCCTTCTTGTCATACGCTGACTTTAGTTCACGCCATTAGCTTAGAAAAGCCCACATTCCTGTTTCAAGAGTCCCCTACTTTTTAGATGTAATCGATTGGTTAGTTAGTTATCGAAAGACGTTTCTTAGAGTGTCTGTCCTATTAGGTTGTTTCGTTTTTATAGTCATAGGTGTTTTCGTATAAGGTATTAAATTGGATAAGCATTAACGATATGGCACTCGCCAGTCATGTTTCTCACGTCCACCATGACTTTTACTCTATAACTATCCTTCCCGCTCCCAGTTGTACCTATTTTCTTAAGGTATCCTTGTTCTAGGTTGCTATTTTTTTTATTCCCGATGGTAAACTTGTCGATATTATCTTTTTTATCGTTAAATATTTCCTTTATAGTTTCCTCCACCTGTTCCTTGTTCATATTCCATTTGCTTTTCCCCTGTACAGTGGAATATTGTCCGTGCCCCTCCATGATGTGGTCCATATCTATATTAGTTATCCGAGGGTTCCATAACATCTCTCCGTGCACGGTATTTTGAATTTGGCTTATCTGTGGTTCGTTACCCTGCGAAATTTGATTAAGTTGACTTTCGTTCTGGACTTCCTGTTGCCTTTTTTTAACCAGATCTTTTTCCTGTCGTTTGGCGTCGAGTCTTTTTATCTTTTGGTTAATTCCCTGGGTGCCCAAGGTTAGGACTGCTGATGGTACAAATATAGTCAATGATGTGCCTACATATTTACCTATCGGAAACTCAACTTTATACCCATGCACTCCTTTCTCTGTCGTTAGTTCTTCGATTACATACCCAGTATTACCTTTATGAATCACAGGAGTGTCAACTTTTAAACCTTTATCTACAGCCCTCTGTAAAATTCTATGGTTCTGAAGGTGACGTTGCCCTATTGATCGATTATCCAATAACCCAAAACCTTGCTTCCCATTACTTTTCTTCTGAGCAACACAATTAGCAATCGCCCTACTTTTATTCTCTTTTGGCTTCTCTACTTGTGCAAACATATCTCAAACCTTTTTAATTGTCTTTATTCGATGTTATGGGCTTTATCAACTCTCATGAATTTATATTGACCCATGTCTTTTCTACATTACAGGGTCACTCGCTTAATCATTTCATTTTGTATCATGCTTTTGTCCTTTCCGTTGCAGCTCCACCTTTCTGCCGTCGGTCTTGTGCTTCCGTCAGCAGCTGTATGACATCTTCATACATATTAGTGTCTTTTAAGTTTTGTTTTTCCATGTAATAAGCTATGTCAAAAAGCACTGTATCGTATTCTAGGTGTGGTTTACTACTTGCATAACCCAGCCTATATAATATATGGCGATATTGATCTTCACTCATCTCATCCTTGTCCCATTCTAAAGCGTTCCCTAATTCCTCAATATTGTTTTTTAGAGTTAGTGTTTGCTTTTTATGATCACTTATTTGTGTTCCATTCCAACCGTAATATTCATTATTTCGATCTTTCTTTATTCGACTATTCCCGTCATGAGGTGATATATTCAGATTTATATAGGTGTCATCCATCCTCGCATTATTTGGTTTATATCTCTTCCTGTTAGCAACGTGAATCAACTCGTGTATTAATTGTCCGACATACACATCTTCTTCCAAGCCCTTAGCATTGTCTTTGTCGTAATTAACTGTAATTAATCCATCTTGTCGTATGATATTTGGGTCTATTTCCATCTGAGCTTCGTCTGAATGTTTGAAATCAACATATTGCATAAATTCTTGTGCCTCTGACAAATGGCTTTTTACTACATTGGACAGTTTATCTCGGTTAAGAGTGAACGGCGTACTATCAAGCAAGCCGTCCAAATCATTGTAGCGTGTTTTCTGCACAACTCCCTTCCCATTACCTTTCTTCTTAGCAATAGAATTAGCTACCGTCCTACTCTTATTCTCTTTTGGCTTTTCTACTTGTGCATACATATCTCAAACCTTTTTAATTGGACTTTAATGATTGTTATAGGCTGTTTTCAGTTGCCTACAACATGGTGGCGAAGCCACCGTGGACTTTAATTAGACTATCTCTTTACTAAAAGTGACTCTTTAACACCATGAACCGGCTGTTAATGAGCCATGGCCTTTTACCATCACACCCCATTTCTTCCAGGGGTGCAATTAGGAGCTCTATCCCCCCACCCTTACCGCCATTTCCCCCAACTCCGTCGCATGCTGCTCTAGCCTTGGGTCGTCGTTTACTGCTACACCATTGACTTCAATGGTTGGCTCTACCATGCCCATTTTTTGTTGAACTACGTGGCCAAGCTCATGCGGTAGGTGGCTTTCTTGCCCTGGAGCGAGGTAGATGTCTTCCCCTTGTGCGTAAGCGTGAGCCTGAACTTGGGCTGGCTTGTGTGAGTTGTAGTGCACGCGCACCCGTTGAAGATTTACACCCGATATACGCTCCATGCCTTGGCGCAGGCTAACAGGCAAAGGCTTCGTTGCCACTTTAACGCATGGCGAAGCCGCATTACTTGCCGCACGCTGCGCTAACCATTTGTGGTGCTTCACGCCAAACAGTGGCGGGTTTATCCGTTTTAAGCTTGTCCGTTTTAAATATGGCTGCGTTTTCATTGGCGTTACCGTCCTTGCTTGCCTTTTTAACTTTGCTATATCTTTACTTTATGCTGGTTTTTACTTGGCGACTTGGTATAACCGATGCCGTCGTTGGTAAAGTCAAGGTTAGGGTGAGTTGTCAAATGTTAAAAAAACCTCTTCACAAATAGCCTTGCCCTGAGGTGTGAAGAGGCGGTTGAAATGAGCCATCAATACACTGGGTACGGATGACTCGTTGGCTAGCCGTTACAGGCTATTCGGTTGCAGCAACTGCACTTAGCGCTTGTTGCTCGGCCTCTTTTACGGCTTGGGCAACATTATTGGTTCCGTAAATTTGCCTAGCGACACTCTCATCAGTGTAAGCAACACTATGGCTGGCGACTTGCTCTTGATGGATCACCTCTTGCTGTGCATGGAACTCTTGTGTGCTGTCAGATTGTTTTCTTTGGCTCATGATGTTTCTCCTTGGTTAATTTCGCTATTTCTTGCCTTGTGTTACAAGTCCTTACATGGGTAGACAACCTTAAAATGCTTGTTGGCTACCGATGTTCTATTTGGTTAAGCCAGTGGTGAAAATTCACCCTCTACCCATACGTCGTTATTGGCGAACAGGTTTATAAGCTCGTGTGGCCGTGAATGTGCCAGTTCTAAAAAGCTGGCTTCCCATATATTGCGGTTCGATTTAACCTTTATGACGTTATGTAAATCTCGCTTCCAGTCTATGGGCAAAAACACACATTTTTCGGTGTCGGTGCCACCGTATACTTTGTCTTCTGCCGACAAGCAGACTAATCGTCGTTTATTGGTTTGCGTCAGTTCCGATTCTAATACCAGGTAACTAAGACAAGATCGCAGCCAAGTTGCTATGGTTTGAGGCTCTTTTGAGCTGACGGCCTTAGACGCTAGTACTTGAGATGCCAGCGCATTCGAAACCTTTACTTGCCCGCCTTCCTCACTCACTGACTGTTTGTTTACCGCATCTGGTTTCGCTGTTTGTTGATTTGTTACTTTCCTATGTGGCTTGCCTGCTGGCGCAGTGTTCTGTCGGCCTGATTTCGATGGCTCTGTGTTCAATGAGCTTGAACTCGCCTGGTTTAAGGTTTGTATTATGTCTATTGCCATGCTTCGGTATGCAATGCTGTCGTGTTCAACCTCTGCTTTCGCCCCTTTGGCATCAGTTTTTGCAGGCGCTGCTTGTTGGTGGGCTTTGTAGCCTGCCATTAACGATTTTGCCATTGCTAACCGCGCCAGCACTAAGGGCGGTCGGTTTAGCCCAAGTACGCGAATGGTCTGCTCGCCTTTGCTGGGTTTATCGTTATGCGCTAGCCAATCTTCGTACTGCTGCTGCGTTTGGCTGTCGGTAAGCAGCTCGCCACTGGTGGTGAACTGGTTTGGAATACTGGCGGGCTTTTGCCACATCAGTACCTCCACTTGCGCTGGCGTTCGATGATGTTTGGCTTGGTAAAAGCGGCACACTTGATCAAAAGCGTAAGCGTGGCCGTTATGTGGATTAAAGCGGATATAATCACGCGGATCTTCTTGATAGGGGTTAACCAGTAGTGGCTTCTCTTGGGTGACATCTTGTGCGTTGCGCTCACCCACAATTGGAAACTGGCCTGCTTTTTGGTCACTGTTACATTCTGGGCAGCTATAAACTAGGTTTGATTGGTCGTACGCTTGCAAGTAGTAAGGTGAACAAGAGTGGCGTTTGTCACTACTTTGACTGGCATCAGTATCTAACAAGGTGACGGGACGAAAGTGCCCAACTTCCCCTGCCCCTGTTGGCATTAAGAAGCTTTCGCAGTAACAGCAGCAGCAATGTGATAAGCGCTCTAACGCCGTATGAACATCACGGCTAGCGTATAGTGCCGGATCAAACGCTGCGTAAGTAAAGCCCACTTGCAGTGTGTCTTGCGCTGAAGAGCGAGTACTGCCATCACGCTGTGTGATCAGAACTAAGTTATTTGCCAGATCGGGCGCGTACCCTTCTTTTGATAACACTTGACGATCTTGTTTCGTTAGCGTGTGGTATTTGGGTGCTTGGCTCAGCCGCTCCACCAGCTCTTTCATCTGCTTGTTTGCAGCTGCCTGTTTTACGCTCAAATCAGCGCTTAACTCAACGTTAAGTTTGTCTAATTTAATCATACTGTTGCCTACTTGGTTGTCTTTTTGCCTTATTCGACCATTTTTGTCCTTGCAGAATGGTTATTCACTTACCCCATGAGGGGGATGCTGCTCCACTGGCTCTTGCTGATTCATAGCTTCTGGCTGACTCATAGAGTGTGGCTTGGCTTCTGCGGTTAAAACATTCAACGCAGGATCGTCCATACCCAATAATTGCTGCTGATAGGTTTGCTGCTTTTCCATCATTTGCTGCTGCATGTCGAACGCGGCCTGTGTTAACGAGGCTTGTTTGTTCATCACTTGCTGCTGCTTGTTTTGATGTGTTGCCATGAGCTTACTTTCGTAACCCTGTGCGATGTTTGACATTGTTTCCGCTGCCTGGCTATTGAGCGTGCTAAGTGGGTTTGAGCTGCTTAAGTTCGAGCTAGGTGTACCTTGCCCATTATCTCGCCCTTTTCCATCTTTTCCCTCTTCGCCCAATATGGGTTGAGTGGGTTGAGGGCTTTGATCAAACTCTGAAATATCATTGCCCTGATCTTGCTGCTGGTAAGCTTGCGATAGTGACGGGGGCTGCTGCATCAATTTTTGCCGTTCGCCGTCGATGTAATCCGACGACTGTTTCAACGAATGATTAATCGCTTGCATGGCGTCTGCGATTACGTTGTCGACATTTTTCATTATCGTGTTGGTATCCACGGGCAATGACATTTCAGCTAACCTCCGCATTGCATCGTACCTATCAAAGGCTGATGTCTCATTTAGCGTGTCGCTACCCTTTGTTTCATTCACCCGACTCCCAATGTTTTGGGTTTTGTTTGCTGCGGATGATTGGCCAAAAGGGCGTGGCTGGGTGTTATTGTTCATGGTTCACCTCAATTGATTGACAGCGTGTGCGGTTTGGTGGTGTGCTCGTCTGCAATGCCCACTTTGCCTGCTTTTATTTTGGGGATAGGCAAATCGCTATACACACTTAAACAGCCCACTTCATCGACGTTGACGATGATTTCTCGTTCCGGTAATGAGTACAGGTAGTGACGATACTGGCCCGCTTGGCTCACATAACTGTCCGTTGCCAATTGCTCGCACAATACTCCCTGTAGCTGAGTTATGTAGGCATTAGCCTTGTCTTCCAATGTCCCTTTTGCTCGCCAATCAATGTTTAACACTATGCTAAGCACGCCAGAAGCAATACTGCTAAAGCCCAAGGTATTGCCCGCGTCACTCCACTGAACAAACGCATTTTGCAAGTTGGTTTGATCCAATTCGAATGTCACCAGGGGGCAGTCAAGCCTATTCAAGGCGATCTGATTGAGCGTAGCGAGCGCGTCTTCTACCGTGTGGTGCTTTGAGTCGATATGTGTCGCGACATGCAAGTAGGCGGCGTAGTTCAACCCAAAGCCTGTCAGTGTTCGCGAACCTGTTAATGCCCAATTCGCGGCTTCCGTTTTCATGCTCTGTTTTGCCGGAATGTATCGTTCGATGTACATCAAACTGTTGTAGCAGTTAATGCTGTCTTGCAATCCACTATTCCAAGAAAAAGGCACCGACGACTTACCGTGTTCAAACAAGGAAGCGACTTTGGTGAGCTCACTGTCGGTCACCAAATGGTTGCGGTTTAGTACGTCACTAACTTGGCTGGCCGACGCTTGATGCGCTTTGTTTTCTGTGCTCAGGGTATGCACGTCTTGTGCATCGACATCGAGCAGTTTTTTTATGTCTAGTGTCAGGTCAATATTAGGCAACGCCACATATGAGGTACCCGACAGCCCTAGTCCAATTTGCTCCATAAACCCATCTTCATTGGCAAAGGCTAAAGTATTCGTTGTGTTAGCAATGTTGATGTTGATCCAGGGTAGTGCATTCGGAAGCATGCCAACCAGCTCTTGATTGCGTGGCGTTAACTGGCTAAACGACTGCATTTCTGTCCCTTCGATTTTTATGGTCATGTCCCACTTCCTGTCCTTTGGCTAGAGTCTGTCTGAAAAATCTTGAATTACCTTGCTGGCCTTTTCACCGACGTTGGCAAAGTTGGTGGTACTTTGCTCTACCATGGTGTTCACCTGAGTCAGAATCTCTGCATAGGGCGTGGTTTCTCCGGTTGCGAGCATTTTAGACAGTGCCACCCCCATAGCCGTTGTCGCCATGGTGTTGATGTTTCTTAGGTTGTCTGTGGCATCTTGCACCGCTATGGCCGAAGACTGCGATATGGATTGAAGCGCTTTACCTGCGCCCGATGCTTTAATCACGTTGCCGGTTAATGTTGCCTCTTGGGTCTGTTTGACCGTTTCGACAATTTGAGTATTCACACTTTCATCTTTCATTGTGATTCCCCTGTTTGGATCCTATTTGATGGCTCTTGTTGATTTATGCTGAGCACCGAACGCCTAACGTTTGATTACACCAAGTTATCGAACTTGGCTTTCAGCTCTTTTGCGATGTTTTCAAGTAGTGCTTTTTCGTTCGCTTCGATGTTCTTTGCCACTTCTTCCACCGCTTTAACCAACGCTTCGTCAATCAAGGTTTTGGTAATCGATTTGTTGGACATTCTTAGTTCTTTAATCAATGCAAATTCCACTTCGTTTTTTAGCTTTTCCTCAGCGAGTTGCATTGTTTTTAGCTCTAGTTCAAGCGCTTCTTTCGTCTTAGGTGGCGGCGCAACGGTTTCTGTTTTCAGAATTCGGGCACAGCTTGCGTTAAGTGCGGCACCTGCCGATGTTTGCGAGTTTTGTTGAGCCGTCACGGCATTAAACATGGTCATGCCAAGGGTTTCAGTTCCTGCTACGTCCAACATGCCCATTGCCTGTGAAGGTGCGCCCCCCGTTAAAAGGGTATGTATTTGGCTCACCGAGTCGGTGACTTGATCGTTAACTGAGCTCATTGTCTTCTCCTAGTTTTTGACTTTATTTTGACTACTCTGCTGCCTAGGGCTTTCCTGCTGCTGGAGGCTTACCCGCTGCCGCTGCGAGAATCATTGCGCAACATTGATTGACACTTGCGTTTTGTATCAGTTGGCATTGCGCTTCGTTATGCACTGCATTTTCCATCAATAGCCCAATGGTGTTCGCCATGACGACATCGGTGACGGCCATTGCAAATGCGGGTGCCGAATCTATGCTCTCTTCTTCCATCTCATTCCCCCATGTGGGCACGTTTCCGACATGCCAGGTTAGTGCTTGGGGAAAGGCTTTCTAGAAATTCAATCTATCACCTTTAATTGGCGATATTGGCACAGGTATATTGCCAATATCGCCATTACGAATCGCCCTAGCGGTAGATTCGCTCTGAGCCGACAGCTGCCGCTGCAACATCCATAGCAAACATGGTGTTAACGCCTTGAACCAGAGCAGCTTGAGCTGTTACTCCATTGTTTTGCTGGCCAGATGTCGCATTGTGCGCAGCATTAGATAGAGCTTGGCTTGTCGCTAACATAAAGTTACCTGTTGCCACTGCAGGTGCATCACCCAGTACTTTTGTGTTTACTTGTGAGATTGAGTCTGTGATCTGACTGTTTACTGCCGTTGGAAATGCCATAATATCTTCCTTTTTAACGATTTAAAGTATGTGGCTGACTAGCCACAAGTTTGTCCGCCTATCGCGTCGTTGAACCTTTCAGGGATGCTCCGTCAAGCGCCTAATAGTTTCTTCGTCGCCACAGCCGAGGACGCGGTGTCGACGGTATAAAGTAAATTTACTCCTGCCGTCGTGACTGCTTGCGCAGTAATGTTTGCTTGTTGCTGCGCTGCCGTTGCGTTATGTGCCGCATTAGCAAGTGCTTGTGAAGTTGCTTGGAACAAGTTGCCCATTGCTGTTGCTGGGGCTGTACCAAGTACTTCGACATTCGCCTGAGTTACCGAATCGGTGATCTGGCTATTAACTGCTGTTGGAAACGCCATTTAAGATCTCCTTACCCTTAACTCTGCTTTAAGCTGTCTAGGATGTCTTTGGTTGCTATGCCTGTTGATGCCGTATCAATGGAGTACAAGGTTGTGACGCCCATTGTGGTTGCAGCTTGTGCGGTAATTGCTGCTTGCTGCTGCGCCATAGTGGCGTTGTGAGCTGCGTTACCCAATGCCTGTGAAGTCGCTTGGAATAGATTGCCCATCGACATGGCTGGTGCGTCGCCCAGTACTTTAACGTTTGCTTGTGTGACCGAATCTGTGACTTGGTCGTTTACTGCGGTTGGGAATGCCATAGTGCTATCCTTTTCAATGGTGTTGCTGTTAGTTCGCTAATGAACGATGTTTAAGAACCTAGCCCGGCAACGGGTTTCTTACGGGGAGTAAGAATTGCTTTTGTTCCCATTGCGGTGCTGGCGGTATCGATCGAGTAGAGCGTTGTTACACCCATCGTTGTCGCCGCTTGCGACGTGATACCAGATTGTTGCTGAGCTAGTGTGGCATTGTGTGCCGCATTACCTAATGCCTGTGATGTCGCCTGAAAAAGGTTACCCATCGACATTGCTGGTGCATCACCTAATACCTTCACATTCGCCTGTGTGACTGAGTCTGTGATTTGGTCGTTAACCGCTGTCGGAAAAGCCATATTGTTTGCCTCGCTTTGTTTGTTCAATCTTCACTGTGTTTACTGCGCGTTTGAAATTGAATGCCGCTGTAATTTCAAACGATATGAATAGGTTAATCGCCCGATGACAAATAAAATTGGTCAAGCTTATGCTCCGTTTGGTAGCAAGCATTCAACCATTGGTAGAATCTATTTTTATGGGATTAAACGCGTTTCTGTATGCAGTAATGGATGCGAGAGATCGTCCACCAATGCTAAAAGCTCTGGGCTAGATTGGTCATGCTGAAACTGATCTCGGTAGACTCCGGGACTCACGCCTACAGTGGCTTTGAACTTGCGCACAAAAAAGCTAAGGTCTGAAAATCCGACGTCGTCACATACTTGGGTTACGTGCCTATTGGGGTTTTCTGAAAGAATTTCCATCGCCTTAACTATTCGCAATCGAAGCAGCACTTGCTTGAACGACATGCCTAAATACACTTTGAACAGATATGACAAGTGCGAAGGGCTCATACAGGCATGCCCTGCCAACTCTTCCATTGTTAGCGGTGTTTTGAAGTTATGGTAAAGGTGGCTTATCGCTTTGTTTAGGCCAGGGTGGCTTTTGGGGCTCCCTTCAAGCTGAGTTTCGTTGGTATTTTCATTTACGTTAAATGAACTGTCAGTCAAAAGTGGTGCCTGCGCGTTGATACGGGCTTGATTATCAATTTTTAAATAAGGCTTACGCGCTCTTCCATTTATGGTAGTAACAATAGTTGAAGTTTCGCTTGTCGGCTCATCGTTAACCATAGTCGGAAAACAGTTGAGTAATACCTCACGATTAATAATGGTTGATTCAGCTTGTATCGCTAATTTATCTAGACATCGCTTTAACTGTTTTACGTTACCTGGCCAGGCGTAGTTATTTAAAACCTGCCATGCACTCTCCTGAATAGACAAGCGCTCAATTTGAGGATCAGATTGTTGATAGTATTGCACCAAGGCTTCTATATCTTGCTCTCTTTCAGCCAGCGTGGGCAATCGAATATTTAAACAATGGTAATGCAACCACCTCAGTAATAAGTTATCGTTCCTGTCACTTTCTCTTCCTCCGTTATCCTGTTCTAAAAAAGGTAATTCTGTTGTACTCGCTATAAGACGCACATTGGTATTTAAGCTATCAAAGCGCTGCCATACAGCTTTTAATACACGGGCGTTGTCGTTGTTTAACGCGTCAACATTGGCAATGTAGACACTGCCCCCTTGTGCTTGTTTAATCTGTTCGTCTAACTTGTCGGTGAGGTTTTCATCATTTAATAACTTACAACATACACAAACAAATGGAGCAGATCTTCTCTCACTACTTTCGTGTAATGCTTTGGCAGCAATTCGTTTTCCCGTACCACTCTGTCCAAGTATAAGGACTGGTATTTGACTTGCTGCCATTGATGCTATGCGCTGATTAGTCAACTGTATAAATGCGCTATCACCAACCCATAAGCTATTGAGAGGTTGGTATTCTTCTGTTTTTACTTTCATTCCATTCATAGTTATTTCTCCATCACTGTATTCGTTACTGGAGAAGCAATACGTGTTTATTCTGCCTGGGCGTTAAATAAACCAACTACATTACGTCTCTAAGAAAAAATTAACGAAGTGGAACGATTAAAAACGGATCACATTCGGATCAGTTACGACACCTGACTGAGACTATTGAACTCACCTTGCCTCTCTTTAGTTACGTGTGTCTGGAGTGCTTCCCATATAATTTTATGTTGGAACTTATAGGAATCGGTGAGTGGATAAAGAAAACCAACAGACACTAATTTGTGTAGTTGCCGAATTCCGGTTACCTCACAGCTCATTAAGTACTGTTCAATCTCATCCAATTCGATGGTTAAACCAATAGCAACTAAAAAGTAGAGAAGTTTGGTTTCAACCGTATCGAGAAGCTCCATCATTCTTTGAACCCACTCAATCAATTCGAATGGCACTGTTTCATTGGAGCATTGGGATGTAAGTAGGGCTTTTAGTATTCGAGGGTTACCTTCTGAACGAGAAATCGCTATCGATTTGTGTGAAGGAGATGCAACCTTTTTCGGTTGACTAAGTAATATCGAATCTGCCAAGGCGACTAGGTTCGAGTGATCTAACAATGTTAGCGGAATTAAGTGTGTTCCTGGTAATTGATAGGGGGCTGTTGAAAATTGTAAGGAGCACGTCACTCCCAAAACGATAAATATAGGGAGGTTTTGTGTGTGCTCTATTAAAAGCTGGACGACAAAGGCCTGACGAGATCCAAGACTCTGTAGCCCGTCAATGACCAATATTGAAGTTCCTGTTTCCTTCAAGCGCTGAATAAGAACCATTAAAACCAGTACATCAACTTCGTTACGTCTGTAGTCTGATAGTCCATCTAATGCGGCGGTTTCTGCTCTACTTAAATACAACCCCATCAGCCGTAGCATATGAAAGTAAACTATAGGGCTCTTAACGACTTTTTTGAGGTTTGATCGAATAACGTCGCTATCCAATTCTTGTGGCAGGTGCAAAACCGCACGAATCAACTGCTCAAAGAGCTGAGATTCGTTCGTTACACTTATATATAAATTGCATTTTTTATCGACATTAATGCTACGTAAAAAGTGAGAGATTAAATTTGTTTTCCCCACCCCTTGCATTCCATACACACACGCACTTTGTCCTCGCTCTGCAGCTAAATGGTGCACAAACCTAAGTTGGCTCAGCTCATGGGTACGGCCGACACAAGGGAACCCTTCAGGATAATTCTGAACAGTGTATTCCAAAAGCGAAGGCGATACGTCATCAAGCAGTTCTCCTACCGTCACATTAAAAAAACAAGCTAAGCTTGAAACCGTTCTATATAAAATGTTCTTTCCAGCTTCCGCTCGTTTTATTGAACCAATCGATACGGCTAGCCGACGCTCTCTACACTTGTCAGCTAATTTCTCTTGGCTCAATCCATTTTTTTCTTAATCGCTTTAACAAAAGGCTATTTAGTGGCACCCGACCATACTGTGTTTTATTCATTTATATCACCCAGTTATTATCAAAATTGATATAAAACCTCACCTATCAAATCGATACAAATGAAATAGATTGCAATGGTGATAGTTGCACATTGGCATTACAATTATGCAATTGAGATTTCATTTATTTACATGGATGCTTGACTCTCGGCATAATATAAATTTCTACTAATCAATGCCCTTAATAAATTTCAAAGCCTAACATTAACTCTAGGGCAACACTTCCTTACTTGAAATATCTCGACCAAGATGAAAGCTTTATTTAAGAATGGGATTCATCGAAAAAGTACGCATATTGTTTGCGCTAGATAAGCGATTACAATATTGCCCGGGTTCCAACCGGAAGGTATGCCGATTCCGCTATTTCAGCCCATTTGTTTGGTTCACTTTTGACCGCTTGCTGTACTTCAAATAAATTATCTAATCTTGTCTTAAATCATCACTTTCTAAAGGTGGAACTACATCAATCATTTTTGGGGCGCTGCTAGTCCTTCATCCTTGTTGCCGTTCTTCTGGCAGCAGGTATCCCTATCGAGGGCTTACCTCTACTGTTCGCTCTTGATCGTATCTTCGACATGATCCGTACTGCATTGAACATCACAGGTGACGCTGCTTGTGTTGTGATTGTTGATTCACTGATTGAAGAAGAAGCGAAAGAAGCTGAACTACATAAGCAGCAAGCTTAAGCGCTGATTTCAGGTAATAAAAAGCCCGGCTAGTAACATAGCCGGGCTTTTTCGTGATGTGTCTATTACAAGAAGTGGAAGGTCGCGTTTAGCGAGAAGTTTTTCACATCGTCTTCTTTCATGTTGAATACGCTGTAGCTCGCACCTAAAGAAATTGGGCCCATTACAAAGTATTCCGCACCCACACCGTACATTACGTCGATCTCATCTTCTTTGAAGCCACCATCAGCTTTAAGATCGTATGAATGCAGGCCGCCTTTCGCGTAAATATGCAGTGGACCAAAATCAAGACTTGGTTTGGCTGCAAAGTAAATTGATGAACCAGTTAGGTTAGTTTTAATACCAGCGTAATCAACACGGTCGTAATCGCCTAAATTTTGGTAACCTGCTTCAAGGCCGATTAGAGGCAAAATACCAGTACCGACATGAACGTTGTAAGACGTTGTCGACTCACCACCTAAGTCTGCTTGACCTACACTTGCACTGCCGTAGATCCATGAGTCTGCTGATGCTGTTGCTGATGCACCCAATAATGCTAGTGCGAGTAGTGTCTTTTTCATATTAACCTTCTTTATTTTCCCTTAGCAGAAGCTGCCGCGGCAATCCTCTGCCAATCTCAGTCAAAATTTTGTTATGTTTAAATTTTTATGCAATTTATATACCTAACAATCGTCAATCGCGTTCTTCACGCGTTTGTCCGATACCGGATACGGCGTACCTAACTGCTGAGCAAAATAGCTGACGCGCAGTTCCTCAAGCATCCAACGTACTTCTTTGACGTTGTCTGGTACCGCCATTCCTTTAGGAATTTTGTTGAGCAATTCTTTGTAGTCGTTGGCTACTGATTCAATCTTCAGCATATGCAGACGGTCCTTGTTAGGATCGATCGGCAATTTTTCCATACGACGCTCAATCGCTTTCATGTAACGCAATATATCTGGAAGACGTTTCCAGCCACACTCCGTTGCAAATCCTTTGAAGATCAGTCCTTCAATCTGAGCTTTGATATCTGACAAAGCAAAAGCCATTGTGAAGTCTATCTTACCCTTTAGCTTCTTATTAATACTGAACGCGGTCGTCAAAATTGTCTCAACTTGTTTCGCAATCTCGACAACAGTATCACCGAGCTCAGCTCGAACGTGTTCTTTAAGCTGCTCGAACTGCTCAGGCTGCCAAACTAGGCCGCCCTTCTCTTCAATCAACTTGTCGACACCACATGCGATACAGTCATCAATCAGATCGAGTACTTTTCCATAAGGGTTAAAGTAAAGACCCAACTTAGACTTGTTTGGCAAATTGCTGTGCAGATATTTAATCGGAGATGGTACGTTAAGCAAAATCAGACGACGCTGACCCGCTCTCATCGCTGAAACCTGCTCTTGCTCTGTCTCGTAGAGCTTTATTTCAACACTGTCTTTGCTATCTACAATCGCTGGATACGCTTTAACATCGTAACCACCACGTTTCTGTTGATACACTTTCGGCAGCTCACCAAAGCTCCAAGTATGAAGACCTTGCTGCTCGATATCGTCATCTGCAACTTTTGACAGGGTTTCCTGAACCTTGTCTTTCAGGCTTTCTTTTAGCTCATGAAGATCGCGATTTTCTTTCAGCTTCCGGTTTCTATGGTCTACTGCGCGGAATGTCACCTTAAGGTGATCCTGAACCTGGTCCATGTTCCAATCGTCACGCAACACTTCCACGCCCGTCATACGACGTAGCTCTTTTTCCAGAGCATCAAGTAAAGGGGCTTCCATTGGCGTGGCACGAGCTAAAAACGCATCAGCGTAGTTCGGCGCAGGTACGAAGTTCTTACGAATCGTCTTAGGCAACGACTTGATCAGGCTTACGACCAATTCATGGCGCAATCCCGGAATTTGCCAGTCAAACCCCGCTTGTTCAACCTGATTCAATATAGGCAGAGGTAAATGAACGGTCACACCGTCATTGTCTTCACCCGGTTCAAACTGGTAACTCAGTTTGAGCTTGAGGCCATTTTGGTGCCAGAAGTTAGGGTAATCCAGATCGGTAACGTGGCTCGCGTCACCCTTAAACAGCATCTCTTTTTCAAAGTTCAGCAGCTCGCTGTTCTCTTTAGACGCTTTCTTCCACCAAGTGTCAAAATGGCGGCCTGAGACTACTTCTGTCCCGACTCGTTGATCATAAAAGTCCGCCAACTCATCATCATCGACCAAAATGTCACGACGACGGGACTTGTGCTCCAGCTCTTCCACTTCTTGTAGCAGCTTACGATTCTGTTTGAAGAATGCGTGCTTGGTATCCCATTCACCTTCAACAAGGGCGCTGCGGATAAAGATTTCTCGGCTCACCGTCGCGTCAATACTGCCATAATTCACCAGACGCTTAGGCACAATCGGGATGCCATATAGCATCACTTTTTCGTGCGCCATAACAGCTGCACGCTTTTTCGACCAGTGTGGTTCACTGTAACTACGCTTGATGAGGTGCTTCGCCAGCGGTTCAATCCACTCAGGTTGTATCTTGGCAATAATGCGCCCCCATAGCTTCGAGGTTTCCACCAGCTCGGCTGACACAATCCATTTCGGCTGTTTCTTAAACAAACCTGATCCAGGGAAAATATGGAATCTCGCGTTACGCGCACCTTGGTACTCATTTTTCTCTTGGTCTTTCATACCAACATGGGAGAGCAACCCGACCAAAATCGCGCTGTGAGTACCTTGATAACTAGCAGGTTCATCATTGAGCTTGAAATCCATTTCACGCATAGACTGGTGAATCTGGAAATAGACATCCTGCCACTCACGCACTCGCAAGTAGTTTAGGTAATCTTGCTTACATTGTTTGCGGAACTGGTTCCCGGTCAATGCCTTCTGCTGCTTCTGAACGTAATCCCATAAATTAACAAACGTCAGGAAATCCGATTCTTCATGGAAGAAGCGCTTGTGTTTATCATCCGACGATTGCTGTTTGTCGCTCGGCCTTTCTCTTGGATCCTGAATCGACAGCGCTGAAGCAATAACCATTACTTCTTTCAATGCACCATATTTTGGCGCTTCAAGAACCATACGAGCCAAACGAGGGTCAATCGGCAAACGGGCTAACTGGCGACCAATCGAGGTCAGACGCTTTTTAGGATCTCTCGCATTTTCATTAATGGCACCCAGCTCTTCCAGAAGTCGCACACCATCTTGAATATTGCGCTTATCAGGTGCTTCAACGAACGGGAACGCTTGAATGTCACCTAAACCCAGCGCTGTCATCTGCAGAATAACTGAGGCTAGGTTGGTGCGAAGAATTTCTGGATCCGTAAATTCTGGGCGAGATTCAAAATCATCTTCCGAATACAAACGAATACAGATGCCTTCCTCAACACGACCACAACGACCTTTACGCTGATTCGCACTCGCCTGAGAGACAGGTTCAATCGGCAGACGTTGTACCTTGGTTCGATAGCTGTAGCGACTGATACGCGCCGTACCCGGGTCGATGACATACTTGATGCCCGGTACTGTCAGAGACGTTTCAGCAACGTTGGTCGCCAATACGATTCGACGTCCTGCATGAGGTTGGAAAATTTTGTTCTGTTCACCCGCTGAAAGGCGCGCATACAAGGGGACAATTTCAGTGCTTTTAAGATTGCGCTTTGTTAGCGCGTCAGCAGTATCACGAATTTCTCGTTCACCGTTCATGAAGATCAGGATGTCACCCAATCCTTCATCACACAGCTCATCAACTGCGTCAAAAATACCTTCTAACTGATCGCGATCGACGTCATCGTCACCACGTAGCGGACGGTAACGTGTTTCTACCGGATAAGTACGGCCAGACACTTCAATGATAGGCGCGTCGCTAAAGTGTTTCGAGAATCGCTCAGGGTCAATGGTCGCTGAGGTGATGATCACTTTCAGATCCGGGCGACGCGGCAAAAGCTCTTTGAGATAGCCGAGAATAAAATCGATGTTGAGACTACGCTCGTGCGCCTCATCGATAATGATGGTGTCGTACTGATTTAAGAAGCGATCGTGCTGAATTTCAGCCAGCAAGATACCGTCAGTCATCAGTTTGATTTGGGTATTGTCTGAGATCTGATCGTTAAATCGAACCTTATAACCTACAAACTCACCCAGCTTGGTTTCCATTTCTTCAGCGATACGATTCGCCACCGAACGAGCTGCAAGACGTCTTGGCTGAGTATGACCAATCAAGCCATACTGACCGCGTCCAAGTTCAGCACAAATCTTTGGCAACTGAGTGGTTTTACCAGAGCCTGTTTCACCGGCAACGATAACCACTTGGTTGTTTTCTATCGCCTCTGCAATGTCATCTCTTTTCTGACTAACAGGCAGTATTTCTGGATATTCAATGGTGGGCTTATAGCTGGCTCTTTGCTCTACATCCATCATGGATTTGGCGATATCCAATGCAATTTCGTCAAACACCGCATGGCGAGACGCTTCTTTCTTTATTTTACTCGCGCCTGAAATGCGCTTGCTCAGACGAAATCTGTCTTTGAGCATGCACTGATTCAATGCCTTGCGAAGAGAGGCGGCGTTATTAGCCTGCCCTTTGTCTTCAGAAGCGGGATTTTTTTCTGGCTGTGACGAAGTCAAAGCGTTACCTATTCTTTTCACTACATAAAACTGTCGCGGATTGTATCACAGTCGCTATGGCAAATGTCTCAATGCGCAAAGCAAATTTTCCGTCAGAGCCAAGCCTGATTTTGCTGTAATCAAAGCCCAAAACTGCCAACAGATTTAGTTATCAACCCCAGACTTGGTGCTAATGCGCTGTATTTTATGAAATTTATATATTTAAGTTTAGCGTGATTTATAACAAGCTTATCGCCTTGTTATGTCTAATACCCTGCCTTGTTCCATTCTATGCCTCGTCCAAATGAGGTCACGAACGTTCATCTCGTGACCTTAGTTATAACGTCTGTCTGACTACGAAAAAGGCATTTTATGTTCAACGACGAAACACAAGATGTACTCGACTGTATTGTGGCATTGCAGCCAAGGGGGCGCAGAAGAAAGCGCAATACAATCAGCGTTGATAAACGCAAGCAGCTGGAAGAACTGAAGTTCCAGCTAAACATGGATCGTCTGGAAAGGAATGAGCTTCCTTACAACTTCAGCTAATTACACCAATAAACCTTTATTTAGATACATTTAAGAGAAAGTTAATCATGAAATTGAAAACCGTCATCCTCCCTATCACAGCGCTTCTTTTTGCCGGTCAAGTTATGGCAAACCCTTACATCGGTGCGAGCTTTTTGTACTCAGATTACCAAGTTAAAAACGACGATCTGGATCTAGGCGACACAAACAGTGGTTACAACCTTTACGCAGGCTACGCGATTAACTCACTGCTTTCTGTGGAAGCGGGTTACGCTGACTTTGTTGATACCAACAAAGACTTAGAGCACATCTACTCAAATGCTTGGCTTGCAAGCGCTAAGTTGACTCTACCTATCACTATTTTCGATATTTACGGCCGTTTAGGTGTGGGTCACTTCCAAAACAACATCAAAGACAGCGACGACATCTATTACGGTGTCGGTGCCGGTGTAAAATTGGGCCCTGCACGTATTGCTCTTGAATACACACAGTACGAAGCAAAAGTGGTTGAGAACAGCTATGCATTGAGCGCTGAATTCCACTTCTAAAACGCAAAAAGCCGTTAGCGAATCATCGCTAACGGCTTTACCTATCTTTCGGTTAAAAATCGAACTGAACGTAAATTGTGTTGTAGTTACTGCCACCTTTAATCCGGCCATACTGAGAAGCTTGCTCAAATATCGCGCTGCGGTGATGGAGCGAGTACCCTACCCACATATTGTCCAAATCTCGATTATTGATCAGATCACCCACATTTATGTCGAATGAGAAATCTAAATAGTTCAATAGATTACTCGCGTTATACCCCTTGGAGTCCATTTCAGTCTGCTCAATGTAGGTAATGCTATCAATGAACGACATACCCTCGGCGACGCCAAATCGCCACTGAGTTGGCCAATTAAAGGTATAGTAAGCCTTAATCGCCGCAATATACTCAGTACTGGCAGATTGCACATCTGAAGACCAGTGATGAACAATACCAGGCGTAAAATAGATGTCCAACGGTACACCAAACAGTTCATCTGTCAGTGGATGTCCATAGAAGAAAGAGGTCATCTGGTTGTTGTAAGGGTCTTTCTCTGTATTGAGCTTCATGATATCGCCGATGTTAGACGGCGTTGCCCAACCGTGCGCAATTCGGAAATAGCGTTTGTTCTTGAGCTCAGACTTAGGCGCTTTTGACTTGTCGTTGAAGAAACCAAAACCAATGTAAAACTCACCCTGATAACGGTCTTCAACTGTACTGGAGTGATACGCATTGTTATCCAAGCGAGTTACGCTGGTGGAACCGAGCAAATAAAGATTGGAATAAACATGATAACGTGCATCTATTCCCACATTCAGATCCACACCACCACCGACCTTTTCTTTGGTGATATCTGAGAAGGTGTAATACTGGCTATTGAAGTCGGCGTCTTTATAACGCAGGCGCGCATGTGGCTTAAGTTCCCAGTCCCCATATTCAAACTCGCCTGAGATACTCAAGTTGCTGTGAAAACGAAACTCATCATCCGTCATCAATTCAGCATCAAGATACCAATCGTCATCGAGGAAATAGCGTAGCTGGCCACCAAAATCGACGGCGTCTCCTCCGTTCGAGTTTTGCTCTGATGAAGGAATATCAACAAATCGCAGCCGCATCAATGCACTTAACTGAAAAGCTTCATCCTCTGGCTTATAAAGATAAGCTCCACCCTGCAAGCCTTCGACAAACACGTGCTCGTTCTCGAAATACATCATCGGTACAAACGTACCAACCGTCTGGTCATTGTTACCCGTGTAAAAAGGGATAGACGCCATACGATAGACAGCCGCAATACCCCAATCCTGTTCACTGATGCTGGTTTCTTCTTCGGCTGTTGCAGAAAAACTGATGGCACTCGCGGCCAACATCGTCAGTGCCAACTGTCTATTTATATTAATCATTTTTTGTCCAAAACTGACTGAACGACTCAAATTCTCATCAATCGATAAAGTTAATACTTATCTTTAAGCTCAATTCACCGTTAATATAAGAGTATATGTTCGCCTAAATCCAATAATTGTGAAAGCATCAGATTTAAAGAAACTACTCGACTCCCTTCCTGAAGGCCAAAACCCTAACATTGTCACGGGTGAAGAATGGCTGCCCGAACGGCTGGTCAATACACACCTAGACGATGAGATGCTGTTTTTGGAGTTTGATAACGCACCGGAAGAAGCTCAAGGTGAAGAGGAAGGACGCGGTTTTGTCGAGCATGAAGTTGACATGATTCGTAAACGATTCGAACAAATTCTTGACGAAAGCTCCGATACAAAAACCAAAGCAGATGCTATGCTGGCCCTCTTTCTTATGGGTCATGAGATGTCGAGCTCCGAGATCATCGAAATTATGGAAGACCCTGAAGTACCTAAGGATCCAACAGAGAACCAATGAAACCGACGCCTGAATTACCCTTCCTATTAGCCGGCCCGATATTAAGAAAATCCACCGCAGAAGAGCTTGTCTTCTGGCTGGTCACCAGTCGCCCTCTTGAAGGCCAATTTGTCCTTCATCATGAACCTGATCATGGGGTGGTATTTCAGGAAAACCTCAGTCACTGCCATCAAATTCAAGTCGGTACTCACTGTTTTGTCACCTTGGCGCATTTCAAACATCATTTTCCAACCGATGTCGCGCTCAGTTACGAATTTGAGACTCAGCTAGGCCCGCTTAGTGAGCTAAATCCACATTTGCTGTACAAGGATGAAGAAAAACTCACGTTTAAGATTTCAACCAAAGCGGATTATGTCCTGCACGGTTCCTGTCGCAATCCACACCACCCAAGCAAAGATGCGTTAGTCAGCATCGACACTAAACTAGCCGCTCAATCACTGGACGAGCGACCAGACATGTTGGTCATGAGTGGCGACCAGATCTATGCCGATCATGTTGCGGGGCCGATGTTGGATGTCATCCTGCAAACCATCGACATGCTTGGCTTACCTTCTGAATCGTTCAGTGACGCGCCGATTGATTCCGCAGAAGCTTTGTACGCGCACCCAGACTGCTTTTACGGGCGGGATAAAATACTGCCCCATTATGTGGATGATGGCTCCTTACTAACCAAATTTTTCCCTAAACGGCATGTGCCGATCTTCAGCTCGCGTGAGAATGAAAACCATCTGATCACCTTCGCTGAGTTTTTCGCCATGTACCTTTTGGTGTGGTCACCGACACTTTGGCCATGCCTCAATCTGACACGTTTGCTCGACAAAACATTCACTAACAATGGCAAAGCACTGTCGCCTAAATGGCAGCAGCAATGGCGTGAAGAAAAGCACATACTGGAAGATTTCATTCAAGGCTTACCTCAGGTCCATAGGCTGTTTGCTCACGTGCCGACTTATATGATTTTTGATGACCATGATGTCACAGATGACTGGAATCTGACGGTGGGATGGGAAAAAGCGGCGTACAGCAACCCGTTCTCTAACCGGATTATTGGTAATGGGTTAATCGCTTACTGGTTATGCCAAGGCTGGGGGAATGAGCCAGATAACTTCAATGATGAGTTTTTGTCTGTCGCTCTCAAATATTTAAAAAGCCCCACAGAACAACACCAAGATGACTTCATTCGTTATCTTTATAGCTTCGAAAGGTGGCACTTTACTATCCACACCTCCCCTAAGGTTGTGGTGTTGGATACTCGAACTCGAAGATGGCGCTCCGAATCTCGAATGAACAAACCATCTGGCCTGATGGATTGGGAAGCTCTGATTGAGTTTCAACAAGAGCTGATGCATCAGGACAAGGTGATCGTTGTTTCTGCCGCGCCTATGTTCGGTGTGAAATTCATTGAAGCGCTGCAAAAAGGCATGACGACCCTTGGCCAGCCACTGGTAATAGACGCAGAGAACTGGATGGCCCAT
Source organism: Vibrio sp. B183 (assembly GCF_000740665.1). Lineage (NCBI taxonomy): Bacteria > Pseudomonadati > Pseudomonadota > Gammaproteobacteria > Vibrionales > Vibrionaceae > Vibrio > Vibrio sp. B183. Next base: position 265,317 of record NZ_JPQB01000015.1, on the reverse strand, counting down.
CCAGGGAGCGCTAATACGCTACTGAGTATTTTCACCCACACCAAAACACCAACCAACTTTGTTATCTTGTCCGGCGACGTGCACTACTCTTTCGCTTACGACATTAAGCTGCGCTTTCGACGCTCTAGCCCTAATATTTACCAAATCACTTCCAGTGGATTTAAAAACCAGTTCCCAGAGCCGCTATTGGCGGTGTGTGATCATATGGACAGGCTACTCTACTCACCTCGCTCGCTACTGAACTTTCTGACCAAGCGAAAGAGATTAAAAATCAAAAAGCGCGACCCTAACACCGAGGGCGTTCGCCGTTTGGTCAACACCAGTGCCATTGGCGAGTTGAAACTTGACGACCACGGAAAGCCGCTACGCATTTCGATATTGACGGGTGACGGCAAGGAAATTGATTTCCCACCGATAAAAGAAAAGTAATCTTTTTGTAAAGACACTTGTGCTCGCCTCATATAATCACTATCTATAGAAATAGGAACAAATTTTGAGGCGCATCACATGTTGAATTCAATCACGACCCTATTTAAACAACTCATCGATGGTCAGGATCTGGGAAACCACGCAGGTACCGATCCAAATCTCGCCATCGCTTGTTTACTGTGCGAAGTCGCGGGGGCGGATCATCAAATCAATCAGACAGAGACCGAAGCCAAACTTCAACTTCTGACAAGATTGCTGGATCTAAGCAACGAAGAAGCCATAGCGCTACTCGACCGTGCAGAAGTAAAAAGTAAAGAATCTGCCTCCCTTTATGAGTTTACATCTCAGTTGAGAGAACTCAGTCAGGAAACACGCTTCGATTTGATCAAAGCAATGTGGGAAGTTGCCCATGCCGACGGCGAGATTGACCCACTGGAAGATGCCGTCATTCGCAAAACCGCAGAACTATTGTATGTCGATCATAGTGAATTTATTCGCGCCAAATTGCAGATAGTTGAAGGGCAAGACGGGCAATAATCATTCGCCATTAATTGAACCATTGTATCGGTTAGCACGCCTCAAAAGGGAATCTGCGATCTTTAAGCAAAAAGTTTACTTTTTATGTATTCAGTTGCCTAACTTACTGTTACCGTACGGAAAATACTAACAATACATGGTGAAAGTAAATGAACAAAGCGTCTCTCAAAGTAGCGATCGTAGGGGCCGGACTTAACGGTCTGGCGCTGGCGTTATCGCTTCGCTCGTTCGGCATCGAAGCTACGATCTATGAAAAGTCAGATAAACCTCGGATCGACGGCACAGGTATCATTATGTGGCCCGAGGGAATGCAGGTCCTCGCGGCGTTAACGGATGCGGCCAAGATCAAAACACTAGGCAACACTGTCGATATTATCACCACAGCGACCTTTAACTCCGATATCCTGAACCAGCTTTCAATGCGTCAGGCAGGAAGCAAAGTGAACGCCGATGTCGGCCTGTTCCATCGCCGCGATCTCTACCAACTGCTGCTTGATACCTACGGTGAAGAAAACATTCGCACTGGCCAACATTGTACGGTCGAAAACGATACCATTATGATCAATGGTGAGCCGTTGATTGCAGATGTAATTGTGGGTGTAGATGGTGTCTTCTCTCAGGTGAGAAAGTTTGTTGCGCCAGAAGTTAACCTACGTCAACCAGGTGTTTACTGCTGCCGAGGCATGGTTGATTACCATAACCCTGCAATTAGCGACGACGAGTGTTATGTGTTTGCGGGTATGCAGTCACGCATCGTGACCTACACCTATGATCGTGAAACGCATGGCAAGTACTGGTTCGCCGCTTGTAAAGTTGAGCCGGGCGAAACACTCGACAAAGCCAAGATTCTCGATAAATTTAGCCACTACTCTCCATACCTACTGGAAATGATCGAGCAGACCCCAGAAGAGCAGATCCTGCCCTCTCCTTTGGTCGACGTTGCCCCCTTTGAGCAATGGTCTCGTGATAATACGGTACTGCTGGGTGATGCCTGCTGCGCGGTACTGCCAACCATGGGAATTGGTTTTAGCCTTGGCATTGAGAATGCGTTTATCCTCGCGCAAAGCTTGGCTTCCAACTTCTACGATATTCCTGCGGCATTCGAACGTTATCAACTGCGAGCACAGCAGCGCTCTCACGAATTGCAAAACATCACACATCGTCTGAGTGAGTTAACGTATACCGAGGCGTTCAACCCCGTAGAAGTGGCAGAACTCTATCAGCAGTTCACTATCGTTAATAGCCGCTCTCCGTTCTAATTCAGGCTATGAAAAGAAAAGGCTACGCTTTGTGATAAAGCGTAGCCTTTGATTTAAGGAGCCAAATCCGAATCAAATAAGCCTTACTACTTACTCTCTCGGAACATTACAGTTCCAGCTTAAAACCGAGCTTAGTCACAGACACTCCTGCTAACCCCGTTCTCACTGCGTCCAGTTGCTCCGCAATGATCTTTGCATCCTGTTCGCTTTTTGCCAGTACCGCAATTGAGTAAAGAGGCCGGACGAACTCGCTGCCCGCCACCCCTTCGTTCTTCAAATATGCCGACGTCACCTTGCCTTGGTTAGTCCACTCGACCACTTTCTGTAAATCTGACGCCAACACTTTATCGACGAGCAACACGTCAGATGGTTCTTTCCATTCCAACTCTACTGAGTAATTTTCGAAAGCAGGGACACTGTCGAGCCATTTACTGCCCAGATCGCGAATCTCTTCTATCTCAACTAACTCTTGTCGGTAGAAAGGCAAATTGCCAACGCGATCTCGAACCTGTTGCTCACTATCAGCCTCCATCACAAAGCGGATGATTGGAAAGTCTTGCCCTCCAACCTGACTGGAAGACACGAACATATCTTTGATGTATCCGGCATCAATCAAATTCGCAAACGCTTTTTTTTGTGAAGGCATATTATCGAAAATTGCCTGTGAGTCTTCGGTTTTCCAAGCAATTGAGACTCCATAGGAAGCGGCATTAACCTGTATTGGCACGCTCACTAATGCTGCCATCAGAAAGGCTCTAAAATTGAATTCCATTTTTTTCCTCATTGAATTGTTGTTCTGGTCAACGAACAGTCGAGATACTAACAAGGAGTCATAGCGAGGTAAGGAAGACGCGGCATTTTTAATATGAATTAAAAATTAATTTATAATAATCAAAGAGATATTGCGGTTTTTACCTCTCTTTATATTACTTTTTAGGCCTCTAAAACCCAAAAAGGGAGCCTAAGCTCCCTTTTTACATCTCTCTTTTATCACAGCATCGTCAATGCTAATTTGGCGAGGTTATACGCGTCCACATACCCGGAATGCTGCCGCCCTACCCACTCAATATTTTGCGCTTCCTGAGCAGCTTTGTGACCAATGCGTTTATCTTTGAGGCGGTGTTGAACGCGATACAAAGTGGCTAAGTTGATGAATTCTTTAAACGGCATCTCAATGCCTTTGTCTTGGCATTCTTGCGCCAAAATACGATCATCACGACCCCACGATGCGTAGATCTTATTCGCGCCGCCAAAGTTCTTGATCATCGACTTCAATACTTCTTCAAGCGGGCGGCCCTGCTTTTCAATTTTGCGTGGCGTAATGCCGGTGAGCTGCGAACAAAACAGCGAGACTTCATCCTGTTCGGGTTTGACATAGTACTGAGCACGCTTAACGATCTCGCCTTTCACAAGATCGATTTCTGCCAGCCCGACTTCGATGATTTCACCCGTAGTACCGACACCGTTTTCATTCCAACAGCACATTTCCAGATCGAAACAAACTATACGGTTATGGTTCATTGCTCGCCTATGTTTAGTATTCTGATAAAGCGCCGAATTCTACCTCAGTTGAGGTCAAAACTCGAATGCCACCGAATTGATTGAGCAGATCTTCTGCAATCTTCTGTCGAACTGCCCAGTCATTTTGGTCAACTTACCTATAGTGTGACTAAAAATGACTAAAAACAAATCAATCAGGCCTGTTACCGCCTCTTTTCTGAAGGCCTGTAGACTTGAATGTGATAATATTTGCCCCAATTTAACCCAATAATTACGACAATAGCAGTCAAAGTGTGACTCCTATTTCTTCCATCAATTAAGAGAAATGTCATGACGTTCGATTTACAAATGATCCCTCAAACGTTCGATATGCTGCACGCTGGCCTGACGGCTTCAAGCGTCCTTTTACTTCTGATTGCGGTTTCGCGCAAATCTAAAGTCGTCGAAAAAGTGGTTGAGAAACCAGTTGAGAAAATCGTCGAAGTTGAAAAGCCTGTCGAAAAGATCGTTGAAGTAGAAAAAGTGGTCGAAGTTGAAAAAGTGATTGAGAAAGTCGTGGAAGTGGAATCAAAACTTGCTACAGCTTCTACCGACTCTGCCATGCAGCTACTATCTATCATGCAGCAGGAAGCTCGCCTGATTGACTTCCTGAAAGAAGACCTGACATCGTTCTCAGACGAAGATGTCGGCGCTGCAGCGCGTGTTATTCACTCTGGCGGCCAGAAAGTACTGAACGACTACGTGACGCTTGAACACATCCGTAATGAAGATGAAGAAACGCGCGTTACTATTGAAGAAGGCTTTAACCCACAACAGGTTCGCTTAACGGGTAACGTGACAGGCAGTGCGCCATTCAGCGGCACTCTGGTTCATAAAGGCTGGAAAGCACGCGAAATGAACCTTCCAAAACTGGCTGAAAACTACGATGCTTCTGTTATTGCTCCTGCTGAGGTTGAGCTGTAATGGAAAACCTGAACACCATGCAGGCTGAAACGCCAAAGTTTAGCGTGGGTATCGACTTAGGTACTACTCACTGCGTACTGTCTTATGTGGATACATCGAGCGAAGACGCGCGTGTTGAAGTCATGTCGATTTCTCAGCTGACCGCACCGGGCACCGTAGAAACTCGCAACCAGCTAGGCTCGTTCCTGTATCAACCACACGAGCACGAGATGAACCCTTCAGCTCGTGTATTGCCTTGGTCATCTGAGCCTAAAGCCCTAGTGGGTGCAATCGCTCGTAACCTTGGTTCAAAAACGCCGATTCGCCTTGTAGCAAGTGCAAAATCTTGGCTTTGTCACGCTGGTGTCAACCGACGTGAAGCGTTCCTTCCTGCTGGCAGCCCGGAAGAAGTAGAGAAAGTCTCTCCGCTTCGCGCAACGGAGCTGTACCTTGAGCATCTCAAAGATGCATGGAACCACACTCATCCTAACGACCCGCTTGCAGAGCAAGATGTGACGATTACCGTGCCTGCATCATTTGATCCGGCGGCTCGTGATTTAACCGCTGAAGCAGCACGCAATGTTGGCTTAACTCACTTGACACTGTTAGAAGAACCTCAGGCGGCTCTATACAACTGGATCGACAACAGCAATGACAAATGGCGTGATGAAGTCGAAGTTGGCGACATCGTGCTGGTTGTCGATATCGGTGGTGGTACCACTGACCTTTCTCTGGTTGAAGTCACCGAAGATGAAGGCAACTTGACGCTAAACCGTATCGCGGTAGGTGAACACATCCTACTCGGCGGTGACAACATGGACCTTGCCCTTGCGTACCGCTTGAAGATGAAGCTAGCGCAAGATGGTAAAGAGCTACAACCATGGCAAGTTCAAGCGATGACGCACGCCTGTCGTGACGCTAAAGAAGCACTATTGAACGACAGCGAGCTTCAGTCAGTGCCTATCGTAGTACCAAGTCGTGGCTCTAAACTGCTTGGCGCAACCTTGAAGACGGAACTGACGCAAGAAGAAGTTCAGCAAACACTAGTGGACGGTTTCTTCCCGAAAGTTGCCGTTACTGAGCATCCAGTTCAGCGTAATCGCGGCGCCCTGACTCAAATGGGTCTCCCGTATGCGCAAGATGCAGGGATTACACGACACATCGCGGCTTTCCTTTCAAAGCAGGCTAATGCTCAAGGTGGAGAAAGCGCTTCAACCGAGTTCAATCCATTTGCTGGAATGCCAGGTATGGGCGGCGCTGAAGCACCTTCAGCTGACTTTATCAAGCCAACAGCCATTTTGTTCAATGGTGGCGTTTTAAAATCAGACCTGCTGGCGAATCGCCTTGAAGAAACCATCAATGAGTGGTTGATCGACGCTGATGCTGAGATGGCTCAACGTTTAACTGGCGTGGATTTGGATCTGGCTGTTGCAAGTGGCGCTTCTTACTATGGCTCCGTACGTCGCGGCCAAGGCGTGCGAATTCGCGGCGGAATTGCATCGAGCTACTATGTTGGCATCGAGAGTGCTATGCCAGCGATTCCGGGCATGGCCCCACCAATGGAAGCTCTATGTGTAGCACCATTTGGTATGGAAGAAGGCTCTGCGGTTGAAGTACCAAGTCAGGAATTCGGTCTCGTCATCGGCCAACCAGTAAACTTCCAGTTCTTTGGTTCGACAGTTCGTCGTGAAGACGACGCAGGTACACACCTTGACCACTGGGGCCCTGATGAGCTGGAAGAGCTACCAGAGATTCAAGTTACTCTACCTGTCTCTGAAGGTCGCCGTGAAGGTGAAGTAGTGCCAGTCACCCTAGCCTCTCGCGTGACAGAGCTTGGTACACTTTACTTAGAAGCCATTGCTGCAGATAACGGTCAAAAATGGCATGTTGAGTTTGATGTACGCGAAGACGCGAAAAACGACTCAAACGAAGAAGAATAAATAAAAATCAAACGGCATCCAATCGGGTGCCGTTTTTAAATACACGAAGGTTTGTATGGCATCTCCTCGTTTTCTTGTTGGTATTGACCTTGGCACCACAAACACTGTGGTCGCATACTGTGAAATCACCGACAACCTTGAACAATCCGAAGTATCCCTGTTTGATATCGACCAATTGATTGGTCCGGGTGAAGTGGTTCGTAAGCCACTGCTGCCCTCTTTCCGCTACCACCCAGCCGTTGGTCAAATCTCTCCTTCTGACCTGACACTTCCTTGGGAAAACGAACCCGTTTCTGGCGATATTAGTAATGTCATCGTCGGTGAATGGGCGCGTGAATTAGGCGCGAAGGTAGAAGGCCGACAAGTTTCCAGTGCCAAAAGCTGGCTATCGCACCAAGCGGTAGATCGTAGCTCAGATATCCTTCCTTGGGCTGGAGCACAAGACGTTGACAAAGTCTCGCCTGTCATTGCCAGCGCAAGTTACCTCAACCACATTCGCCAGGCGTGGAACTATCGTCACCCAAGCAACAAGCTAGAAGATCAAGACGTCGTCGTAACTGTTCCTGCTTCGTTTGATGAGACGGCGCGTAAGCTCACTCTGGAAGCCGCTGAACTGGCGGGTTTGAAGAAAATCGTCCTACTCGAAGAGCCACAAGCGGTGTGTTACGACTGGTATGCACGACACCAGCAAACGGCTGCCGACGAGCTCAAAGAGTTGCCGCTAATTCTTGTCTGCGATGTCGGTGGCGGTACCACCGACTTAAGTTTGATAGAAGCAAAGTATCACAACGATGAGTTAGCATTGGCTCGAATTGGTGTTGGCGAACACCTAATGCTTGGTGGTGATAACCTCGACTTAGCATTAGCACACCTCGCGGAAAGCCGCTTCAATCAAAGTAAGAAGCTCACCGCAGCAAGCCTAACTAAACTGATTCAACAAACTCGTAAAGCAAAAGAAGATTTGCTGTCAGTGAGCGCGCCTGACGAAGTAAAAATCACCATGCTGGGCAGTGGGTCTAAGCTACTTGGCGGGACAAAGAGTATTGGCCTCAGCAAGCAAGAAGTACATCAAATTGCTCTGGATGGTTTTTTCCCACTTTCTGATTTCAGTGAAGTGCCAGACAAACGCCGCAGCGCGATGGTCGAGTTTGGATTACCGTATGTTGCAGATCCAGCGGTCAGTAAGCACGTAGCAGAGTTTCTTAATCAGCATCAACAAGTCTCTTATTCCGCACTGGGACAGGAAGACACATCAACGCCTGCCGTTCCGGTCGGCCTGCTACTAAACGGTGGTGTATTTAATAGCGAGCTGGTTACCGAGCGAGTCACAACCCTACTTGGCAACTGGCGCGGCGCTCCCGTGACAGTACTCGATAACCCACATCCTGATTGGTCAGTCGCTCTTGGTGCCGTCGCATTTGGTAAGGCTCGCCGTGGCGCTCAGCTCAAGATTGGTGGCGGTGCCGCACGTTCTTACTTCCTGCATTTACAGGAAAAAAATAAGATGGGCAAAGCACTTTGCCTTCTGGCGAAAGGCACGGACGAAGGGCATGAGATTCGCTTAAGTGGACGTCGATTCTCCTTAACACTGGGTGAGCCAGTTCGCTTTAACCTGCTGACGTCAACCCACGACACTCTGACTCACAACACCGAAATTCAAAACGGTGTGATGGTCGAAGTGGACCCAGATATCTTCTCGCCTCTTCCTCCCTATATTTCAACTCTGGAAAGTGAAGGGACTGATCTTCAAGCTAACCAGAAAGAACGTGTTGAAGTACAACTGGCCTGCCAGCTAACTGAAGTTGGCACGCTAAAAATGGAATGTGTCAGCGTTGAAAATGACAACAAACGCTGGGAGCTGGAATTCGAAGTTCGCAATCAAAAAGCGGACGAAACAGAGCAAGAGCAACTGCACCCACGCCTGACAGAATCTAAAGAGCTCATCTCCCGCCTCTACAGCGGCAACAAGAAAAGCGCCGACGCAAAAGAAATCAAGACACTCGCAAAAGACTTAGAAAGAAAGCTAGGTAAACGAGACGACTGGGATTTCACGACCTTACGTCACCTGTTCGATGCTTTTGCACAAGGCCGTAAACGCCGTCGCCGCTCAGAAGCTCATGAAAAAAACTGGCTTCGCTTGGCTGGGTTCTCACTGCGACCTGGCTTTGGCGATGCCACCGACTCTTGGCGAATCGAACAAGTGTGGGGTCTTTACCAACAAGGTATTCAGTTCAAAAACCACCAAGGCTGGACAGACTGGTGGGTGTTCTGGCGTCGCATCGCGGGCGGGTTAAGTCAGGAGCAACAAGAAACACTGTTGGCTGATATTGCCAAATACTTACACCCCGGTGCGATGAAGAATCCTCAGTCAGCCAAAGCGGCACAAGATATGGGTTACGAGTCGATGGTTAGACTTTCTGCATCACTTGAGCATCTTGAAGTGGAAGATAAGGTGCTGTTAGCCAGCTGGTTCTTAAGCAAAGCCATCAACTACAATCAATTTGAACAAGCTCATTGGTGGGCGTTGGGCCGCCTAGCGTCACGAACACCTTTGTACGGTAGCCAGCATAGTGTGATTCCTCGTGAACAAGCTGAACAGTGGCTGCCTAAATTGCTCGAACAAAACTGGCTCAAGGAGCCGATGATTGCGTTTGCCGCCGTGATGATTTGTCGTAAGACAGGTGACCGTTTATTCGATATTTCTGATGACTACCGCGAACAAGTTCTAACTAAGCTAAACCAAAGTAAGGTTCCAGAATCTTGGGTCTCGCTGGTTGAAGAAGTCAAAGAGCTATCTGAGAGCGAATCGAAGCGCGTCTTTGGTGATGCACTGCCAAGCGGCCTCACTCTCGTTCATAACTAAAACGTTATTACCAATCTGCCAGCCATTTGCTGGCAGATTTTTTTATTACGCCGATCAATGCAACGCTGACACAGTTTTCCTACTCTCTTACTCCCTTTACTCGCTCTCTGTAGCACTTTTAGCATTTCATGCGGAAAAACCCACACTCCTCTGAACCGCCTAGTTGCATATACAGAATGTTCATCACATACTGCTCTCGACCTTAAAAATCGAACAATAAATCATCAAGACAAATACTATTAAGCAAGGGATAGCCATGAGAAATATTACTATTCTGGGTGCTGGGCAGGCAGGCTTACAGCTGGCGATTGGCCTACAACAACAGGGCTACCAAGTCCGACTTGTCACCGACCGACAACCGCAAGACATTGAGCATGGCTACGTAATGTCGACTCAGTGTATGTTCCATACTGCGCTGGAGTCAGAACGCAAACTCGGTCTGGATTTCTGGCAAGATGATTGCCCTAAAATCGAAGCAATTAACTTGTGCATCACAGCGCCAGATAACCCAGGTCATATCGCTATCGAGTGGCAAGGACAACTCGACAACCATGCCCAGTCCGTCGATCAGCGCATCAAATTTCCAGCTTGGATGTCACGATTTGAGGAGTTAGGTGGAACTCTGGAATTCAAAACGCTTTCAGAACAAGATCTCGAACACTACGCATCAACCAGTGATATGGTCATCGCAGCTACTGGAAAAGGCAACATCGGTGAGATGTTCACACGAGACGAACAGCGCTCCGCCTTCACACAGCCACAAAGACACCTTTCTCTGTTCTACATTTCTCACCCGCAATCTGGAAGCCAGCTAGATAAAGTTAAATTCAACGTGATTCCTGGCATTGGTGAGTACTTTGTGATGCCAGTACTCAGCAGCTCTGGCCCTTGTGAAGCGATGCTATTTGAAGCGATTCCAGGTGGGCCAATGGATTGCTTTGATCCTAATTCTTCCCCTCAAGAACGCTTCAATAAAGCCAGAGAGCTACTCCATACCTACCTTCCATGGGAACTTGAACGCATAGACCAAGTGACCTTAACCGACGATAAAGCCGCACTCACTGGCCGTTTTACCCCCGTAGTCAGAAACCCTGTTGCTACATTACCTTCCGGGGCAGCGGTATTAGGTCTAGCTGACGCTATTTGCCTTAATGACCCTATCACAGGGCAAGGTTCGAACAACGCCGCAAAAGCGGCACAAGTCTACCTGCACAGTATCATTGAGCAAGGAGATAAGCCGTTTGATGAAGAGTGGATGACGGCAACGTTTGAGCAGTACTGGGAGCAGGCACAATGGGTCACTCAGTGGACCAATATGATGCTGTCACCTCCACCGCCTTTTGTGCTCAATATTCTAGGTTCAGCGAGTCAACATCAATCGCTGGCGGATCGTATTACCAATGCATTTGACGATCCTAAAGACCTGTTCCCTTGGTTTGCTGATGAAACGGAAGCGGCTCGCTACCTCTCTGAGTTATCCGAAAACAGAGCAAATTCGTAAACCTAGCATGTCCATCTTCGCCTCTGAAATAAGAGCATTCGGAGGCGATTAATGAATAAACTCCTTCCTCTTTCCCCTAAGTTTGGTATTGGCGCTTTTTTGACCTACATCAACAATAGAGCCTTTAGTTTATTTATTGATTTGTAAACAAAAAGTTACTGCCACTCTGCCAAAGCCTTATGCATCAACGCCCTTAAGCTTATTGTTCATTTTAACATCGATTTTTACCATAAAATCTATCGATATTTTGCGTTTCATCGATAGCTACTATTTCTTTATGTTGAGTTCCGAGCACGACCCGTCAGAAGCGTGCCGATCTGGTGAGAGTAAACCATCACATCAAAAGGAATTCATAATGAAAACACTATTAGCAGTGAGCATATTGTCAGTCTTAACTTTCAACGCACACGCTCAACGTCAGAACAACGAACCAATCAAAGTGATTGAGCCCGCAACAGGGTTAGACAGTCAAAAAGTGGAGCTAGGAAAAGCCCTATGGTTTGAGCCTCGTTTATCCGCCTCTAATACCATCTCATGTAACTCATGCCACAACTTAGCCAAAGGAGGCGTAGACAATTTGCCGAGCTCAATTGGCCATAAATGGTCCATTGGTCCGATAAACTCACCGACGGTTTTTAACTCTGATTTGAACTTTGTTCAGTTCTGGAATGGACGTGCAAAAGATCTTCAGGAGCAGGCTGCTGGGCCTATTGAAAACCCTCTGGAAATGGCGTTTAGCCACCAGCTCGCGGTAGACACTCTACAATCCATACCGCAATATCGCGATTGGTTTAAACAAGCCTACAACGCCGACACCATAACCATCACCGAAGTGACGGATGCTATTGCCACATTTGAAAAAACGCTAAGAACACCTAACGCCCCATTTGATTTATGGCTGAAAGGCGATGATTCCGCTCTCTCAGCGGCACAGATTGAAGGCTATGCCTTGTTTAAAGCCAAAGGCTGTACCGCTTGCCATAGTGGCCCGCTTGCTGGTGGACAGATGTATCAAAAAATGGGGCTGGTTAAACCTTATGAAACGAGCAATCCAGACATCGGACGCAAAGCCATTACAGGTAAAGAGTTTGATAAGTACGTATTCAAGGTGCCAACGCTGAGAAACATCGAGTTGACTTACCCGTACTTCCACGACGGTTCCGTTTGGGATTTAAAACAGGCGGTAGAAATCATGGCTGACATTCAATTGGGTCAAAAGCTCACCAGTGACGAATCTGGAAAAATCACTGAGTTCCTGAAATCACTCACCGGTGAACAGCCACAGGTGACGCTGCCCTACCTGCCACCATCAAGTAACGAAACGACACGACCGAATATCTAGATAAAGGCTGAGTTTCGGAATAAAACAAAGGAGTCGTACAGGCTCCTTTTCATTTTTCTCAATAACAACACCAATTTATAAAATTGATGGAATTTAAGTCACAATTCATTGATGAATCTAATGCTAACTTATACATCAGTTTCGCTACCGTATGTTCAGTTCTGACGTATAAACCTTGTTGTGTTGTCTGGCTTATCTCAGGATCTCCACCTTGCTTGGTCTTAGGAGAATGAAATGATAAGGATTTGGTTGATCATTGCTTCAGCATTTTTGCTCTCAGCTTGTCAGTCTACACCACACAACGAAATCGGGGCTTTTGCTCAAGCAACACAAGAAATTACCTTGCAAGTCGATGAGGTCATCGTCGAAATTAACCAAAGTCATATCAACAAACAACTCATGGATATCGCCACGCAACATGGTAGTGGTCGAGAACCATTGACTAGAGAGACATTGCAGTCAGTCACTCCACTCTTTGATCAATCAGCCCAAAAACAAATGGCTATCTATCGTGCCAATCACGCTTTGAATCGCTACGCTAAAGGGCTACAGGCATTAAGCGGTGCAGTTAATCAGGCTGATATCGATATTGCTGCCGCTGAGCTAGCCAGCGCAATGAACGGGATGAATACCAGCTACACTCTCCTCACCAACAACGACGATCTGTTTCAACCCAAAGATATGTCGATTGTGGCAAGCGCTGTTGCTGCATTAGGAACCTCCATCGTTGAAAAACAACGTCAGGAATCCTTGAAATCTGTCATTACTCAAGCTGATGAAAAAGTGAACCTCATTACAGATGAGTTAGTCATTCAATTAGCGGATTCAGGTATGGAAGAGCTGTTAATTTCGAGCAGAAGTACCCACCTAAAACACGCCCTTAGGGACTATAGTAAACGATCTTCCAAACAACCGATGACATTCGAACAAAGCTACAACGAGACTCAGGCACTGTACGAGCTGTACACCATCATGTCCCAGACCAAGCTCTCACTGCACCAAACCCGACAAGCTATCAAAGCCGTCAAGAAAGCACACAATGGCATCACCCAAGAAGTTCAGGCGGACAGGTTTAACAGCAAAGGCATTATCGCCATCGTCGGCGAACTGAAAAATCAGTGGGAGCGATACGATGACTTCCGGGACGTTGTCACCAGTTGTGAGAAGGGCTACGAGCTAACAGGGGATGACCCTCGCTCTCAAGTTGTGGCCTGCAAACCCTGATATTTTGAAAGGAACCGAATATGGCAGAACTTCCTGAAACCAATCGCCGCTTGAAGGCCGATATCTTGTCGACCATTCTCGAACTCGATAAGCGCTATGAGTTAGAAATGAATGATCAGCTTGCGCTCAACCTAAACAATGCCAGTGCTGAGCTTCACCTGAGATTGGCTCACATCATTCAAAACCAGCTAAGTGGTACCTCTGCTGAGTTTGACGCGGCATTACAGAGCCTTAGTCGGCTTGCGCAACGCTGCAATGACAAAGCCGACTCACTGGATAATACGACAGAAGTTCTTGGTTCGATAACCGATGCCATTGATAAGGTAAATAAGCTGGCAAAAAAAGCAGCGAAACTGATGAGTTAGCAATAACTACTTACTGAGTAGTGTTACGCATTCATCAAATGAGGGGTTGTCGCCTGTTCCGATGTCCCATAGCTGCTTTGCTGCGTAATGGGAAAAATTCGGGTCCGCCGGAAACATCGCCTGTCTCAAACGTTTCTTATTAAGATAAAGAACCTTTATTTCTTTTAGTTCTGGCCCGAGAATGTGTCTCGAGTTAGCACATATTTCCGCGAGCCCTTCATATGCATAAGCGTTAACTTCAGCCATATTAATGGTGGCGAATGCATGTGTCGGAACAGCCATAGTGATTAGGATTGTCTTGATGTATTTATGCATAACTACGCCCATGCTAGGTTATAGGCCGTAAGTAAATTAAACATTTTGAGTCCCCTAACCTATGTCCAACAGACGAATTAGTCGCTGCTTTGTATCGTTTGTAGAAACTCGGCTTCTGACTGCATGATTTCCTTGTACTCACCCGTTTCGATAAGTTGCTTTAAACCTGCATTGAATTCACTAACCAGTAATTGACTGCGTTCACTATCAAATCGACTGAATATCACAAACATGTCATCTTCAAGTAGAGGTTTGGAATCTAATTTTATGTATGGCCTTAGCTCTTCAGGTACATAGTGTTTAATGAGATACAAGCCCCTCTCAACGCCTGTTGGATAAGCGTCTAATCGCCCCTTAGCAATTTTTTGAAAATTGGTTTCTTCTGAGTTGTTAATGTTTACGTCGATACCAAGCTGCTCCATAAAATAGGTCGCGTGATACCCTTGCGTAGCGCCAATTTGATACTTATTTAGATCTTTGGCTTCTTGCCAAGAAAACAGTATGTCTGAGTGATAAAAGAATTGTACGCGTTGACTGAAAAACGGCTCTGAATAGATAAAATCCTTGATTCTGTCTTCGTTTTTCATCCAAGGGAACGAGCCATCAAATTCACCGCGAATCGCATATTGATAAGACCGAACCCAAGGGTAGTACTCTAACTCGACAGCATATCCGCGAATTTCAAACGCTCTTCGCACCAAAGTTTCTGAGATCTTCAATTCTGGGTTAGAGAGAGAGCTGGTGTATGGTTCCCAGTCTCCCACCGCAAACCGAACCGTCTTATCACTGGCAAACGCTGAGAATACACACAGTGAAATGAGTAGAGAGATAAGCCCGATAAAATTCATAAAAACACAACTATCAATAAAACAATATTAAGTGTAGTTGCAATCTAAATGATTGAAGGGGTTCCTGGCTTCTGAGTTAAATAGCCCCTAGATCACAGCGCTCTAAAGCAACTCGGTGCCTTTCCGGACCAGCGCTTGAAACTTCGCCTGAAATTGGCGCTGTCACTATATCCAAGCCGAAAAGCAATTTCTTCTATCGTCAAATGTGTTCTTACCAAAAATTCTTTAGAGAGCTCAAAGCGAACTTCATCAACAAGCTCTCGATAACTGGTTTGCTCCTCAGTGAGCAACCTTCTTAAAGTCCTAACCGAGCATCCATGTTGGACGGCAATGTCATCAATAGAAGGGAACATACCAACACTCTGATAGAGAATGGCTTTGATCCGATTACTTAATCGTGTAGGTGATTGCAATACCGCTATCACAGATTCACAAGAATGGAGATAGGTACTGAGCAAGTCTGAATTATGGGAAGCCAGTTGCAAATCCATAACATTCGCTTCAAAAGTTAGCACGCACCGAGGTTGATCGAATATTACATTACAACGGAAGCGGTCTGTGTAGTGCGTTGCGTAGTCAGGTTTGGGGTATGGCAGTTCCAGCTTCTGTAACACCAACCACTGCCCAGTCAGTTCAAAAAACAAAGAGGTAATAGAACTGAAAAAATACTCTGTACAAAAAGGAAGTAGCTCACCAATCTCCAAGTCATTTTCAATCTCGATTGATGCGGTGTCATCGTCGCGGGATACTCTTACAGAAAAAATAGGGCCATTGAGATCCAGATATTTAAACCCCGCTTTTATCGCCTCAAAGACGGTTCGACTACTCAAAACCGCGTAACCGAGAATACCAAAATGGCTCAATGTCGCCCGCTCGCCAAGCAACAAGCCTAGACCAATATTGGGGAAATACTTCTGTACATAGTGGAATAGCAAAAGCTTATCCGAATAACTGATATGGCTTTCTTGGCTATGCCAATCTATATCACTTAAGCCAGCATGGTTTAGTAAGCTATCCGCATCTAGGCCATACTCCTCCACAGCAATAAGCAGTAAAGAGATATCTAAGATCCCCAACTGATATCGATGATCAACGGGCAGATATTCTGCGATGACTTCCATGTCTATTCCTCGTGTAATCCAACATTCAGGATAACGGAGTTTACCCTCTCCAATCGTGATAGTGATTCACTTTATGACCGAAAATGACCTGTTTAATAACACTCAAACACGTAACACTGATTGAAATGTTATTGGATTGTGAACTTATCATGATACTTAGCCAAACTGCTCCTGAATACCTTATCCATTCAAATGGAAAGCCGTGTTTTGGTCATTTCGATGGTGTGCCAAAGCAATTGGGAATCCACCGCTTCGAATACCGTAATAACATGGATCGCAAAGTCGGTAAGCTGAAAAAGTACTTTCACTACAAGCAGTTTCAATTTGTCAGCATCATGACACCACGCTATGTAATTGGCCTGGCCATTGCAGATATTCGCTATGTGGGCTCTGCGTTTTGCTATGTTTACGACGTCCAGACAGATACTTTGGTCGAGCAAAACTGGTTAAGGCCTCTGAATATCGACAAGCAAATGTCGCCATCTCCACACAAAGGCTACAGTCATATCGCGGCCAAAAAACTAGCGTTTGAGATTACTTACCCCAATTGGCAGGTCAAAGCCAACACCGAGCTGTTACAACTCGATGTTTCCCTCCAACCGCCAAGCAGCAGCTTGCCGCTCTCACTGTGCACGCCTACTGGCTATAACGGCTGGACCTATACCAAAAAGCACAACGCGCTGGCCGTTAAGGGAAATATTACGGTAGGTGGAAACCAGATCGATACTTCTCTAGCGTTGGGTGGCTATGACTTTTCAGCGGGCTATATGCAACGCGAGACGAGTTGGCGATGGGCAAGCATCAATGGATGCAGTGACAAAGGCAAACTTGGTCTCAACTTGGCCGCTGGAGTTAACGAAACGGGCAGTCATGAGAATGCTTTGTGGGTTAATGAAGAGCGGCACTTACTAGGGGCTGTCCACTTCCACTTTGATCGCCAAGCAACACAAAAGAAATGGCGTATTTTCTCTGATGATGGTCGCGTGGAATTGACTTTTACTCCACTCAACAACAGAAGTGAAAAACTTAACTTGTGGGTTTTGCAGAGCAACTTCCGCCAGTTTATCGGCTACTTTTCTGGCTTTATCAAAGATGAAAACGGCGTACTTCACACATTAGAACAGCAACTTGGTTTAACCGAAGACCACTTCGCTCGCTGGTAATATTTTGGGAGCTTTATATGGATTTCAGTACTCTTATCGATAACCCTGAATGGCTTCTGATGCTATTAGCACCTCTTTTCATTGGTTTGATGTTGGCTGAGTACTTCATCGGGCAAAAGCGAGGTCATCTTCCAGAAAACTCTGCCTATTTTCTTCCTGAAGTATTATGTAACTTTGCTCTCGCGGGTATGCACCAATTGGCGGATTTACTAACCGGGCTTCTGATCGTTCAACTCTATATGTGGATATTTGGCTGGCGACTGATGGACATAGAAATGGGCGTTGTGAGCTTTATTGTTCTGCTCATACTGCAAGATTTCTTCTATTACTGGTTTCATCGCGCCAGTCATCGCACTCGCTGGATGTGGGCTGCGCACGTTGCGCACCACAGCTCTGAACGCATGAACTTCAGCACTGCTTTTCGCCAAAGCTTAATGTACCCCATTGCGGGAATGTGGCTTTTCTGGGTTCCTCTTGTGATCATCGGCTTCGAACCTAAATGGGTCATTTTTGCCGTATTATTAAACTTAGGTTTGCAGTTCTTCGTCCACACACAATGGATTCACACTCTTGGACCATTGGAATATCTGTTTAACACCCCTTCTCATCACCGAGTGCACCATGGTCGTAACCCTCAGTACATCGACAAAAACTACGCAGGTGTACTGATTATCTGGGACAAAATGTTCGGTACCTTTGAGCATGAAGTTGAAACTGTACGCTACGGTGTTACAAAACCCGTAGAGAGCTTCAATCCTCTGGTAGTTACATTTAAGGAATGGGGTGAAGTTGGCCAAATACTGAACAACAAACAACTGAGCTACAAAGAGCGATTTCTCCGCATTTTTTCTCCGCCAAGCGATGACGCTTAATTCTAATTAGACTCGAATTTGTTGTTAGAAAACCTTGAGTTCCATACGTAGCTAGGTGCCGACGCTGCACAATCATTACAAACAACCAGTAGCTCAGGAGAGGCGGCTCCCCAAGGAGGCACTATCCACTCCGTTGTTAAAAGAGAACTACCACAAAAAGGGCAGTCCTCAAACTGTTGAGGCTCTATAGTCTCGCTACTCATGTTACAGCCTAGAAGCAAAATTTTTTTCTATATCATCCAGCCAGGACTTACGCTTTTCTTGCGAAACTGACTTCACGCTGGCGAAGTTAATCCAGTTTCTTTTCTTCACTCCTATTTTCCAGAACGTTCCCATAAGCATCGCTTTCTTAATCGCATTACCAAATAGAAAACGATATATGAGTGATGGCGTATTCATGGTGGTAATCATGGTGACACCTGTTAGTTTAGAGAGCGTGCAATACATGGAAGAAGACTCGCCTTTGTAGTTATAGGCAATGCTTGGAAAGATAAGCTTATCGATAAAACCTTTTGTCATGGCAGGCATGAGCTCCCACCAGATAGGGAAAATAAATACGATGTGCTCGGCTTCTTCTAACCTTTCTTTATACTGCATGACTTGGCCACTCAAAAGCTGCTGTGCTTCTTGGGGCGCTTTTCTCGCCAGCGCAAAAGCCTTGAGTTCCTGAGCTCTTATTACCGGATCAAACTCTTCGTTATCTAGGTGAATTAAATCAACATCGTGACCTGATTGACTAAGTGAACGAGTGACTGAATTAAGGATAGCATTGCAGTAGCTACCCTCATATGGATGATTGAATACGACAAGTACACGCATGATTGGATTCCAGTAAAACGATAGGAATGCCAATCATATGGTCATATTCAAATTTCGAACGATAACATTTGTTATCAATGTGGATAATTTCTACACCTGATTCTGCTCAAAGATACCGAGGTAATACCCAGATAAGATGCAATATAGTGTTGAGGAATTGCCCGGATTAACTCCGGAGATTGTTTGACCAGTTCCTCATACCTTTGTTGAGGAGTATCTTTAATACGAGAAAGAAACAGGCGTTGATAGTGTCTCAACCTTTCGCTAAGGAGAGTAAAGGCAATGTCTTTTAAACTAACATTGTTATCCATAATATCCTTGAGCTCAGAAGCTTGAATGGAGTGGACTATGGAAGGCGTTAAAGTTTCGTAAGTGAAAGAGCTTGGCTCACCAAATAAAAAGCTGTCACATGCGGTGATGATGGTATCACTCATGAAAAACTGAAAAGAAACGTCTTTACCATCTTGATTAAACCAAGATCGAACACACCCACTTTCAATGAAATAGACAGTCTCACAAAGGGTTCCTTCATGAATAAGAGTGCGTTTCTTATTGACTTCTAACCTCTCAGTGAATGGCTTCACTATCTCCCAAATTTGTTTGGCGCTATTCATGGCGTAACTCATTTGTAAAAACAATTATAATGATAAGCTACGCGACTTTAGCTTTAAAACAAACCTTTGCAACGATACCTTCTTAAATCTACATGAAAACAACCCAAAAGCGGCTATTCTCGACTCACTTTCCTTTTGCTATTTCACCGCTTAGATTTAAGAAGTAGGTATTGATTTGACTGCTCCATTAACATCACACACCGCTTGAGCGCTGCCTGTTTATCGATAATGCAGCCTTCTTTTCGTACAAAATAATGAGCCATTGCTGAGCCTACAATTGTCGGCTTCCCGATTCACAACTCGTATCAAGCTGACCTTTGATCGATCTTCCCATCAATGAAGTGTAGGAATAATCTCACACCAATTCCTCGTGCACTAAAGACACAGGCGTGGTTAATATTTAACCAGCTAGATTTTTTTGCCAAGGAGTCTAATTATGAAAACAATAAAACTGTGGCTTTTAAGTTCACTATTGTTTGTCAGCACCAGCTCACTCGCAGCAACATCTGCATCATCAGTTGCTAATGTCGCTGAGCAGGCGGTTTACCCAGATTTCACACCTATTGCCATTGGCTTACCAAGTGAAGATAGTTGCGGTTCTGGGATTGGCGGCGAAGCACCCAACCCAAGCTCGAATTTGCCTGCGTCATGCTTTAACCCGGGTCCAGAAAACAACTCTCTACCTAATTCAGGAGCCTTAATTGTTGACTGGAAGTACGGTGAGCGAAAAAACAGAGTCTTTATCAAGGCACCAAACCCCGATGAAGAAGATAATTTTGGAAAGACATCGAGCTTTTCATCTGATTACAAAACTCTTGCGGTTGGCGCTCCAAAAGAAGACGGATGCTACGCAGGAGTCGATGGTTCAGAAGGTCTTCAATATTCCAATACCGTTACATGTTTCGATCGAAGCAATTTGATGCTCACCAACGGATTTGACGACTCTGGAGCAGTGTACGTGTACTCGGGTAATGGCCGATTTTCTTCTCAAGACTCTGTTATACAAGGCTCAAGTATCCTACTTTCCAATACTCCTACTTACATTAAATCACCCAACATTGACATGTATGACGGGTTTGGTTCAGGAGTGAGACTGAGCTCGGATGGTCTAACATTGGCCATTAGCGCACCCTTCGAAGACAATTGCGGCACAGGTGTGGATGGCAAAGGAAAAAATAATAATCGCCGATTAGGTGGTAACCACGTATGCGGTTATGGCAATGTGACTGAAGGGCTTAGTAATAATGAAGCTCTAAACTCAGGTGCAATGTATATATACACCAAAGCTTCCGGGAAATGGGAACTAGATGCGTACATTAAATCACCAAATACTGATGCAGGAGATTTGTTTGGTTCTTCATTTACTTTATCAGCAAATGGTAAAACGTTAATTGTTGGTGCTCCAGGTGAAGATGGTTGTGGTACAGGTATTGGAGGATTAGATCCAAACCCAAATCAACGATTAGGTGCCAATCCGGTTTGCGGGTCTTCGCCTCAACTTGGGCTATGGGATAACAATTCCCTAGACTCAGGTGCTGCATATCTTTATAGAAAAAGAAACGGAAAGTGGCATTTTGAGAGCTACATAAAAGCAATAAATACAGATGCCGGAGACAAGTTCGGTTCGTCTATTACCTTTGCATATTATGAGGACTTTATCTTTATCGGCGCTCCTGGTGAAGACGGTTGTGGGGCAGATGTAGGGGGTGAAACATCCAATATCAACACCAGATTAGGAGGTCAAAATGTTTGCGGCACTAACGCGAATTTAGGACCAAACAATAATGCCTTGGAAGATTCTGGTGCTGTATATGCCTTTTATGGGTTGACTCCATGGGCCTATATTAAATCTCCAGCCCCAGACAGCGGAGATATGTTTGGTTCAGCGGTAGTTGCTACGAAAGATAAAAATGGGGAATTGATTATCAGCGCTCCTGGGGAAGATTCATGTCTTTCGTACAGCGAAGAGAATGTTTCATGCTCGCTTTCATCATTTATAAGTCAGGGAGGAGATGTAATGATAAACATGCTCAAAGACAACAATATGATGAACTCAGGAACGGTTTATAGCATAAACATTGAAGGGGATACTCGCTGGAACATTCTTAAACCCAAATCAGTTAATGCTGGAGATGCCTTTGGGACAGCGATGGCCATAGCGAGTTCTCCATCAACAGGTAACAGCGTATTGTTTGTAGGGGCACCAGGATTCGATTATGAAGGCAAAGACGATATCGGCCAATTTTCGATGTATGTTTTTAACTCCGACAAAGAATTATTTGAGCTCGAAGAAGAGTTCTTTACAAAAATGTCTAATAACCGCAGTGTGAATAATGCTAGGTCCATAACTTATTATGAGCCTTTTGACACGCTTTCATCATTTGATTACGCAGGAGCCGTAGCTCCCACAGGCGGTGATTCAGCAGTAAAAGAAGAAGACAGTTCATGTGATTTACTGGATATGTTTGCGACTTCAAAGGGAGTTGCAGGTATCGCTGACTTCTTCACTTGCTTAGGAAGGTTTGGCATAAACTAGCTTGTAATATTTAGAAATTGGCCACCGTTAATGCGATGGTGTTTTGTATACAAATAAAACACCATCGGATGCTATTCAACACGTCAAATGATGGCGAATAACCTAAGAGCTCGAGTTATTTTTGTTTTAACCTGCGACTAAATTGCCCCGGAGTAGTCAAGGCGAAATTTTTGAACTCTCTCGTCATATGCGCTTGATCGGAAAAACCTTGATAGGCGGCCAGTTCGGCTAATGAGAGTTCTGGGTTGTCTCTCAGCTCTTGAATGCTGGCGTGGACTCGACGAAGACGTTGGAAATGCTTTGGGCTCATACCCACCCAATGTTTGAATTTACGTTCGACCTGCCTTTGGTTTTCTCCAAAGCTTTCGCCTATCTTGCCATCCTGCGCAAGATGAATCAGTTTAGCTCTCTCTTCATCCATAGCTATTTGAGATACGGCTTTTGAGCACCAATCCATCAGAAACGCTATTCGCTTGGTATGACTCTGGTGCTCGGATAGTTGCTTAACCAAAGACTCTGAAGGTTCGAAACAAACCACGTCTTGATGGCTTTCTCTATTTGCTTCAACGAGCTTTTCCAAGAATGAAAACTGCATACCTGGGTGAAAACGGACGCCACAAAGCTGGGCCTCACAGGAAATCGTGATGTTCTTGGTGACTCTGCTGTACGGCTGATACATCACGCTTTCACCATATGTTCTGCCTTCTAAACCCACCTGCCCTTGTAATACAAACATCACCCCAGAACCTCCATCACAATAGAGAGGTTTGGAGACAGCTTGCCCACAAGACACTTTAGCCGACCATATTGCCTGAACATGGTCGGCTAGCAGGCCGTCTGGATTGACTATTTCAAAATCCATTTGTTGAGCAATGCTCCTGTCGTTATTCTGCCGACAGACTGCCTATTTCAGGTTTGAACGTTTTGGCAATGCGATTCCAGCTGTTAATTGCATTTATAGTCAGCGTGAGGATAACCAATCCCTGTTCACCAAACATGTTCAGTGTTGCCTGATACGCACTTTCGTCGACATCGCCACCTTTTGTGATACATTCAGCCCAATGTAGCGCAACTTTTTCCTCATCGCTATATTCGGGCATATCTCGCCAAGCATTAAGCCCGATCAGACGAGAGTATGACTCTCCTTGCTTCAGTGCATCTTTGCTGTGCATATCAATACAAAACGCACACTGGTTAATCAGCGATACGCGAAGCTTAACTAGCTCCCACGTTGTTATCGATAGCGTGTTTTGTTTCTCAAACTGGGTACGAAGGTAATTTTCCTGCTCCATCAGAATTTGGATGCCTTCAGGTGCGGCGTTGAAGTAATTAAGTCTTGGTGTCATATGAGTATCTCCTTGTTTGATACCGATAGACTATCTGTTGCACCAAGCGAAATATTGAATATTTTCGACATCTGCAATGAGTCACAGCTCCATACAAACAGAAGCCTGATGAATAGAGTTGCCTCTAACTCCGGTCATATTCATGAAATGAATTGTCCAAATCTTCTAAACTGATATCTTAGTGGCTTCGCAGCCTTAAAAAAATCAATAAGATAACAGCCTGGGCTTAGGTCAAGTTCAACATATCTAATCAAATCCAAGCAGGAGAAAGTGCAATGGATTACCTCTCAACACTGAAAGTGAAAACACGACTAGGGATCGGCTTCGGCATCTTAGTCAGTTTGATGGTGACGCTAACCGTTCTGGGTATTCAGAAAGTAAATTTCATCGATATGGTGCTTTCGGAAATGACCGACATTAACTCGGTAAAACAACGCTATGCCATCAACTACCGTGGCAGTGTTCACGACAGAGCCATCGCGATTCGAGATATCGCCATCGCACGTAACCCTCAGGAAATTTCCGCATTAGAACAAGAGATCAAAGAACTGGAAGATTTTTATCGTGAGTCCGAGCAGAACATGCAGGCTATGATAGCTAAAGGGGTGATGTTTACCGCTGAAGAGCGCAAGATTCTCGCCCACATTGATCAAATCCAAGCCAAAACCCTCCCTCTTGTTCGCCAGATCATCGCTGATAAGAAAAACGCTCAAGTGATGACAGAAGTTGTTCTCGATCAGGCAAGACCCGCTTTTATTGAATGGCTTAACACCATTAACCAGTTTATTGATTACCAAGAGAACCTAAACCAAACCCTGACTCCTGAGGCTCGTGGCGAAGCTGGCGGTTTCCAAGATTTGATGCTTCTACTGACCGCTATTGCGCTAGCGATTTCTGTCGTTGTCGGTATTGCTATCGAACGTAGCTTCCGCAAATCTCTGGGCGGAGAGCCCTATGAAGCGCAAAGTGCCATTCGCTTAATGGCAGATGGCGATTTGACTAACAATTACGGCGAACGCGTCAGTGGCAGTATTCTTAACTCTCTCTCTGGTATGTCGACGAAGCTCACTCAAATAGTCAGCAATATCGTATCTGCTTCAGGTCAGTTGGTTGAGCAAGTCGATGAAGTAGCGGATGGCTCAAGCCGTGTTTTGCGCTCTGCGCAGCAGCAAGCCAGCCTGACTCAAGAGACAGTAGACAAATTGGACAACATGCGTCACAGCATTGACCAGATTGCCCAAGTAACAACACAGACAGAAAACAACTCTGTCATGACGACAGACAACGCTCGCAGTGGCCGCGAATTGGTGTTTGATGTCGCAGCAGAAATGGAAAATATCTCCGCGACGATTTTTGCGACTGTAGAGCAAGTTAAGCAGTTGGAAGCTCGCACCAAAGACATTGGTGGCATCGTTAACGTGATCAGTGAAATCTCCGAGCAAACCAACCTACTGGCGCTGAATGCCGCCATTGAAGCAGCGCGTGCTGGAGAGTCCGGTCGTGGGTTTGCGGTTGTTGCCGATGAAGTCCGAAGTCTTGCTCAACGAACCAATGATGCAACCTCGCAGATTGAGTCCATGATCAACGAAGTTCAAACTCAAACCGCTGCCAGCGTAATCGCGATGGAAAATACTCAGCCTCAAGTAGAAAAAGGCAAAGAGAAAACCTCTCAAGCCAGCCAGCTACTGGTTGATATTGAAAATCAGGCCGAGGACACGCTTAGCCATATCCGTGACGTCGTGCAAGCAACCAATGAACAGGTAGAAGGTGTCAGAGACATAGCAGCGGCTATGGAGCAAATTTCGAGTATGTCGGATGACTCCGTTAACTCCATGGAGAGTAACGAAAACGCTGGCAGAAAGCTCAATCAGCTCGCCAACCAACTCAAACAGGAAGTTGGCTTCTTCAAAATTTAACCCTTCCCCTACCGAACCGAGAACCTCAGACACAAGTCTGAGGTTTTTTCTATGTATACCCTTTCATTTCAGCCTTCAGGTAAATATTGTCTATGCTGTTAAAGCAGCAACTGAGATAAGGAAGAGTCCATGCACAATCTGAAACTGATGTTCTTTAGCCTGATGTTATTAGCGTTACCAGTCCGTGGAGATGTCCTCACTCTCACTTCTCTGGAATGGCCTCCATACGCTGGAAGAAGTCTCGATTCTCAAGGAGCTTCCGTAGCCGTTGTCAAAGCGGCTGTTGAAGCAATGGGGCATGAGCTGACCGTAGAATTTTACCCTTGGGAACGAGCCGTTCACCTTGCCAAGAATCAAGCCAAGTACGCTGGTTACTTTCCTGAGTACTATTTTGAGGCATCCGATCTAATCTTCTCAGAACCGATAGGAACAGGCCCTCTTGGCTTCGTTGAAAACAAAGCTAATCCGATATCATGGAGCAACTTGCAGGACTTAAAATCAACCAAAATTGGCGTGGTTCGCGGTTATGTCAACACCGAAGAACTCGACAGCATGATTGCCAGTGGCGCTCTTCAATCTGAAGCAGTAACCAGCGACAGTCAAAACCTGAAAAAAGTCTCAGGCCAACGTATCCCTCTCGCTGTAATAGATAGTAATGTTCTCAGCTATTTATTGGCCAGTGATAAGAGCCTCAAAGGAGCGAAGGACAAGTTACAGATGAACGCCAAACTATTGGAAGAAAAACAACTATTCATCGCATTTGGCAATGACGAAACTGGCAAGAAATGGAAATCGATCGTTGACCAAGGATTGAAAAAGATCGATGCCAATCAAATTATGTCTGATTACTTCAATAAATAACCTTTGTGTGACGTAAGCAAATGGGAGCGTTGCTCCCATTTGCCGTGTGTACCGACCAGAATCACAGATAACGACGACTGATCTCTGTCCATTCCCTATCACCTATTTTCTCACTTACTGCGTTAACAAACTCTGGAGATAAGCGTCCATCAGTTTCAAAGTTCAATTGACTCATCAAACTGTCTAGACTTGAGCCGGTGTGATTCAAAGCGGAATCCAATTCATACCAAAACGCAGAGCCTTTAAAGTAAAACAACGGGTAATATTGACCTGCCCCTTGTTCATTGTAGAGGCGGTTTGCTTCAACCAAGCCTATTTTTGAGAAAGGAAACTTTTGAGCAAAGCTAAGCCAGAAACGAGTTGGCTCATCCGCAGCATAAGGCGTTGTTTGCAATGATTTTATCGCGTAATACTCTGCAAGACTTTCCGCAGCCCAAGTCGGCCTGCTGGCAGAATCTAAAACATGGACCGACTCATGCGCAGCAATCTTAAGAAGCATCTTCAGTGAAACTGGTGTGAGTTTTCCTTGCTCTAGCCAGGCATTAATCAAAATCATGTTCTGACCTGCGGCTCCACTTAAACTCCCTGATGATCGGTCCTTTTTGAAGAACGCCATCTGCCAGTCTTGCCGCTGTGTATTAGAGAATACGCTGTTCAAGTAACGTAGCGATGTTTCCAATACCGGTTTCCATTGCTCTACTTGCAGCATCACTTGAGGCGCATCGCTGAAAACGGTCACTTTCTTATCATTAATGTTTAGTTCTGTACTTTCCATTCCCCAAACAACAAACAATGGTGGCTCTGATAACTCAGGAATCGTCTGGCAGTTCCGCTCAGGGGTACAAACGCGAATCTCGCTACTCCCTTTCACGCGCGGCAGCGAATTCCACTCACTAATGAAATACCACCCCTCATCAATACTCCGGCTATCAATTTGTTGTGAGATATCCATACCCTGTTCAGACGTGTGTTCCATTTTCAACGACCATTGAATCTGCTGGCATTTCTGAGGACTAGATTGATCTAAAGCCGTGATCTTACCCGAAGGCAATTGGCACGATATCAACGGCTGGACCGCACTGGCTAAAGCACGAGCAGGTATTATCTCTACTTGCTCTAAACCACTCGTGTCTGCTGTGACGATGACTTTATCAGAATCATCAGGATCAACAGATAATTGATACGTCAGAGACGGTGCGGCGAACACCCCAGTTGACGCAAACAAAGCCAAAAAGAGAAAAGCATCTTTGAAGTTAAACATAAACGAATGGAGTTGGAGAATTTGCTAGATAGGACATCCAGTGCATAAATAAAGTTCGACCAACAAAACGAAAAACTGAACATTTATCATCGCTGGCAAATCAGTTAAGCTAGGCGCAATTCGCTTTTGGGTTCATTGTGTTGCTAAAGAATCGTTCATTACCTCTTGTTTTTCTTGTCACTTTCGTACTGTTCTTTGCTAGTGCAACAGTAGGCGTACAAGCTGGCGAAAAAGCATTAGTTGAGTTGACCCACAATACTCTAAATCTAGAACGCCTCTCTCAAGTTCACCCGATTGAATGCCCCAAGCCTAATCACAGTGAGACTCAATCATCGCATCACTGCTGTGCCTCAGTTTGCCTACTGAAAGTACCTTATATCTCCGGACTCACATTAGCAGATGCCATCCCTACTTCACTGGCACTTATCAATCAAGATAAGGCCGAAAAAGCAGTGGCTCGAATTCAGACTCTGTTCCGCCCTCCGATTGCGTAATTCTTAATTTTCACGTTCAACTCCGGTTATATTCCGGCAACTAACTGTATCTATTAGGAATTTATTCAATGAAAAAACTATTCGCCCTATTTGCCACATTAGTATTTGCACTAGCCGCTAATGCCGCTAAGTTCGAAGAAGGAACCCACTACAAAGTGCTCGAAACGGACAAGTCGAAAACTCCGAAGGTCACCGAGTTCTTCTCTTTCTACTGCCCACATTGTTATAACTTTGAACCTGTGATCAATCGCCTTAAAACATCGCTTCCAGAAGGCGCACAATTCGAGAAAGTGCACGTTGCCTTTATGGGTAGCGACATGGCGATTCCAATGGCCAAATCCTACGCGACCATGGTAGCACTGGATGTAGAAAAGAGTTTGGTTCCGGCTATGTTTAAGCAGATTCACGAACGCCGTAGTGCACCTAAAGATGAAAAGGCACTTCGCCAAATTTTTATCGATAATGGTGTTGATGCTAAGAAATTTGACTCGGCTTATAACAGCTTTGTGGTGAATTCGATGCAAAAGAACTTCGACAAGCAATTTAAGCAAAGTACGCTGACAGGTGTACCGGGTGTGTTGGTTAATGATAAATACATTGTTAAAGCCGACAAGATTCGCTCATATGAAGAATATAATGAGCTGGTCAACTACCTGTTGACTCTGTAACAAGAAAGGCCAGAGCTACTGCTCTAATGCCGTTCACTTAAGGTGAGCGGCATTGTTTTTTCTAGGGTATCGACTGGGCTTTTTCTTCACGACTCTAGGGAAGGATCTTTCACGCCGCGGTTCCAGAATTAGACTCTCACTCATTGCATAAAAGTTTTGAAGTTGTCTTGGTACAGCCCCTGGTGATGAGCATGGTAATCCTACGATTAGGCGCATAATGTGGGCTAATGCTCCGTTGAAGCTAAGTTGGTATGGCAGGTACTCTCCATTCAATGTATGACACATCTGCACCATCTGATATCTGACTAGGTTATATGTCAGAAGGATCCCCCAAAGCTCTTGTTTCACTAATTCAGGGAGTCGACTTCGAAGCGTGAGTCGGTTACCAAGCATGTATTGCTTTTGCTCTCGGTAACCCAGTTCAATCTCCCAACGGTATCCATATAAACCGACTATATCTGATTTTGGGTAAAGCATTGGGTCAACCATTGAGGTGAGAACATCGTATTGTTTACCGTCTTTGACTCTTGTGATTAAACGTACAACAACCTCTTGTTCTAGCTCTGGCCATTTCTTACGTGCTTGCGCATTACTCTTCAGTTTTATCAGTTTATCTTGTCGACCAAGAGACTGAACGACTTCATAAGTTAGCCCTTTTTTCATTGGGATAAGCCAATGTCGGTCGATGCCTTGTGAGCTCCATGCTTGAAGTAAACCAAGAGAGTAAAAGCCTTTGTCGAAAAGCGTTAAGCTGTTATCGGGAGTCGTCTCTATAAGCTGCTCTGCTAACTTCATTTCATTGACGCTATAACAGTCAAAGGCGCTGCCGGTGATTAAATGGCTGCTCAGTTCCATCTGACATACCATGCGTACCTGTGGGTACTGCGTTTCTTTGCCATCCCGATTAGTGGGCTTAGCAAACGCCTCAGCGTTATC
Organism: Vibrio sp. B183; assembly: GCF_000740665.1. Lineage (NCBI taxonomy): Bacteria > Pseudomonadati > Pseudomonadota > Gammaproteobacteria > Vibrionales > Vibrionaceae > Vibrio > Vibrio sp. B183. The sequence continues at coordinate 235,645 of NZ_JPQB01000015.1, read as the reverse complement.
CTTAGAGTCTTCTGTTCGCCATAGGACACCATCAACGCCCAGCAATGTCAGTCCATTCCAATTCGGTAAGTTGGCATGCTGAAACCAATGTTTCTGCGTACACTCAAAAAGAGCTTTGGCGGCTGGTTCACCGAGGTTTTTTCTTCGCTGTGTTAATGCACTTGGAGCCACAAATGGCTTACCTGTTCGGTCAACGATGTCGATCATATTGACGATATCAGCCATGGATTTGTCGTTATAAATAGCCATTCCAACTAATAGCCAAGCCATTGACTCTAACGTCAGCTTTCGTTTTCGAAGGGTGACAGTATCAGTAAGCTCGTAAGCATCATTAATGAGATTAATTGGCAGGAGATCTGCGAGTGTTTCAACTTGATTGGGTTTGTAGTTATTGATGATGTCGAGGGCTTGAGAAACGTGCATAAGAAAATCCGATAAACAGGGTCTATCGGATTGTTACATGTTGGTAGGATCATTCAACTTATCTGCTGATTAAGTTCTTAACTGATCGACATTAGAGCTATTGCTCTGGCTTTTTTTATACTGAAGCCGCTTGTTCCCAGTCGGTTAGCAACTTCATTATCTGGTATGAATCTTCAAGGGTAGCACTTGGTCTGCTCAAGCTCTTCTTACCATTTTCAATGGCTTTACGTATGTTAGCCACTTGATAGAAGAATCCGTCCCCTTGCGCCTCTACCTCTACTTGTCGCTGTGACGTTTCATACACTTCCACACAGAATTGGTTGTTTTGGGTTGCCAACCAAGGGTTTGATTCGAGCGTGATCGCCCCTTTGCTTCCCAAAATCGTGAAACCATGTTTAAGGCCGTGATCTTCCGCTGTGTGAATTTGAACTGTGAGAAAATCACTAAAGCGAATTAACGCAGAAGATTCACAAATATTCCCATCCTGACCAAGGCGACCTAACGCCTGCATCGAGTAGTTATCGAATATTTGATCACCAAACTGCGATTGAAGAATCAAATGCACCAGAGACATTGGGTAACAGCCAAGGTTGTACAACGCACCTTTACTGCCCGGATTGGTAAACTGTGAGATCGCCGCAATATACGAGGCCTGAATAGAGCGAATTTCGCCGATAGTGCCTTTTTTCAGCTCTTCAAGAATAGCGTTGACCAGCGGATGGTTTAGGTACATCAAACCTTCCGCAAAGAAGACACCACTCTGTTTAACAGCATCTAATGCCTGTTGCGTCTTTTCCATATCCACCGACAGGGATTTCTCACACAGTATCGCTTTGCCTTTTTGCGCCGCTTTGACAACGTACTCATGGTGAACATGGTTAGGCAGTGCAATGTAGACGATATCAATTGCGTCATCATTCAAAAGTTCATCGTAGTTCGAATACGCTTTCTCTGGGCGATAGTTCGCCAAAAAATCATCTAGAGGCTGTTGAGAGCGCCCTGCTACTGCGTACAGCTCGCTGCCTTCATCATTATTGATCGCTTCCGCCATCACGCCTGATATAAAACTGGTTCCGAGTACACCCCATTTCATCCTGCTAGCTCTCCACTTTGCGATTCAAATACTTGCACTAAATCCGCTATACCCAAGGCAATGAATGCTTGGGTATGAGGCATGGTAAAGTGCGCTTCAATCGCCGCTCTATCCCGATACCTTTCCCATAGAATGACACGGCTAGGCTCCTTAAGATCGTACGTTGCTTTTGCTTGTAAGCAGCCCGCTTCACTTTCCATGTCGCGACAAAATTGCTCAATGGCATCTTGCGCATGTTGTATTTCCACTTCAGGCTTTATTTTCAGCTCAGCGGTCACGTAAATCATCTCAATCATATCGGCATTCTATTCATTATTCAGACTTCATAATGTAATTATCTCCGTTCAATTGATAAACTTAGCTTTAGTTGATTATTTGTAAACCATGAGTGTTCAATGGACAAATTCACCAGTATGAAGGTCTTCGCTTACGTGGTCGAACATGGCAGTTTTCGCAGTGCCGCCAGCCACTTTGCTCTTTCCCCGACCATGATCAGCAAGCACATTAGCCATTTGGAAAATCATCTGGCGACTCAACTGATCCATCGGACTACACGCAAACAAACCTTGACCGAGTCAGGCCAGCTTTATTACAAAGAGTGCCAACGAATTCTCGAAGATCTTGCCAATGCAGAGAATCTGATTCAAACCTTAGAAAACAGCCCAAAAGGAGTGGTGAAAATCAATTGTCCGGTCACTTACGGCAATAAAGTACTCGCTCCACTCATTGCAGACTTTCTCGCGCAACACCCAAACATCAATGTCGAGATGGAGCTCAGTAACGAACTGATCGACCCACACCTAACCGATGCTGATATGATGATTCGTATCGGTAACCTTGAAGACTCAGCGCTGGTCGCACGTTATCTTGGCAACTACACACTTATTTTTTGCGCTTCTCCGGCTTACCTTACGGAAAATGCCCCCATTCAGTCAGTGTCTGATCTTACTCAGCATCAATGTCTCGGCTTTAGTTACAGTGAAGGCAGTGCGAGCTTAACCACACAACTGGCCAGTAGTGCTTTTCTGCGTGGCCAAACCCGGCTGGCCTCAAACAATGGTGAAGTGTTGCGTAGTGCAGCTTTATCAGGAGCTGGAGTAATGTTGCAGCCCACCATTTTGGTTGAAGATGATCTCGCCAATGGTCAGCTAGTGGAAATTCTCAAACAAGACGTGCCTGCTCCCAAGCCTATCCACTTGCTGTACAAGAGCAAGCGACTCTCTTTGAAAAATAGGACCTTTGCCGATTTCATCCTTAACAATTGCCGACAAGGTCAATTGAGATAAGGCATAACAGGCTGTTATGATAGTGAAAAATAAAAGGACACAACACATGACAGTTGAAAAGTTTGAACATATCTATCAACGAGCAGCAGAGCGTAAAGGTGGCGAAGACCAGCTGGAAGCCTTGCTTTCTACCCCACTGAGCAAAGAAGAAATCGCGACCATTCCCAACGATCGCTGGCTATCTGCATTCAGTATGAAGGTATTTCAAAGTGGCATTTCATGGAGTGTGGTTCGAAACAAGTGGCCTAACTTTGAAGAGGTCTTCTTCGGTTTTAAGATCGAACCACTATTGATGTTGTCTGATGAGCAATGGGATAACAAAGCCGCGGATAAACGCATTATCCGCCATCACGCTAAAGTGAAGTCCATACATGCTAACGCACAGATGATTCATGAAGCGTCTCTGGAACATGGCTCTTTCGGTAAAATGATCGCCGAATGGCCAAGCGAAACCATTACCGAATTATGGAGTTTCCTAAAGAAGAAAGGCAATCGACTGGGAGGCAACACCGGCCCATATAGCCTTCGCCAAATGGGTGTCGACACTTTCATTATGTCTGGAGACGTCGAAGCCTACCTAAGAAACTGCAAAATAATTGAGGGTGGCAGAGACACTAAACGCTCTCTGGATGCTGCCAATAAGGCGTTCGCAGAATGGCAGCAACAAAGTGGGCGCAGCCTGACTCACATCAGCCAGACGATTGCCTTTAGTTCAGGGGATAATCGAGTTTAATCATCGCCGCAGTGCACATCTATGATTGCAAAAATTTAAATACTGAGACGAATCATAACGATAGCTAGTACGTAGGAATTTTCTCAATTGAGCACTTAACTATCATTAGCTTAACCTTCACAAGTTGTAATCAATAAGTTCTTCGTGGTGGTGTTAGTGAAAGTTTCAATGTTAATAATAACGCTGTTTGTTGTAAGTCATCTATCTCAAGCAGCGGAGCTACACTACTTTTCAACTTTGGAAACGCCTAATCTTGAGATCATCAAAGACCCACTAACATCCAAAGCTTTAGCAGCCAATATCTACTGGGAACAAGTGGAAAAACGTTCGCTTTTATTTACCTTTGAGACCAATTCTAATGTCGTCAAACTCACCCATATCGGCATGGGTGAAAATAAATATACAGACATTACTGAGCTAGGTGATGTAACGATTACTTTCGACAGTGATGAGCAAAGCTATAACCTGTCTAAAGGAAAGTATCTCAATTTGGGCTCGTTCATTTACCTGCGTAAAGACGAAGATTTTTTTAAGAAAATGTCAGCAAATTGCGTCATGTTCGCCAAAGTAAAAGTGTTTTCCGAAATCTATAACTTAGAGATCAACCTGCAAGGAATAGCCGAACTTCTAGAGCAAGTCGGCATCGTTATGAGCAGCAATTCGCCGCTCCCAAGTCGTCGATGCAAGTCCCTAAATAGCTAAAAGAGTTAGAACGTAGTTAGGGTTATAGTAATCCTGAAAACTACCGTTCCTGTTACAGTCATACTAGGTTCGACAGAACCTTCTCGCATAGTTGTTTAAGCATAATCAGTTCATCGACCTCAAGATCAATTTTGCATCGCATCGCGTTAGGCACTGATTTCGCCGAATCCTTGAGCGCCTGACCAGCATTGGTCAGGTTAAGTACTCTTACACGCTCATCCTCTTGGCTTCTGCCTCTGGCAACAAACCCTTTCACTTCCAGCCTTTTCAGCAATGGGGTCAATGTGCCTGAATCAAGATGGAGCCTTGTTCCCAAATCTTTTACGCTGGCGCCATCTTTTTCCCAAAGCAACATCATCACCAAATATTGAGAGTAGGTAAGATCCAGCTGTTCAAGCATAGGTCGGTAAGCACGAATTACCGCATTAGCCGCACTGTAAAGTGGGAAACAAAGCTGATTATCCAGCAATAGCTTCTCTTCATCCGTCATGTTTTCTACATTCTGACACTTACTCATTTGACACCTATCAAATAAAAACATTTAAATTGCGCACAATATAGTTGCATTCCAGATAATTTTCGATCTAATATTGCAAGCAATTAAATTGCACACAACCCAAATAAAAGGAAGATGACATGACAACTCTATACAAAACTTCAGCTAAAGCGCTTGCAGGTCGTAACGGTAAAGTGAAAACTGACGATGGTTTACTTGATCTAGAACTTGCTTACCCTAAAGAAATGGGCGGCAGTGGCGCAGCGACTAACCCAGAGCAACTATTTGCGGCTGGTTACTCTGCCTGCTTTTCTAATGCCATTTTGCACGTTGCTCGAGAAGCGAAAGTGGCGATCAGTCAAGCACCAGTCACTGCAGAAGTCGGGATTGGCCCAAATGATAATGGCGGATTTGCGCTGACTATTAGCCTCGCTGCAGAAGTGGATTTACCTCAGGAACAGGCTCTGGAATTGACTCGCGTTGCCCATCAGGTGTGCCCTTACTCTAACGCTGTTCGCGGCAATATTGATGTTCAAGTAACCGTGAATGGCGAATCTATCTAACTCTATCTAAACACAAAAATGCCGATCGATAGATCGGCATTTTCACATCAACGGTGTCCCTTCGTTACGCAAACTCTTTACGCAGTTTTTTCGCCGCCGACACCATATTAGCTAGCGACGCTTCTGTTTCAGCCCAGTTTCGTGTTTTCAAGCCACAATCTGGATTCACCCATAACCTTTTCGCTGGGATCTTCTCAGCCGCTTTGTTGATCAATCCTTCAATCCACTCCTCACTCGGGATGTTAGGCGAGTGAATATCGTAGACACCTGGGCCAATCTCATTCGGGTAATTAAACTCTTCAAACGCTTTAAGGAGCTCCATGTTTGAGCGCGATGTTTCAATCGTAATCACATCTGCATCCAGTGCTGCGACTGAGTCGATGATCTCGTTAAACTCTGAGTAACACATGTGCGTATGTATCTGAGTTTCTGGTTTTGCACTGGCTGCGGAAATTTTGAAAGCATCCACAGCCCATTCTAAATACTCTGCATGGTCACGTTTTTTAAGTGGCAAACCTTCACGAATCGCCGGCTCATCAATCTGGATGATATTGATGCCCGCATCCTGCAGATCAGACACTTCATCACGCAATGCAAGCGCTAGTTGATTGGTGATCTCCTTGCGACTGATGTCCTCACGAGGAAACGTCCAGCAAAGGATGGTTACAGGCCCAGTTAACATACCTTTCATTTGTTTGGACGTCAGCGATTGTGCATAAGTCGACCACTCAACGGTAATAGGCTTCTCGCGTTCAATGTCTGCAACGGCAATCGCAGGCTTCACACAGCGAGACCCGTAACTCTGAACCCAGCCAAACTTTGTTGTTTGAAAACCGGCCAAGTTCTCTGCAAAATACTCAACCATATCATTTCGCTCAGCTTCACCATGAACCAGCACGTCGAGATCCAATGCTTCCTGTCGCTTCACGGCGTCTTCGATATGCCCTTTTAGGGCTGCTACATATTCAGAGTCAGACAATTGACCAGTACGGTAAGCACTTCTCTGAACTCGTATTTCGTGAGTTTGAGGAAATGAGCCAATAGTCGTTGTTGGGAAAAGTGGTAAACCTAGCACAGCACTTTGATACTCTGCGCGTTCCTCATAGGGTGCGCTGCGCTCTGCCAGCGATTTGGTGATTTGATTTAATCGCTCCTGCACCTGAGGTTTGTTAACGTGTGTTGCTGTTTTTCGAGCCTCAATTGGAGCACTATAGACAACACATTCTTGAATGGCTTGCTGGTTGCCGTCCAGTGCTTTGCCTAACAAAGCAACTTCATGGACCTTCTGTTTGGCAAAGGCGAACCAACTGCGAACTTCTTCCGACAACGCAGGTTCAAGCTCTAAATCAACTGGGCTATGCAGTAATGAACATGAACTCGCGACCCATAACCTATCACCTAATTGCTGCTTAACAGGCTGCAAAAGCTCAAGCTGTGTGCTGAGATCAGTGCGCCAAACGTTGCGTCCATTAACCACGCCTGCGGACAGTATCCACTCTTTGGGCAAACGAGATACTACGGTGCTCAGTTGCTGAGGTGCGGCCGCTAGGTCAATATGAAAACCATCAACATCGAGTTCAACAATCTTATCTAATGTGTCATCAACGGAATCAAAATACGTTGTCAGCAGCACTTTTATGTCGCTGCGAATCACCTGATACGCGAGTTTGAATGAAGTTAACCAAGGTTTTTCGAGTTCTAGCGACAATACGGGTTCATCTATCTGCACCCATTCGACCCCTTGCTTAGACAGCTTTGACAAGATGTTCTGATAGGCAGTGAGAAGACGTGGTAGCAAGGTTAGGCGATCGAACCCTTCATCCACCTCTTTGCCAAGGTAAAGGTAGCTGATGGGCCCCAGTAGAACGGGTTTCACGTTGTAACCAGCTTTCGTAGCTTCGCTCACCTCTTCAAACAGTTGCGGCCAGCTGACGTCAAAACTATCGTCTTCACTGAACTCTGGCACAATATAATGGTAATTGGTGTTAAACCATTTGGTCATGTCTGATGCCGCAGAGCCATTACAATCGCAACTCACCTGCGACTGCCCACGCCCCACTTTGAACAAGGTATCCAGATCCGGGAAGCCATCGCGATGGCGTTTAGGCACATGGCCCAACAATAAAGTCGTGGTAAGTACATGGTCATACCATGCAAAATCACCGGCAGTAACGAAACTCAGATCTGCATCAGATTGCGTCTGCCAGTTCTTGTTACGTAGCTCAGCGCCAACGGCCTTTAGCTCAGCCTGTTCAATTTCACCACGCCAGTATTTCTCCAACGCAAACTTAAGTTCACGCTTTTCACCAATTCTTGGGTATCCCAAAATATGAGTTGTTGTCATAGCCCTAATCCTTCTGGTTTGTAATCGTAGATGCATGTTCTGTTCAGACGGCATAGAAGGCGTCTGGATGGCTAAACTATCTCGCCAACCTCATGACGGAACAAGTTCCAATTATTCAACCTGTTTATTAGATTATTTCATGTTACTTATGCTCTACATGTAAAAGCTCTATATTAAAAATCATTTAAATTTTTAGACGTCTAGATGTTTACACCCCTAAAAAATGCAGGTAAGTTAGTTATATTCATCATCAGCGACTACGGTTGAAGGGATTTCATGATTGAGCTTAAGCATCTGAAAACATTAGCAACGTTGCGAGATACGGGGTCGTTAACCGCCACCGCAACGACGTTACATCTGACTCAGTCAGCCTTGTCTCATCAAATAAAAGATCTCGAAGCCAGAATTGGCGGTCAGTTATTTCTGCGCAAAACACGCCCGGTAAGGTTTACATCTGAAGGCGAGATTCTTCTGAATTTGGCGGATCAAGTGCTGCCACGATTAGCCCGAGCAGAGAATGAACTTGCCAGCCTGAAAGAAGACGTCAATGGACGCCTGCACATGGCAATTGAATGCCACTCTTGCTTCCAATGGTTAATGCCAGCTTTGAGGGAGTACCAAGTTGCTTGGCCAAGCGTGACTCTGGACTTCTCATCGGGGTTTGGTTTCGAGCCTCTGCCTGCGTTGATGAGTGGCGAGTTGGATTTAGTCATTACCTCGGATATCCAGCCTAGGTCAGAAGTCCATTACGAACCCTTGTTTGATTTTGAAATGCGCCTTGTCACCGCGACCAATCACCCATTGGCGGCAAACACATCTGTCGAACCAAGTGATTTGGAAAACGAAACCATGTTGTCTTATCCGGTACAAAAAAACCGACTGGATGTGGTGAAACATTTTCTCCACCCGGCAGGCATTGAACCAGCAAAATGGAAACAGGCTGACAACACTCTGATGCTAGTCCAAATGGTCTCAGCAGGCTTGGGAGTCGCCGCGTTACCAAACTGGGCCATCAGCGAATTCTCTCGTCAGGGGTTAATAACCAGTATTTCGCTTGGTGATGGTTTATGGCGACGCCTTTTCGCTGCGACTCGCAACTCAGACAAAGATAAACGTTACCTTCAGGCGTTTTTTAATACCGCACGACAGCAATCGAAGAGCCATTTAGAAGGGATAAAAACAGTATGAAAAAGGAGGCATTCAGCCTCCTTTTTACATGTTATCTGTCGTAAGATTTAAACTGATTGGTGAGAGGATCATACTGATAACCGAGGACATCGAGCTTGCCAATCACAATTTCGATATCCATTTCATACATGGTCACAAGCTCCTCAAAACTGTTACATTCCAATCTCAGCTTTTCGTTAACAATACCAAGCAAGATGACGCTATCTAATCTTCCAGCATTACTTAGATCCATAGCTACACTCCTGTGCTGATCACCTAACACAAGCGTAGCTTCAAATCCTCAAATTTAAAGTGAGCCGCTTCTAAAGAACGAACAAGCCTTGATTAAACGTTGTGGCCGAAACTAATGTCAGTAATGCTACTGCTAACTGAATTTTGTTGACGGTTTTCGACACAATGATGTGCCAACACCAGATGAGGACCGAAGTAATCAGAAGCGCAAAACCTACCAATAAAGGCTGAGTCGCCTGAGTTAGGGCGGCTTCTTCTAGGCCAAAAGCTTTTAAGAGAATTGCTAGGCTCATCAACATTGCTGAGATAACACCCGTTACTGGCAAAATACGATGAAAAGCCTGAAGCCTAGTGCGAGCGACCGTAAGGAGTAAATGAGCAAACAGAGCGCCTAGAAGAATGATCTGAACAAATACGTTTAAACTTGCCGCTAAATCAGGCTGCTCACCAATGCCAATGGCGACATAAGCCAAGGCCAGACCATTAGCAAGGTACATCACCCACAATGGGCCTTGTACCCGAGTTTTTTTGGTCTGAACCTGCGAGTAAAAGTAAGCAATCGCAAACACCACCATCATGGCTTCGATTTTCAACGACGCGACGGCTAGCCACATAATGGCGAGTACGGGGAGTACTTTATGAATACGGCCTCGCTGGCCAGGACAAATATCCCCTTTGACTAAGATAAGCGTCAGAATCAACTGAGCGCCTAAAAGCATAGGCGGAAACACTGCTAACAATTGCTGAACCATGGTGTGAGCTATCACTATTGTTTTTAATGGAAGCGGATAATAGCAGACTTGCTTAGATAAGTGCCACCAGCGATTCCTAGCTATTCGTTGGCAAAATGGCTGAGAAGATCCTGACTTGTGACCACACCCAAATACTGTCCGGTTTCGTTGACAACCAACCAAGGGGGCTTGATGCCACTTTTTATCAATTCTGGCACTTCAGACATTTTTATCTGATATGAAGCACGATGGATGTCACGCCTCATCACCTGATTGAGTTTTCTCTTCAATGCAACCAAATCTTTAGGCGTTTCCAGTTTTGTGCCGAGAGTTGTCGAGAGGTGATGATTCAGTTCTTCTCTACCAACAACTCCCACACAAGTGGTGCCATCAACAACAGGGATAACCTCGAGATTGTACTGCTTTGAGTCAAAAAGGTTTCTGGCAGCTTCTAATGTGTCTTGAGGCTCTAAGGTCGGTATATAAGTTTGCGTGATATTGAGGATCCCGACCTGCCGCATACTAGACGCTCTAGTGAGAAACTCCTCCAGCCTCTCACAATAACTCCAGGCACTTTCAAGCTGATCAATGGGCAAAGGTTTTGAGAAAAAGTAGCCCTGAATGTAATCCACGCCAACACTGCAGATAACCTCCAACTCTTGTCGAGTCTCCACGCCTTCGGCTACTACTTTAACATTCAAAGTGTGCGCCAGCTCCGTGATCATTTTTACAATATGGTACTTATGGGTCCCTACTCTTAAACCTGTGACGAACTCTCTATCGATCTTCAATAGATCAAAATTACAGTCACTGAGGTAGCTGAAGGAACTGTAACCCGTCCCAAAATCATCTATCGCGACGCTGGCACCTCTTCGTCGTATGTTTCTGATCAAAGAAGATTGCTCTGATTCGCTATCAAAGTAAGCGCTTTCTGTCAGCTCAATTGTTACGAGTTCAGGAGTTTTAGCGAACTGATGCACCAAGTCATCTGCGCTCTGAAGCACTTCATCCGTTTCTAGCTTAGTGTTAAGAGAGCGATTGATCGTCATCCCTAACTTTTCACCATACCGCTCCTGAATCACGGATAAGTCTTCCAACGCTTTTCTTCCCACACACCAATCCAAGTCCGATACTAGATCTAGGTCTTCTGCGACCGTGACCATTTCCTGGGTATTGAGTATTTTTCCATTGGGAGCTTTAAAACGGCTTAACGCTTCAAACTTAACAATATCCCACGTTTTAACATCGACGATAGGTTGGTAATACACTTCTACAGCGTTGGAGCGAATCAGCTTAACGGCCCACTCTTCTAGCTCCTTACGACGTAACACCTCTCGGTGAATGGCACCATGATAAAAAGTGATGAGTCCCCGAGCATCATTTTGCTGCTCTAGCATCGCTTGTACTGCATGCGAAACAAGTAATTTAGGATTGTGGGTATCATGGCCCAGTACCGAGACACCTACTTTGCCGTGAACTATCGCCAAATGGATCTCTTTGCCTGCCTTTTGGTTCAGTGAACTAAAGAAACGTCGGATGGTTTGGTGAATAATTCTGACCTGAGAAGGACCAGGTCGTTTCTCACACTCTAAACAGGCGACAAAGTGGTTGTTACCAATATAACCGACCTGTTGAGCATTGCGATTTCTCGCCAAATGTTCTGACAATACCGACTTGTGCTCAAAATCATCCTCACTATTAAATTTAGGCACAAAAGCGACAACCATACTTATATGCTCTTCGGCTTCGTCCATCCATCGGCTCGCCACTGATTGAGTAAACTGCTGCTCAGTAGGGAGCTGAGTCAAAAGCTCAACCCCACCATGCTCGACATCTGCCACCCGATAGAGGTTTTTAGACAGATCTAAATACCAACCCACATAAAATATATTTTCGCCTAAAGAGAACTTTTGAACGGTTAAGTCTTGCGGGATCGTGTTGCCTGATTTGGTTTTAATAAGAATAACACCAGACCAAAACCCTTTTCGCGCGACCTCTTTCCAGAGATTTTGATAGTAATCTTTGCTGTGCTTACCCGAATCCAGCTTGTCGAGATTTCTTCCTGCCAAATCGGGATGCGAGTACCCTGTGTGCTCTTGAAAATAGCTATTGCAGGCAATGACGTTTTTTTCAGAGTTGGCGATTACAACACCATGGTGAGGATTATCAAAAAGTTGCTCAAACAATTGACTTACGAAGTCACTGTTTTTGTCAAAAGTTACCAAAGGCGCCAAGTGACCGAGCACGCGCCCTTGTTTGTCACCATTAAAGGTAAACTCGACATAGCTGACCTTGCCCTGATCTAGATTTAAGCAACAACTAAATCGCCTCTTTTGAAGTGATTTATGGGCCTCTTCGAACTGTTTAACAAGTGCAGACTGGTCTTGGTAGCTCAAGCAAGATAGTAAAAAGTTGTTGGTCAGATTAGGAAAGTCAGACTGAAACAACTGCACACACTCATCGCGCTCTATTGAGAAGTGGTGAGATTCTGCTTCCCACCGCCATTCAATAGAATTTAGCTCAGCTTTACCTTTAACATACGATTCAATCGAACCACGAGAACGGAGATCTCCCAACATCAAGACTCACCCAAAAGCATTATATTGTTCGGTATCACTTATAAACTTAGGTGAATTTGCCGTTATTGATAGTATTAATTTTTAATTATCTTCCCCAATAAATGATGCAATATCCTTTCTTGCTCAACGATCCCTTTAAATCGCGATTCATCATCAACCAATATCCAAGGCAATGGCGTGGTCATCATCAAGTCTTCCACTTCAGTCAATGAAGTATGCCAAGACAATAACGACTCAGGTGGAGACATCATGCGGTGCGCAGATTTGTGCCACATTGTTTGCTCTTTATTGGTCTCGTGGTCAGTGCCCATATTGGGAGTCAGATGCAAATTCATTGCTGCTCTGCTAATGATTCCCACACATTGATGAGATTCAACAACAGGTAAGACGTTGATTGCATCCACTTTAAAATAGGTGTGAACAAGAGATAAAGGTTCCCCAGGATCAACGTGCGGTAAATGCGGTGTAATCAGATCCGCTAATGTTCCGATATTGTTGTCAGATTCAGCCACGATTGGAGGTAAGGTACAGTAGTTGGTTACAACTCTAAGATCTTGGATTGAAAGAGGCTTTGAGAAAAAATAGCCCTGAATGCAATCCACACCTAGGCTGCGCAACGTTAGGTATTCATCTCTTGTTTCAACGCCCTCAGCCACGACCTTAAGTTTTAATTTCTGAGCCAACTGAATAATGGTATTGACGACATGATATTGCCGACTAGCAAAGCGAATGCCTTGGACAAAGCTTCGATCAATTTTCAAAACATCAAAGTAGCTCTTATTGAGATAATCGAAAGACGCACATCCTGTACCAAAATCGTCAACAGCAATGGATACGCCAGCTTTTCGAATCGCTGCAAGCAACTGCTCTTGGTAACTGTCGCCATCAAAATACGCACTTTCCGTAAACTCAATCGTCAACATATCCGGTTTGATGCCACTTTGGTCGATGAGCTGGGCGCTGTGGCGAAGGATCTCCGCGATGTCTTGCTTGGTATTGAAGGAACGATTGACAGATAGCCCAACACGGTCGCCAAACAGTTGCTGCAGCTCCGGTAGCACAGACATAGCTTTTCGGTTAACGACGTCATCCAAACTGACAATTAAATCAAGGTCTTCGACAATGTTGATAAGTTCCTGCGTTGATGCACTCGTCGTTTCGTTGACAGGAAAACGACATAGGGCCTCAAATTTGTCGATTCTACCCTTCTTAATATCGATAATTGGCTGGAAAAAAACGTCGATTGTCTCCGCCAAGATGGCTTGCTCGACCCAACTCTCTAGCTGCTTTTTACGCTCCACTTGTTCATGGATCTCGCGATCATAAAACGCAATCCTCTTACTTTCGCCAGAATGGAGTTCAAGCAGAGACTGCAATGCATGAGACAACAGCTGCCTGGGCGACTTGGCATCTGAGTGCATTACGGAAACCCCTGTTAGACCAAATTTGAGCGATTGAGCGACAGTGCCCTGAGCATGCTTGAAGCTGTGGAAAAAGGCTTTAATCATCTTCCTAATAGCTCGAACATTTTCAGTCCCCTGGGAGTTTTCTACACTCAATGTCACCGCAAACCGACCATCACCAATATAGCTTGCATACGGAACCAAGGAGTTTTCAGCAATGTAGCTAGCAAACTGACGTTTAACCTCTTGCTCATTCGCCAACGGAAACTGCGGTTGTAACGCCAGCATTATCAGCAACTCTTCACCTTGGTTATCACCATACTCTTTGTCCAGCTGCTCTAAAAACCGCTCTGGAGACGGTAATTGAGTCAGTAAATCAACACCGCCAGTTTCTCGGTCGTCAATTCGGTGAAGCTGATTAGATAAATCTGCACACAACCCCAGAAAGTAAGATTCACCGTTTCCCGGCTCAATCTTATGAATAGTTAATTCTTGGGGTAGGACGGAGTTGTCCGCTTTTTTAGTCAGCATAGGACCACTCCAGTGACCATGCCGTTCGATGCTGTGCCACAGGTCACGGTAATAATCTGCGCTAAGTTTTTCTGCGTTCAGAATATTCGTTTTTAAGCCCAGAATATCTTCGAGCTGATGGCCTGTAATTCGCTCAAAATGGCGGTTACACGCAAGGATTCGGGTTTCTGAATCCGTTACTAAGACACCATGGTGTCTGTTCTCAAATACAGAATAAAAAATATCCGCTGCCACCATTCTCGATGGAATAACCAAACACGGAGCAACCACGCCTTTTAACACAAACTCACTTTCCGCTTGGATGATGAACTCTACGTAAGTGAACAAGCTATTGGGTGTAAGTAAGCAGCAATGGAATGAGTGAGTTTTGTCGGAAGCTAATGCGGACTTAAACATAGTACGAGCCATACGACGCTGAGTTGTCGGCAGCAGCTTGAGCAGTTCCTTGGCTGAAATGGTGGGTTTATGACAGCCAAAAAGCCGTTTCATCGCCTCGGGCTCGCAACTAAACTCCTGAGTAACAAGATCTAGCTGCCAGGTGTACGTTTGGTATTTTCGCTGACGATGAGGGGCTGCTTTCTCCTCCACAGCTATCTCTGAATCTACGCCATGCATAAGCACACACCTCAAGTTTGATATTCATCACCACTCTATAATATTAGTCCCATATGACAGTGTAATCCGTTATATAGCTAACACAACTAACAACAACCTGATGCATAACTAATAGGACGTCCTTTAGGCATGAAAAATCTAGGGACATGTAGAGGTAGATAGTAGTCTCTCAAGCCGCTATAATTCGCGCTCCCTGGAACAGAGAACAAAATATGTACAGCAATATCACCCCTATTCATGAGCACAAAAAATACTGGGCAGAGTGCTTCGGTAATGCCCCTTTCCTACCGACAAGTCGCAAGGAAATGGATGCCCTAGGATGGGACAGCTGTGACATTATCATCGTGACTGGCGACGCTTACGTTGATCACCCAAGCTTTGGTATGGCAATTATCGGTCGCCTGCTTGAAGCTCAAGGGTTTCGTGTCGGTATCATTGCGCAGCCTGAATGGCACAATAAAGATGCTTTCACTCAATTGGGTCGACCAAACCTGTTCTTCGGCATCACCGCTGGTAACATGGACTCAATGATCAACCGTTATACAGCTGACCGTAAGCTACGCCATGATGACGCCTACACACCAAACAACGAAGGCGGTAAACGCCCTGATCGCGCGACATTAGTATACTCTCAGCGCTGTCGTGAAGCTTACAAAGGTGTGCCACTTGTTCTTGGGGGAATCGAAGCCAGCTTACGTCGTTTAGCCCACTACGATTACTGGTCCGATAAAGTTCGTCGCTCCATTTTGTTTGACGCAAAAGCAGATATCTTACTATTTGGTAACGCAGAGCGCGCACTGGTTGAAGTTGCTCACCGATTGGCTGATGGTGAAGAGATTGGCACGATGACTAATATTCGCGGTACGGTTGTCAGCCTGCCAGCGGAGCCAGAAGGCTACAAGATCATTGACTCTTCACGTATTGAAAAACCGCGTAAAGAAGCTTTCATCCCACCGAACCCATATGCGGTAGAAGAACAGTGTGACACCAAAGCGAAAACTGAAGAGCCTGAAGCGAAGCCTATCGCTATTCGTCCTTCTCGTCACGATGCGGCAACAACTGCGGTACGTATCCCGCATTTTGAAAAGCTGAATAATGACCGAATTCTCTACGCTCATGCCAGCCGTATTATGCACCTTGAGACTAACCCATATTCTGGTCGCGCATTAATTCAACGTCACGGTGATCGTGAACTTTGGGTTAACCAAGCTCCGATTCCTCTCTCAACGGAGGAGATGGATTACGTTTTCGGCCTGCCTTACGCACGTGTACCGCACCCGAAATATGGTAAAGCAAAGATTCCTGCCTACGACATGATCAAAACCTCCGTGAACATCATGCGTGGCTGTTTTGGTGGCTGTTCTTTCTGTTCTATTACTGAGCACGAAGGTCGTATCATCCAAAACCGTTCTCAAGAGTCGATCATAAACGAGCTTGAAGAGATCCGAGACAAAGTACCAGGCTTCACTGGTACCATTTCGGATCTTGGTGGTCCAACTGCAAACATGTATCGACTCGGCTGTAGCGATCCGAAAGCTGAAGCAAACTGTCGCCGTCCATCGTGTGTTTTCCCTGGGATCTGTAACAAGCTGAATACTGACCACAAGCACACTATCGATCTGTATCGCGCAGCACGTAAAGTGGAAGGTGTAAAAAAAGTGATGATAGCTTCTGGCGTTCGTTACGATTTGGCCATCGAGTCACCTGAATACGTTAAAGAGTTAGTTACTCACCATGTTGGCGGTTATCTGAAGATCGCACCTGAGCACACAGAAAAAGGTCCACTGAACCTAATGATGAAGCCAGGCATGGGCACTTACGATCGTTTCAAAGAAATGTTTGAGAAGTACAGTGCAGAAGCAGGCAAGAAACAGTATCTGATCCCTTACTTCATCTCTGCGCACCCGGGCACCGAAGATGAAGACATGCTGAACTTAGCGCTGTGGCTTAAGAAGAACGACTTCGAGTGTGATCAGGTACAAAACTTCTACCCATCACCGATGTGCAACGCCACATCAATGTACTACTCGGAAACTAACCCGCTTAAGCGCGTTAAGTACAAACAACGTGAAGAAGTGCCAGTGGCAAAAGGTGAGCGCCAGCGCCGCTTACATAAAGCTCTACTGCGTTACCACGATCCAGCTAACTGGCCTCTGATTCGCGAAGCGCTCATCAGCATGGGCAAAAAGCACTTAATTGGTGACAAGCAGAGCTGTCTGGTACCAGCAGAAGACAATGAAGCCCTGACTCCCGCACAGCGAAGAAAATCTGGTCGTCATGGCTCAAACCGTTTCGCGACTAAACATACTAAAAGTCAGCCAGGGTTTGAAAAGATGAACGGCTCTGGTCAGAAAAAGCCAAACAATAGCCGCAACTCAGGTAACGGTGGTAAACCAACAGGTGGTCGAAATGGTAAGCCGGGCGGTCATGGTAACAGTAAGCCACCAGCGGGCGGAAAACCTTCGGCAGGTCGCAAGCCTAAACGTCGATAAGCAACCCACTCTGACACATTTTAAAATCGCAGCTTAGGCTGCGATTTTTTATTGTCATCAATCCCTTATAACTCGCCTACTACGGATAAATTTATTAATTATTTGCGCCTTGGTTCATAGGTTCCATACTTAGTTCATTGGAATCCAACTCCCGATGGAGAGATAGAGATGAACGTTCGTCTGTCCCATGCCCTCTATATGGGCTTTTCAATAATAATAATTACCACCCTGATTTTAGCTTTCATCGTCTGGTCTCTCGTCAACAAATCTGCCACCATTTCACAGGAAATAGAGTCTGATGATGTACCCGGAGTGTTGGCCTATTTCAACGTATTGGATGCAATTGGAAGCCTACAAACTAACGCCCTCGAATATCTCAATGGCGATGCAGGGCAACGCAATGCTTTTGAAACGAATGCCAATGAATTCCAGCAACAATACTTGCGATTACGTGCGTTAGAGTCGGCTAAAGCCTCTGACGTAGCAAAAATGGATCGCATCATTAGTCTAGCGAACCAGTACATTGAACGCGTTAATCAAGGCATCTTCACCAAATTCAACCCCGCCGATGAACAGCAGGCTATCGATAAAATCAATCAGCTGACCAAAAACATTGGGGCACCGTTGGAGGATTTACTCGATCAACTCGCAGAAAAGCGTTTTACCGAAGCCTATAAAAGCACCGAGCTCGATAGAACTTTGAATCAAGATTTACCGAGTATTCGTTATTATCTTGAGTTGGTTGACGAAGCCGGCGATATGATTGCAACGCTCAATGCCTACATCATGGGTGACCCAGCAGCACGAGACACCTTTAACAATGATGCCGGTGCCTTTGCAGGATATCTTGATAAACTCCGTCCCCTAGAACCAGATCCCCAAGCTTCAAGCCAAATCGACGAGGTTGAACAGTATTACTACGACATTATTCGTATTGCTCAGGAGGTCTTTGAAGGCTACAACCCTTCGGGTAAAAGATCAGCAAACATGCTGGTCGGTGAATTGAAGCAATCTATTATTCTTCCACTGGAAGAAATCCTCAATAACTCCGCCACAGAAGAGACTAACGACTCTATCCAAGCCTTAGCAGAACTCAACAACAATATGTCGACCATTATCTTCTGGCTGACTATCAATGTTATTGTGGTATTGGTTGTCGGTATTGCTGTCGCTTGGGGACTACTAAACATCATACGTCAGAGACTGGATGTGATTGCAGCAAAAGCCAAGTCCATTGCTGACGGTGATTTGTCAGAACCGCCGATCAATGAAACCAACAAAGATGAACTGGGTGAACTCGCTCGTGCAATTGATGCAATGCAACAATCTCTCAGAAGTGTGTTATCCAATATCACAAGTGTTGCTTCTGAAGTTGCTAGCAACACGCAAATGGTCGAGGACACAACTAAATTGGTTGCTTCTGGTATTGAGGAACAAGCAGACAAAGCTACACTCATCGCCAGTGCTGTCGAAGAGATGACTGTTACCGTCAATCAGGTTGCCGATCAAAGCACTGACGCTGCAGCAAGTTCACGTCAGGCTGGTGAGGAAGCAACCAATGGCGGTAAATTGATGCAAGAAACCGTCAATGGCATGAATCGGATCTCCGAAGTCGTCAATGAAACCGCAGAAACTGTCGACAGTTTAGGTAAACGCGGAGAAGAGATCGGTAACGTTATCAAAGTCATTAACGATATCGCCGAACAAACCAACTTGCTCGCGCTCAATGCAGCCATTGAAGCCGCACGAGCCGGTGAACTTGGTCGAGGATTTGCCGTCGTCGCTGATGAAGTGCGCAGTCTGGCTGAGAGAACCTCAAAAGCGACCGAAGAAGTAGGCGGTTTGATCAGCTCGATTCAGAACGAAACACGTCAGGCCGTAGAGCGGATGAGCGAAGGAACTCACTTAGTTGCAGAAGGCGTAACCCTGTCTAACTCCGCTGGGGACGCCCTGACGCAGATCGTATCCCGTGCTCAGGATGTCAACCAGATGATAGATATGATCGCAACAGCCGGAAACGAGCAAGCCACAGCCGCACAAGAGATGTCGCGTGACATCAATACCATAAGCCAAATTGCCGACAACTCGGTTCGCACCACTCAAGATGGCGCTCAAGCGGTCAGCCAGCTTTACCGAAAAGTCGAGGAACTGGAACAAGTTGTCGCTCGTTTTAAACTTTAATCAATAAAAAAGGCTTAGCCTCAATGGCTAAGCCTTTACTTTATCTCTCCGGGTTAAGCGTTTTCTGCTTCAAATTCCTTCATGAATTCAACCAGAGCTTTTACACCTTCTACAGGCATTGCATTGTAAATTGAAGCACGCATACCACCGACAGCACGATGGCCCTTCAACGAAACAAGGCCTTTCGCTGCTGCCTGTTCTAGGAATAGGCCATCCAGTTCAGGTTTAGCAAGCTGGAAAGGTACGTTCATTCGTGAACGATTCTGAGCACAGACTTCGTTTTTATAGAAATCAGAGCTATCAATACATTTATAAAGAATCGCTGCTTTCTCGCGGTTAATCTGCTCCATAGCCGCGACGCCGCCCTGCTCTTTCAACCACTTAAACACCAAGCCAGACAAGTACCAAGCAAAAGTCGGTGGCGTGTTAAACATTGAGTCTTTCTCTGCCAACATCTTGTAGCTGATAAAACTCGGTAAAAGTTCATGGGCAAGATCCAGCAAGTCATCACGGACGATGGCAATACAGATCCCCGCAGGGCCAATATTCTTTTGAGCACCAGCGTAAATAACCCCGTATTGAGAGACATCGATCTCTCTTGAAAGTATGTTGGATGACATATCCGCAACGATCGGTTTATCCGTCCTAGGCAGTTCTGAAATCTCGATACCATCGATAGTCTCATTTGGACAAAAATGCACATAAGCGGATTGAGGGTCAATCTTCCATTCTGACGCATCAGTGACAGCCAATTTACCTTCTTTTGTGGTTTTGGCATTAAATACATCCACTTCGCAGTATTTTTCTGCTTCTTTGATTGCACTTTCTGCCCAGTACCCTGCATCAACGTAGGTCGCTTTCTTAGCACTACCCAATAGATTTAATGGGACAGCAGCAAACTGTGCACGAGCACCACCCTGACAGAACAAGACTTTGTAGTTGTCAGGAATGTTCAGTAGGTCACGAAGATCTTGTTCTGCATCCTCAGCAACCTTAATAAACTCTTTGCTTCGGTGGCTAATTTCCATCACAGATGTGCCCAATCCGTTCCACTCAACGAATTCGGATTGTGCTTTTTCCATTACAGCTCTAGGCAGCCCCGCTGGTCCGGCACTAAAGTTATAAACATTGTCCATTTCGAGATTCCTTGCTCATGCTTTCAATAAGTAATGACAGGATTAATAGCACGTTTTCTCACGTATAAAAAGCAAGAAAAGAGGTCTTTAGACCTCTTTTTCATGTAAGTTATAAAAATCCTAACTTATGGCTGCATCATTGCTGGTAATAGTATCGCCATCAAAGGTATTTGCTGCCCGTTTTCGAATACAAGATTGCCATCTTTTAGCTCAGCCTGAATCTGGTAGCCCTTATCGTTCTGACTGACAAACTCCATTACCATCGCTTCATCGACACCCTGTTTAATGAAAGGATACTGTTCAACCAATCCATTGGAGAAAAACGTGTCTAAGTTCCCCGTTAAAGAAGGAAGAATGTTGGCAGGGTTTTGAGTGACATTGGTGGTTCCTTCTGGAACGGTAATTTTCCATGTACTTTCGAACTCGCCATTGTCACCTAAGGTCAGAGCCATCTTATTCATAGATAGGTAGAAACCTTTAGAAAATAGGGTTTCCACGTAAGGAATCGCATCTTGGATATCGTCAGCCGTCAGTACCGGATTATTCTGATACATACTAACCAAATGCTCAAATGAGCTGCTGTCTAAATCGCCGAATTCTAAATCCAGCACCAAGTTGTCCACCTCGTCTTCAGACATGAGTAATTTATCAACGCTCACAACATGTTTGCTATTTACACGTTGAGAGGCATCATCAAGTGAAGAAGCAAACTGATACTGACCACTTTTCAGAGAGAACAAAGGGGCCTGAGTGGAATCGAGAACCGACATTTCCGCAATGTTGATTTTCTGGTCGCCCAGCCAAAAACTGTTTTGCTTTCTGCCAAGGCCCGAGCCTGTGATGTTCGACAGCAGCATCTTTTCACCTGTATCGAAATCGACTTCTACGGAAGGAATGTTAAGGTCGTAGCTGACTTCTCCCAACACCGTAACATGGCCTTTCAGAGACGAAGGTGTCACTGATACCATAGCGCCGCCGTCACCTTCGGTTGTTTGATGCCAGTTACCCAGCTCCAACGAGTAGTCCGTATTGCCGTTAAGTTGAGTCACCGTTGTCATCGTTAAAGGAAACTGCTCGGCATTTTCCAACGTGGACTCTGCTTTCAAACTAAACAAACCGTGAGTGACATGGCTATTCACGACGAATTCCGTCGGCAACCCATCAATTTCCAGTTGGCTGGCAAGCTCTGGATCCGCAACCGTGTAACGAGTTTGTACTTCAGAAGAGAGGTAGCCGCGGTTGTAGGAAACGACTTCAGCTTTCACTGAATCATTGCTTAGATGCGTGATCCCATCATGGATAACATTTTGTCCAATTTGTCCTACCGCCAGAGGCCAACATAAAGCCAAAGCGATTGCGCCACCAATAGCGCCGTATTTTTTCAACTGATGCATGTATTTATCTTCACTTAGGTATTTCTTGCAGTTTACACCAAAAAACATTGAGTTAAATCAGAGTATTGGCTTTCTTCGCAAATCGAAGACGAATCTAAAACCTGTGTCTCAGTCACTCTGAGTAATCCTTGTTAGAGTAATTTCAGATCAGGGAGTTCATTAGAGACAGGCGACAACAGTGAATCAGTATGCCTTACTGTGCTTAGACAACAATCCTATTAGTGTAGAGCAACTGCGACGAGAACTGGGTCAATTCGCGGCAAGGTTCGACATACATACGGCTGATACAATCGAAGACGCGCACGCTTCGCTAGCTTACTGTCAGGAAAACCAGCAACCTGTCGCGCTGGTACTGGCTAGCCATCATGAAAACTTTAATGGCGCTGAATTTCTGATTCAGTTAGACAAAAGCCACTATACACAAAGCGCACGTAAGATTTTGATCAGCTGCGGACAAGACATACAAGCGATACTGTCTGCCGTCAATGAAGGTAGACTGGATCATTGTCTGACTAAACCGTTGCAGGACAACTTGGTATACAAAACGGTCAAAAAAGAACTCACGACTTTCATTCTAAAGCACGACCAAGAAAACCTTCTCGCATATAGTCAAATACTCGATCAACAGCGTCTTCTCAGAGCGCACATCGAACTCAAAATGCGCAGCTATCGCGAGGGTTTTATCACTGATCATCACACGCTCTCCGATCAAGAGCTCGCTGAGCAAGTTATCTCAGCTTTGCACGAGTTCTTCTCAGATCAGGACGACACTCGCGCTTGCCGAACCTATTCATCTGAACATCTGCTCACCATTGAAGGAGAAGAAAATCAATTTCTCTGGTTCATTACCAAAGGAGAAGTTGCGCTATATAAAAAAGACGAACTAGGAATACAGCGCGAGGTGGTAAGACACAACAAAGGTAATATTGTCGGAGGGATGTCGTTTGTCACGGGTGAGCCCTCATTCTCGACGGCGTTGACTTTAAAACAAACTGAAGTGATAAAACTCGACCGAGACATTTTCGCTAAAGTCATGCATTCCAACACCACCCTGCTTCCTTTGTTTACTAACCTACTTCTGCGTCATTTCAATCGTCGCCTGCAGCGCAGTATCAATACTAAGCTCGAACTGCAAAAGACGCTTGAATCCCTAGAGTCTGCCCATCAACAACTCATTGAGCGTGAAAAGATGGCAATGCTAGGCCAATTGGTCGCGGGCGTTGCCCATGAGCTAAACAATCCTGTTGCGGCAATTCTTCGCAGTACGGAAACGCTAACGGCTAACATTCATAAATTAGTCAGTGATGATAATGGTCAGTCCAGACTCAAAACTCTAGGAGCGGATATTCTGGGTAAATCTCTCGATTCCAAACCGAGGTCAACTTCTGATGAACGGCAACTAGCCAAAAATATAGAATCTCAGGTGGGTGAACGTCGAATCGCTAAAAAGCTGGTCAAACTCGGGTTAGAAGACAATCAAGAATGGTTGAAGCGTACTCAAAGCAACAAAGCTGATGTAGCGCATGAGCTCGACCTTCTTGAGAGTTATCACATTACAGGATCAACTTTACGATCCATCAATGTTTGTGCTCAACGTATTGCTGATATGGTAAAGAGCCTTAAAGGTTACGCGCGGCCAGACGATGAGACGTTTCGATTATCTGACATTCATGAAGGTATTGAAGATACTCTGGTCATCTTTGAAAATAAACTCAAAATGCACAGCGTAGAAAAAGTGTACGGTGATTTACCACTGATACAGTGTATGCCAATGGCTTTGCAGCAAGTCTGGACTAACCTCATATCCAACGCCATTGACGCTCTTCCTGAAAGAGGGACACTTTTGATTCAATCTGAGACTCGCAGCTATAACGACCAACAATGGGCCGTTATTTCAATTGAAGACAATGGTTGTGGTATTTCCAAAAAGCTACAGCGTCAAATTTTTGCCCTCAACTTTACCACTAAAAAGGAAGGCAACTTTGGATTAGGCATTGGCCTATCAGTTTGCCAGCAAATTGTTCATCAACATGGGGGGCGGATTGAAGTTCAGTCTGAACCTAATCGATTCACCAAAATGTCAGTGTGGCTCCCCTTGCAGACACACGACACAATTTGAGGACTCAACATGACTAAATACCTAATCTTATGTGTCGATGATGAGCGCGAAGTGCTAGACAGTGTGATTCAGGATCTGGACTGCTTTGAAGAACACTTCGACCTTGAAGCCGCAGAATCTGTCGCGGAAGCGAAATCTATCATAGAAGAAACTGAGCAGGAGGGAGGGAAGCTAGCGCTCATTCTTTGCGACCACATAATGCCCGAACAAACTGGCATTAGCTTTCTCATTGAACTTAATGACAACGGATCCACTCAAACGGCACGCAAAGTATTGCTAACTGGCCAAGCCGGATTGGAAGACACAGTAGAAGCTGTGAATCACTCCAGCCTGCATTTTTACATTGCCAAACCTTGGCGAGGGGACAACTTACGCGATGTCATCAAAAAACAACTTACCCAATATATGATAGAGAACAATGCTGACTTGATGCCCTGGGCTGCCATTCTCGATACAGAACAGATATTAGATGCTGTCGCAAAAAACCGAATTAATTTTGGAGAATAGATCACCAAATTGTGCGTATTTTGGCATATTGATTGCTTCAACATGTAAATAACGACAAAACAATGACATTTTTGTAGTGTAGGACTACAACAATGCATTATGATGTCTCGATATGGCAGCGCTCCGTCGCACCAAACCAAGGAAATTAACAAGAATAGGTTTTTCTTTCGTATGCGTAAAACAATCTTAGCTGCAGCCCTTGTGCTAGCATCTGGTCAAGCTTTTGCAGAGACCGACCCAAACAGCCCAACCGTAATGAGTAACTTCAGCTACGATTACCTGGAAGCTCGCATTGGCGCAAGTCCTGTAACGTTCGGCGCGGCTGCAAGTAAATCTATCCACCCAAACGCTCATGTGATTGGCCGTGTTGATTCAGAATTTGAAGGTGATTATGACGCGGCAGCAGGCTTTGGCTTCCACGCACCAATCAACAACTGGGCTGATTTTACTGGTGAAATGCTATTCCGCCTTGTCGATTTTGGTGGCAAAGAAGGTAAAGGCACTGACACGGGTATGGAATTGAACCTAGGGGTTCGTCAATGGCTAGGTCCGCAACTAGAAGTAGGCGGCAAAGCAGGCTACGTCTCCATCGAAGATAACGATGACTGGATTGGTTCAGCGTACGTACGTTTCCACTCAACAGAGCTTTTCTCAATTGGTGCTGAAGCGCGCATCAATGATTTCTACGGTGACCAGCTAATGTTCACAACGCGATTCAAGTTCTGATAACACATTTCAGAATGAGATAAACAAATACTAAAAAGCCGAGGTCATTGACCTCGGCTTTTTGATGTTTGTTATTCAGCAATTGTATTACGCACAACTCGCTAGAAGCTGACGTTTGCGCGGCTCTTGGATAAGCTTCCAATGCACACCGTCAATAGCACCAGCAAATTTCCAAAGTAGCTTAACATCGACATCATTGCCGTATGTCGCTTTCACTTTAGAGAACACTTCAGGTGCACCGAGCTCCAAGAAGGTGTCAACATCAACAACACCCGCTTTTTTCACCATGCGCTCTAGTGTGAGCTGCATGTTCGGCAGATCTCTTAAACGACGACTCGCTGACGACTTCTTATAGTGACGCTGAGACACCGAAAACTTAATCGAATTCTCAACAATCTCATCTAAAAGCTCATTTTTATTATTAAATAGATGAGTAATATCGTAATAATTCACCGTCGCAGTCGTTTGTTTTTTAACATGACGGTACTTGATACAGCCCAAATCCGTCAATTTGTCATCTAAATAGTCACCACCTCGAATAAACACTTTGTCAGCACTCATTAGGGCAAACATTGCGTCTTGTTTGAATAAACCCGTTCCACCAAACATTGAACGTTTTTGGAAACTACCAAACTTGTTAACGTAATTAATAAATTGTTGCTCTGTCATATCCATTGATCCTTCTAATCTAGAAAACCCCGATTATTTATGATCACCAGATAGCAGCAGCTTTAAGCGAAAAATGTAAATCAGCCAGCGAAGCTATGGTTTATGTTTTTATTAGCATACCGACTGCAAGTACTATAAATGATAGTTAACGTTACAAAATAAGTCTGTGCACAGCTCACACCAATAAAACTAAATTCATATAAATTCGGGACTGACATCACACTAGTGTCGTTTCCATACTTCACTGCAAAAAATACATCGGACAAAAACTCTCAATTAACTTATCAATAATTTGCATAATAATGGTCTGGGAAGTTAAACTGTAACTAGTAGAATCTTTAGCTGATCAAGCATGAACCACCTATCTTTTTATTGGCTTCCTGAAAACAATGAACTTCTGGTTAAAGGCATCGAGTCTGAATTTTCAACATTAGTTGAACACGCCATCAACTCGGGCAAGATTACCCTGCCACCGATATCAGATGTTGTTTTAAAAATACAAAAATTATGTACCCAAGACGCAACTACAGTATTGGACGTTGCGGATAGCTTGCTCGAAGACCCAGGCCTTGCAGCCATTGTTATCCGAGTCGCTAATTCGGTCATCTTCAACCGCCGCAATATTACGTGTACCGACTTGGTCACGGCGGTATCACGTCTCGGCATTTTACGAGTGCGTGATATTGTGACCGCACAAGCTATCGAACAGCTTAAGCACTCCGTGAATTTAAGCCGTAGCTGCAATGAAGTTCTGATTAACAGTGCTCATAACTCTAGAGAATTGGCAGCTACCATGGTGATGGTGGTGAAAGGCTTCAAAGAGTCAAACGACCCAAGATATAGCAATCTGGAAACAGATAAGGCTTTGTTGACAGGTTTATTAGCTGATATTGGCTTATTTTGCATCGTGAACGAATACCATATGTACTTGGAGCAAGGTAATTACCTCGCAGAAGACATCGCGTTCCAGATATTTAATAACCAGTGCTCCAATGCAAGTCGACTTGTGCTAGAACATTGGGGCTTTGATAGTGATTTCCTCGAAGTCGCTACCAATCAAACCACGCAAAGGCAAAGTGTGGATGTCAGTTACTTGGATATCGCCCGTATCGCCAATCATATCCTGATGTTTCGTCGTCAAGATGACAAGATCGATGAACACACCGTTGAATTTGACCTGACTGGTGCAGATATACTGTACAAACTCAGTAATTTAAGTGATATTGAGTTCAATACACAAATCAATGAGTTAATTAGCGCTAGCGGACTCTAGCGCTAAACGTACCAGTACACAGGAAGCCACATGTTTTCAGGGATGATATTCATCTTTGCCCCACTCGTTGTGGGGTATCTGATATCGATTTCCAAACCATCAATTCTCGATAAAATCAACGCCACGACCTCCAACCTTATCTATGTCATTTTGGCATTAATGGGGCTGAGCCTCGCAGCGCTCGATAATCTGGGCCAAAATCTACAACTGATCCTGCAATATGTCGCAGTCTTCTTCGTTTGCCTGAGTTTGAGTAACTTAGCTGCACTCCCCTTTATCGACAAACTTCTCCCAATTGAAACAGATGCCAAGCAAACCAAACTCCCTTTATCCGGTATGGCTATGGAATCGGCCAAGCTGATCGTTGTTGTTGGTGGTGGGTTAGTCGCAGGCTTGATGCTTCCTATCGATTTGAGTTGGGTCGATACTGCCAGCGAGTGGATTTTGTTTGTCCTACTCTTTTTCATTGGCATTCAGTTGCGCAACAGTGGCCTGACTCTTCGCCAAATACTGCTAAACAAGCATGGCATGATCATCGCCCTAGTGATCATTGCCACGTCGATGATAGGCGGTGCGATTGCAGCCATGATTTTAGACATCGATCTTTACCGTGGCTTGGCAATGGCATCTGGATTTGGCTGGTATTCTTTAGCTGGCATTCTGATGGGTGATGCTTTTGGCCCTGTCTACGGTGGAGCCTCATTTATGATTGAACTCCTCCGAGAACTGGTTGCCTTAGTATTGATTCCCCTCGCTATACGCACTAAGCCCTGTACAGTGATTGGCTATGCTGGTGCAACGGCGATGGACTTTACGTTACCCGTTATACAAACCACTGGTGGGGTACGTTGTGTACCAATTGCGATAGTGAGTGGATTTATATTAAGCCTATTAGTGCCCGTATTGATGCTTTTCTTTGTCTCTCTTGCAGGCTAGATCGCATGATTTTATGTTCAGATTCACTATATTAGGGCTCAACCACACGTTATAATTTAGCGCTTGCTAATTTAGTGGGTTTATAATAACTATTCTTCAAAAGGAATCATTATGACACGTCTACTTATTGCTTTGCTGCTGGGCGCAACCTCTACTATGGTTGCCGCAGCTGACAATGCATGTTTGTCCAAGAAATACGACGCCTATGTTGATGCTTCTCTACACTGGTACGAAGATCTCGCAAAGCTAACTTCTGAACAATACCCTGACTTAAAAGAAGTCAGTGAGTGGTTTCTGGAAGGTCGAAAAAACCATTTTGAGTTGAACCGCGCTGCTGTTCACTACTACCTTGAAAACGACCCATCTAAGATTGCTACCAGTCAGCCCGTTGAAGCTTGGCTTCAGCTTGAGCAGAAGGACATTAAAACCTTGTCTTCGCGTAGCGACGAGCTAGGTCGACTGGCGCAGGTCACCTTCAGTGATCGTCAATCAAAGCCGCATGAGAAGAACTACGATCTTCGCTCGGCTTTCGCAGATTTGTTGAGCCATCCAACAAAAATTGATGATGCGTTAAAGCGCTACAATGAAGCGATTAAAGACCTAGAAACCATTTCATGTGATACATAATGGATATTGCCGCTGGACCTTTTCTTCAGCGGCAACGTTCAAATCACAGTATCTAAGATCAAACAATTAAGACGGGACTTTGCGCCCGTTTTCGTTTAGATTGTCCCGCTGCAACAAAAAAGATAAGAGCAATGTAGCTGTATGGTATCGGAACATAAAACGGCTGACGCGAGTTTCGAGAGTTTACTCCGAATCTTTACCGTCCCTGAAGGGCCAGACTCAACACTGACAAAAATCGAAGAAAAGTTATCGCAAAACCTGAACCAGTTTTTGCGCGAACATATCGTCGCGGAAGAAAAACCACTTAGAGAAATCGAAAAAGACTTCTCCAATGCGTCACTTCCTGAGCAACCCGAGTTCGTTTCCGAGCATACTCAACATTTGCTTGATACCTTAGTATCACATTCAGTTCATACTTCTGCACCGAGCTTTATCGGCCACATGACTTCGGCACTGCCCTACTTTTTGATGCCACTGTCTAAGATCATGATCGCGCTCAATCAAAACTTGGTCAAAATCGAAACATCCAAAGCTTTTACACCTTTAGAGCGCCAAGTACTTGGTATGCTTCACCGACTGGTATACAACCAGAACGATGAGTTTTACGCTAAATGGATGCACAGTGCTAATCATTCTCTGGGTGCTTTTTGTTCTGGTGGAACTATCGCCAACATTACGGCACTTTGGGTTGCGAGAAACAACGCCTTAAAAGCGACAGGTGATTTCAAAGGTGTAGAAAAGGAAGGACTATTCAAAGCCATGAAATATTATGGCTATGAAGGTCTTGCTGTATTAGTTTCTGAGCGCGGGCACTATTCATTGAAAAAAGCGGCAGACGTTCTTGGCATAGGGCAAGAAGGTTTGGTTGCCATTAAAACAGATACTAATAACCGTATTTGTCCTCAAGCGCTGCAGGAAAAAATAACTCAGCTAAAACAGCAAAACATTAAGCCCTTTGCAGTGATTGGTGTTGCCGGTACAACAGAGACTGGCTCGATTGACCCAATCGCCGATATCGCGGCTATTTGTCAGCGTGAAAGTTGCCATTTCCATATTGATGCAGCATGGGGCGGTGCGACCCTGATGTCTAACAACTATCGTCACCTCTTGGACGGCGTAGAGTTAGCAGACTCGATAACCATTGATGCTCACAAACAGCTCTACATCCCGATGGGTGCGGGCATGGTGTTGTTTAAAGATCCTGAAGCCATGAAATCTATCGAGCACCACGCACAATATATCTTGCGTAAAGGCTCGAAAGACCTAGGCAGTCACACGTTAGAAGGCTCTCGTTCTGGTATGGCCATGCTGGTTTATGCCGCGATGCATATCATCAGTCGCCCTGGTTACGAGCTACTGATCGATCAAAGTATTGAAAAAGCCAAGTACTTCGCCGAGTTGATCAAACAGCAGAACGATTTCGAACTCGTCTCAGAGCCGGAACTGTGTCTACTGACCTATCGATACATTCCAGCTGAGATCCGCAGTGCTCTTGAAAAAGCCGGTCCTAAGCAGAAGTCGGAAATAAATGAGTTGCTCAATGAGCTGACAAAGTTCATTCAGAAACGACAACGCGAAACAGGTAAGTCTTTTGTTTCTCGAACTCGCCTCAACCCCGAGCAGTGGGACAGAATGAATACCATTGTATTCCGAGTTGTACTAGCTAATCCTCTTACTGGACGAGACATCCTGAGCATGGTTCTCGAAGAGCAGCGAGAGATTGCAAAACAAGCACCAAAATTGATGGCGAGGATCCAATCCGCCGCTCAAAAAATCAAAGAAAACTGAAAATTTCTTTCGAAAAAGCTGTAACTTGCCGAACATCGACAGCCTCAAACCGCGAAAACCTTTGCATATAACACGCATTTATGTAGTTTTGGCAAAATTTAGTTTGAGGCTTGTCATATTCTCACTAATTGAACCGTATAAAAATTACTGTAAACCTTTTGCTTAGGTTTATACTGGACGCATGGCGCTGGATAGTTATTGCCTTTAGGTGACGACTTGTGACCTCTTTTACCAACAGGTATATCCAGTGAGTTGTTCTCTATACCCTCGTGAACACTATGAATACATTAGAAAAAATTCAGAAAAACCTAGAGAATTTCAGCAAGTCTGAACGTAAGGTTGCCGAAGTCATTATGGCATCTCCTCAGACTGCGATTCACTCTAGTATTGCTACACTGGCCAAAATGGCTGATGTGAGTGAGCCAACTGTTAACCGTTTTTGCCGCCGTTTGGATACCAAAGGTTTCCCCGACTTTAAACTTCATCTGGCACAGAGCCTCGCAAATGGTACACCTTATGTGAACCGCAACGTTGAGGAAGATGATGGCCCAGACGCCTACACACATAAGATTTTCGAATCAACAATGGCTTGTCTCGATGTAGCCAAGAATAGCCTCGATTCAATGCAAATCAACCGTGCCGTTGACCTGCTGACTCAAGCGAAACGCATTTCGTTTTTTGGCCTTGGCGCTTCTTCTGCCGTTGCACGTGATGCGCAGAACAAGTTTATTCGCTTTAATATCCCGATTACCTGTTTTGAAGATATCGTCATGCAACGCATGAGCTGTATCAACTGTACAGATAATGACGTGATTGTACTGATTTCTCACACTGGCCGTACTAAAAGCCAAGTCGAGATTGCCAACTTAGCACGCGAAAATGGTGCAACAGTCATCGCTATCACAGCAAAAGATTCACCTTTGGACAAAGCGAGCTCATTGTCGATTTCACTTGACGTGCCTGAAGACACAGACGTTTACATGCCGATGGCGAGTCGTGTTGTACAAATGACCGTGATTGACGTCTTGGCAACCGGCTTTACCCTTCGCCGAGGCTCTGGCTTTAGAGAAAACCTCAAACGCGTCAAAGATGCGTTGAAAGACTCTCGGTACGATAAGCTGTCCCAGTTTTAAAAAGGAGCGCATTAGCGCTCCTTTTTATTTCAATGTTTAAGAGTTCTGTAATCGAACTTCTACGTCAGCCAAGCCACTCTTCACGACCTGAGCGCTTGACTGCTCACTCGACTCTTCCACAAGACAATCATCATTACAATTGCATACCTGTTGAAGAATATAAGTTAATCTCTGCTTGGTAAGTGGCAAGGGGTTTCCTTTGATTGCCACAGACTTAAGTGCATCTTCCGCAACAATATCAAAAGACGTACTACACACGCCAAACTGACTCAACGTAGGTAAGGAGAGTTTATCAAGCATCATGTTGGCCCATAGTACCCCATCTTCCCGTTTAGCATTCACTCTACCCGTCAGCAAAATCGCCATCTTCTTGTAACGAGCTAAAACGTCTTGCCTTTCTGCATCCTGTGCTGCTTTTATATTTTCCATCATCACATGGGGTGCAAGCCTCGCCGCAATCACGCTATGGGGCGCTTCCAGCTTGCCACCCAAAGCCGAGGCCAACCCATGCGCTGCGCCAAGTTTGGCATTAGTGCTAGCCATCCCCCCCAGCATAGCAACAAAAGAGAGGTCAGAGCGAGCTTGCGCTTTATCTTCAAGGCACCCGGACAGAATCGAAGTACTCAGCCTGCGAAGTCCTTCTTCACATATCATATCGGTTAGTGGGTTTGGGTCACCACAAACATAGGCTTCCATTAAACGAGTAAAAGTCTCCATTGCTCCACGGCCCGATTTGTAAGAGTCGGTCCCATAGGTCAATGTCGGGTCAACGATGGCCACATCCGCCAGCATCTCCGGACTACGTAAACTCACTTTAACTTTGTCCTGCCCTGAGCGCAGGACAGCGTTACGGGTTACCTCAGAGCCCGTACTTGCTGTCGTTGGGATAGCGATAAAAGGGATCGGTTTAGCCTTTAACGGCACATTACGCCCGACGACTTCCACATAGTCATAAACGTCGCCCTGGTTGGGAATGATCGCCGCTAAGGCTTTCCCCATGTCTAAAACACTTCCGCCTCCCATGGCAACAACCATATCTGGTTTGAATTTCCGCCCCACTAAAGCAGTTTCTTCAATCATTACGATGTTAGGTTCACCAGAAACAGAAACGTGCTGATAGCGCATCCCCTGCGACTTGATGTAGTCGACAACCATCTCGACTCTATCTAGACTTTGGCCCGAGACAAGCAACACGCTGTAACCGTATTGATTAAGAATAGAAAGAGATGACTGTAAGGCACCTTCACCAAAGACAATACGGGTGGAGGTCATGAACTGAAACATAGCCGAACACTCCTTGCTAATGACTTTCAATAGAGTGCCCTGAAGCGAGAGAAATTAAATTGACACAGTGCAATTTGTGACGATTAACCTCATAAATAATAAGACTTTCGCGAGCAACTCCACGAGTTAATTATGTCGCTTATTTGGTAAAATTGTATAGATTACAGGCAAAAATCAATCAATAGATTTTACCTATCAAACCAAGAGGTAATTGCGACTTTATTTCCGACTTTGATTCGGGCATAGTTGCACGTAACAAAATAAAGGAGAAAGACAATATGTTCGTAGTTATCTTTGGTCGCCCAGCTTGCCCATACTGTGTACGCGCAAAAGAGCACGCAGAAACACTAAAAGCAAAGCGTGACGACTTCAACTACCGTTACGTTGATATCCACGCAGAAGGTATCTCAAAAGCTGACCTTGAAAAAACTGTAGGTAAGCCAGTTGAAACTGTTCCTCAAATCTTCGTAGATCAAGAGCACATCGGTGGCTGCGATGACTTCGAAGCTTACGCGAAAGAGCACCTAGGTCTTTTCGACGAGTAATAGTTCCGAATTGAAAGAAAGCCGCTGTAATAAGCGGCTTTTTTTTACTTTAAATTAAATCAATATTGTGAATTCGTAGCCCAAGTCAGCTAATAGTAAATTATAAGATTTTTCACTTATCATTTTGCAATATTCAGATACAATTCGCACACTTAACTTATCCTCTGGCACTGACATAAGAGCTGCCCCGTGAACATCGACGTTGTAAATTTGCTTGAGCAAAACCCCATCCTCCTCATTTTTGTAGTTCTCGCTATTGGCTTAGCTATCGGAAAAATTCGCTTTGGAAATCTGCAGCTTGGCAACTCAATAGGCGTTTTACTTACCTCTCTCATCATGGGTCACCTAGGCTTTACGTTTAATGCCGATGCTTTAACCATTGGGTTTATGCTCTTCATATACTGTGTTGGTATCGAGGCAGGGCCAAACTTCTTCGGTATTTTCTTCAGAGATGGTAAACACTACTTCATCCTAAGCATGGTGGTGCTTGCGACCGCTGTATGTATCACTTATTTCGCTAGCCACAGCATGGGGTTAGACTTTGGTTTGTCCGCAGGGATGATGGCGGGAGCCCTAACAGCAACCCCTGTATTAGTAGGTGCACAAGATGCACTCAACTCCGGCTTAGCCACCACTCCGCGTGGTATGGATTTTTCTCAGGTTATTGAGAACCTCTCCGTTGGTTATGCTATGGCGTATCTGATTGGCTTGATCAGTATGATCACATTTGCCAAGCTACTGCCAAAACTTCAAAAGCAAAATCTATCCGACTCTGCTCAGCAAATTGCTCAAGAGCGTGGTTTAGGCAGTACTGGGCAACGAAAGGTTTATTTGCCGATCATCCGAGCTTACCGTGTCGGTCAGGAATTGATCGACTGGATTGATGGTAAGAACCTACGAGAGCTCGGTATTTACCGACAAACTGGCTGTTATATTGAGCGTATTCGTCGAAACGGCATTCTCGCCCATCCAGACGGTGATGCCATTCTCCAAGAAGGTGATGAGATTGCACTGGTTGGCTTCCCCGATAGCCATGCGCGACTAGACCCTAGTTTTAGGAACGGCAAAGAGGTCTTCGACCGTAATCTGCTGGATTTGCGGATTGTCGAAGAAGAGATTGTCGTAAAAAGTGACTCCATAGCAGGCAAACGCCTGTCAGATCTGAACCTGTCCGAATATGGGTGTTTTCTTAACCGGGTAGTGCGCGCGCAGATAGAAATGCCGATGGATTTAGACATCGTCCTAGCTAAAGGTGATGTGCTGCAAGTGAGTGGCGAGAAGAGCCGCGTTCACGGCTTAGCAGAAAAAATCGGCTTCATCTCGATTCACAGCCAGATGGCAGATCTGTTGGCTTTCTGCAGCTTCTTCATCCTTGGTATCATGTTTGGCCTTATCACCATGACCTTTGGTCAAGTTTCATTTGGCTTAGGTAACGCGGTTGGCCTTCTACTCTCTGGTATCACGCTAGGCTTCTTACGAGCTAACCACCCTACGTTCGGCTATGTCCCTCAGGGCGCGCTGAATATGGTCAAAGATCTCGGCTTGATGTTCTTTATGGTCGGTATTGGCCTAAGTGCTGGCGGTAAGATGTTTGAGCACTTAGCGCAGGTTGGCCCACAGGTCATCGGTCTATCATTCCTTGTGAGTGTGGTTCCTGTCGCACTTGCTTACCTTGTGGGTGCTTATATTTTGAAAATGAACCGAGCACTGCTGTTTGGTGCCATTATCGGTGCTCGAACCTGTGCACCAGCGATGGATATCGTTAACGATTATGCTAAATCGACTATTCCGGCACTGGGTTATGCGGGCACTTACGCTATCGCGAATATTCTGATGACACTCGCGGGAACAGTGTTGATTATCCTCAGTTGATGAGTTCCAGATGCAAAAAAGGCTTCCAATCGGAAGCCTTTTTAGGTTTTGAACTACGATTAGCTCAGCGGCCTCAAGTACGCTAGGAATCGCTTCTCAGCTAACTTAAAGCACCAGAGAATCATAAACGTCAGTGCCATGTAGAACAGGCCTGCAGTGAGGAAAGATTCGAACGGCGCATAGTAGCGAGAGTTTACCAAGCGTGCTGCACCCGTCAGGTCAACAATCGTGACAATACCTGCAACGGCACTACCGTGAAGCATGAAAATGACTTCATTACTGTAAGCTGGTAATGCACGGCGTAATGCACTCGGCAAAATGATACGGCGATAAGTCATAAATGTTCCCATACCATACGCTTTAGCGGCTTCGACCTCACCTTTCGGTAAGCCGTTTATCGCTCCTCGAATGATTTCTGCTGTATACGCTGATGTGTTAAGCACAAACGCCACAAGCGCACAGAACCATGCGTTCTCCCACAAAGTATCTTTAACTGGGAAGAACTGATCCATACCGTAGTAAATCAGGTAGAGCTGAACTAGCAACGGTGTACCACGGAAAAAGTAGATAAATGCCCAGCTCGGTCCATTAATTAAGTAATTTGTGCTATTACGCGCCACACCAAGAGGAATCGCGACGCAAAGGCCAATAATCAGAGCTAAGCCCACCAGCCATGCCGTCGTCCATAACCCATCAAGATAAATTGGCAAACTTTCGATAATCAGTGAAAAGTCCATTTCTTACCTCGCATGAATACTGAATTTGCGTTCGACAAGTTTGAGTAAGCCCGTTGAGACACTGGTGAAGAAAAGGAAAATGATCGCAACAGCCATGTAGAAAGTGAATGGCATTTTCGTTGAGCCTGCGGCAAGCGAACTCATACGCACCATATCTTCCAGACCGATAATGGAAACCAGTGCGGTTGTCTTAAGCAGCACCAACCAGTTGTTACCAAAACCCGGCAGTGCATGACGAATCATCTGCGGTAATAAAATGCGTCGGAATGCCAGTACTGAGCTCATGCCATAAGCTTTCGCTGCTTCTAGCTCGCCCTTATCTACTGCCATAATCGCACCACGGAACGTTTCCGCCATGTACGCACCGAAAATGAAGCCAATGGTTAAAACACCAGCAACGAATGGGCTCACATCAATGTAATCTGGTAGATAAGACGTCCACTCATGATTTGGGTCGCTTGAAGCAAACCACTCATTTAACGATTCATTAATGGCATACAAGCTGTTGTTGAGAAGAATTTGTCCGCCGAAGAAAATCAGCATCATTAAAACTAAATCGGGAATACCACGAATCACTGTGGTGTAAAGCGTTGCAATTGCGCGTGCCCAGCGGTATGGCGCCATTTTGGCCAATGCGCCCAGCATGCCTAAAACCATCGCAAGTAGCAGCGAAAGTAGCGCTACTTCTATGGTCACTATGGCCCCTTTAAATATAGAGGCTTCGTATCCTTGTAAATCCAGCATAGGTGAGTTCCTGATCCCTAGACTCAAAGCTTGCTTACTGACTCAGGAGCAATCAACAAGCCATAGATATAATTCGACCGCTGGCTACTTCTAGGAACTAGAACCAGCGGTCGCTTTCCGATGATTACTGACCGTAAACGTCGTAGTTGAAGTACTTAGCAGCAATCTCTTGGTAAACACCTTTCTCACGTAGAGATAGGATTGCAGCGTCTAGCTTCTTAGTAAGATCTTTATCTTGCTTACGTACTGCGATACCAAAACCTTCACCGAACCATTTTGGATCCGTTAGTGACGGGCCAACAAATTCGTAAGCTTCACCACCAGCTTTATTTAGTACGCCTTCTTCAAGTGCAGATGCATCGCCAAGAACAGCGGCAACACGACCGTTTGCTAGGTCAAGGTATGCTTCGTCGAAAGAACCGTAACGTACGATCTCAACTTTGTCACCGTAGTTATCAGTTAGGTACTTATCATGAGTTGTTGCACGTTGAACCGCGATTTTTTGACCATCTAGGTTGTCAAAATCTAGACCGGCGCCTTTTTTCGCGATGAATTTGTTAGGGATCAGAGCGTATTTGCCCGTGAAATCAACTTTCTTCTTACGCTCTTCAGTGATAGACATTGCTGCGATGATAGCGTCGTATTTACGCGCTAACAGAGAAGGAATAATGCCATCCCAGTCTTGTGCAACAATCTTACATTTAACCTGCATTTCCTTACATAGAGCATTTGCCATGTCTACGTCGAAGCCTTTAAGAGAACCATCAGCCTCCGTCCAGCTAAATGG
This sequence comes from Vibrio sp. B183, assembly GCF_000740665.1. Taxonomy (NCBI): domain Bacteria; kingdom Pseudomonadati; phylum Pseudomonadota; class Gammaproteobacteria; order Vibrionales; family Vibrionaceae; genus Vibrio; species Vibrio sp. B183. The sequence continues at coordinate 197,777 of NZ_JPQB01000015.1, read as the reverse complement.
AGGATATGCACCTTCAATACCAAAACGAACTGTCTTCCAATCTTTCGCTTGAGCGACACCTGTTGCTGCTGTAGCAGCCAAAGCTGCAACTACTAACCACTTTTTCATTTCCATACTCCTGTGATTGTGATTTTTATCTTGTATTGTGTCTGTCTTTCGCCTGCTATAAGAGCAAGCTTAGTAAATTGATGAGATGAACTGCTGTAGACGTTCTGAGTCTGGGTTAGTGAAGAGCTTAGCAGGGTCTCCCTGCTCTTCCACTAGACCTTGGTGCAAGAACATGACGTGGTTAGAAACATCACGTGCAAACGCCATTTCGTGCGTTACAACCAGCATGGTTCGACCTTCTTCAGCCAGATCTCGCATTACACCTAACACCTCACCGACTAATTCTGGATCAAGTGCTGAGGTAGGTTCATCGAATAACATGACTTCAGGATCGACAGCCAATGCACGCGCAATCGCTGCACGTTGTTGCTGGCCGCCAGATAAATGGCCTGGGTAGTAATCTTTACGCTCGTAAAGACCTACTTTCTTGAGCAGAAGTTCAGCGTTTTCCAAAGCCTGAGCTTTTGGTACGCCCAGCACATGCACGGGTGCTTCTATGACATTTTCAAGCACCGTCATATGTGACCAGAGATTAAAACCTTGGAATACCATGGCAAGTCTGGAGCGGATACGCTGTACTTGTTTTTCATTGGCAGGAACAGCCTCACCTTGGCGATTGTTTTTCATTTGGATCAACTCACCGTTAACCCAAATTTCACCTTCAGTAGGCGTTTCAAGAAGGTTGATACATCTTAGGAAGGTACTTTTACCTGAACCTGATGAACCGATAATGGAGATAACGTCCCCTTTGTGTGCCTCAAGCGAGATACCTTTAAGGACTTCATTTTGCCCGAATGTTTTGTGCAGTTCCTTTATGTCCAGCGCTGGTACATCATTCATGCGCTAATACTCCCTGTCTTTATTATAATTGCCGACTCGATAAACGGCTTTTCCGCCGGCTAATTGCTGGGTTCCACCCACATTTCGCTACAAACTAGCACTCCCCAGACCAACATGCAACAAATTATTAACCTTCATTTTAGGGATATATAGCCACTTTATATGAGTAAACATTCATTTTATAGAGTAATTCGCTCCATAATACGCATAAATCATTTTAATAAACATATTATCTACCGAAGTGATAAATTAACATTTTTATAAAAACCAGATCTATCTCAACAATTCTCTCAATAATGGAAATTGAAGTGCTCTTTTTCCTCCAATCGATAGTCATAAAACTCACAATGTGAAAATAATTTTCACTTTATAATTCAACGACTCGCTTATACGGCCTTCGCTGTGTAGTTTTCTTTCACATTCTTTCATAAAGTGATCTAAATCAATCACTCCTTAGGGGTAGCGCGTTACACTCGCGTCAAAGATAAAAGCCTCAATAAGCGAATTTTTGTCTTTTCTATCGTCTATGCTTAAGCACGTAAAATGCGCTCCACAGACGATAGCTCAAGGACCCAAATGCAGGACGCTAAGTCAGGTTTTTATAAGATCGCCCACCCACAATAATTACGGGCGACTCTTTGAAGAATCATTAACTTTTTAGAATATGAGGAATCTATGTCAGACGCAGTCAATAAACCGCACTCTGATTCGGATATCGAAAACAAGAGCTATCGTGAGCTGCACCGCCCAGCTTCCGAATTTGAGAGCCGTTCAGATTATCTAGATCATGAACTTCAGATCATGAAGCCTCGTCGCTTCGGTTTAAACTTACCTGGTCGTGACTTCCGTTTCGAGCTCGAAGACTTAGTACCCGCGCTAGCAGGAACTATCGGCATTATCGCGATGTACTCAGCGGTGATGATGTCTTGGGCTGAAGGCCTGACCGCTGCTTGGGATCACATCAACCTAGGTAAGGACTTCGCTATCGAGGTGGCACGAGTAGAAATGCTCATCCCTGCCCTTCTATTCTGTGTATTGGCGTCTGGTTTCATCAACCCGAAAGCAAACCTCGCAGGTAACCACGGGCCAATGATTCCTCTTATCGGCACCATCGCTTTAGCTGGCGCACACCCTCTTGCATTGGCTATCCTGATCGGTGTTTTCGGTTTACTGCTGAGCTTCCTGAAAGGTGGATCCAAGTTAGTAAACCTCACGTCAGAAGGTACTGCAGGTGGATTACTGATATTCCTGGGCCTCACCGGCACTATGAGCCAGATAAACTCTATCCAAGCTTGGGCTGTAGGTCTTCAATCGGACACAGTAGCCGCAGGTAGCATGGGCTATGTTGGTCTGATTGTCTTGGCCGTAACCATCGCTCTTTATGCGTTCTTGGCAAAAGTAAACAAACGTTGGCTTGCTATTCCCGTTTGTGCATTTACAGGCTTAGCGATTGCACTCGTGCTTGGCGCAGGCTTCGACATCAAGTTCGTCACAGAAACTGGCTTACCGAACCTGAACCCAGTTTACTGGTGGGGCAGTACCGAAGAAGGTTGGATGCTTGGGCTACCAAACATGGAACACTTCATTGCGTCACTACCTTTCGCCATTCTGGCTGTCGCTATGTGGTCTCCTGATTTCTTAGGTCATCGTATCTTCCAAGAACTGAACTACCCTAAGAAGACAGAAAAAGTACTGATGGATGTAGACGACACCATGACCATGTGTTCTGTTCGTCAGATGGTTGGTACAGCCGTGGGTGGCGGTAATATTACGTCATCTTGGGGCACTTACATGATCCCAGCTGCGATTGCGAAACGTCCTATCCCAGGCGGTGCAATCCTTCTTGGCCTATTAGTGATGATCATTGCAATTCTTGGCTTCCCGATGGACATCGCTGTATGGCCACCTGTGATGCGTGTAGCATTGCTTGTTGGTGTATCGCTGCCTCTACTTGAAGCTGGTATGCAGATGGTTAAAGACTCGAAAGACTCCCAAGCCGCAGGTATCTGTATCTTTGGTTCTGCTGTCGTTAACCCAGTATTGGCTTGGGCATTGACTATGCTTCTGGATAACAATGGCTTGATTGGTGATAAAGAACGTGCAGCTCGCCTGTCTTTCGTCGATAAAATCGTCATTCCAGTAGGCGTACTTGTTATCTGTCTAATTGCGATGCTGGCAGTGGGTATGCTTGAAGGCCAATACGGTATTAAAGCCTGGCTATAGGAATTCAAAAAAATTGTGGGTGGCAAGCTATGCCACCCTCTTTTTATCGACTTTTTTGAGGATTTATTGATTTAGTTTAAGGTTTGCAAATTTTTTTTAGTTTAACCTTGAAACCAAGTTAATAAGAAACCATGTAAAAGTTAGTGACAATATTTATAGTTTAAAACGCACACAATGATCGATTTTAGAGACTATACATATTGTTATTCATAAAGAGTGTACCGCTCCTGTAAAGGAAAGCTAACTAGCTCAATGGTTAGAAAGGTACGTGTTTTTTCTACTAAAAAGGTAGGTATGTCATGGCAGAGCAATTTGCTAAAGCTTGGGAAGGTTTTGCTGAAGGTGACTGGCAAAACGAAGTAAACGTTCGTGATTTCATTCAAAAGAACTATGCACCTTATGAAGGCGACGAATCTTTCCTTGTTTCTGAAGGTACTGAAGCAACAAATAAGCTTTGGGAAAAGGTAATGGAAGGTATTAAACAGGAAAACGCGACTCACGCACCTGTTGATTTTGATACTTCAGTTATCTCTACCATCACTGCTCACGATGCAGGCTACATCAACAAAGATCTGGAAACGATCGTTGGTCTTCAAACTGACGCCCCACTAAAGCGCGCTATCATCCCTAACGGTGGTATTCGTATGGTGGAAGGTTCTTGTAAGGTTTACGGTCGTGAGCTCGATCCTAAGATCAAAGAAATCTACACAGATTACCGTAAAACACACAACGCGGGTGTTTTCGATATCTACACTCCAGACATCCTAAAATGTCGTAAATCTGGTGTTCTGACTGGTCTTCCAGATGCATACGGTCGTGGTCGTATCATTGGTGACTACCGTCGTGTAGCTCTATACGGAATCGACTTCCTAATTAAAGACAAGCTAGCTCAATTCGCTTCTCTACAAGAGAAATTTGAGAATGGCGAAGATCTTCAAATGACTATGCAGCTTCGCGAGGAAATCGCTGAGCAGCACCGCGCACTTGGCCAAATGAAAGTGATGGCTGAGAAATACGGTTGTGACATATCTCGTCCTGCTGAAACTGCTCAAGAAGCTATCCAGTGGACTTACTTCGGCTACCTAGCGGCTGTTAAGTCTCAAAACGGCGCGGCTATGTCTCTAGGTCGTACTTCTACGTTCCTAGATATCTTCATCGAGCGTGATATCGCTGCAGGTAAGATCACTGAAGAACAAGCTCAGGAAATGATCGACCACTTCGTAATGAAACTACGTATGGTTCGTTTCCTACGTACACCTGAGTACGATGACCTATTCTCTGGCGACCCAATTTGGGCGACAGAATCTATGGGTGGTATGGGTCTTGACGGTCGTACACTAGTTACTCGTACTAACTTCCGTTTCCTAAACTCTCTATACACTATGGGTCCTTCTCCAGAGCCGAACATCACTGTTCTATGGTCTGAGCAGCTACCTGAAGGCTTCAAGAAGTTCTGTGCGAAAGTATCTATCGATACTTCTTCAATCCAGTACGAAAATGACGATCTAATGCGCCCAGACATGGAGTCAGACGACTACGCAATCGCTTGTTGTGTATCTCCAATGGTTGTTGGTAAGCAAATGCAGTTCTTCGGTGCTCGTGCTAACCTTGCGAAAACTATGCTTTATGCAATCAACGGTGGTGTTGATGAGAAGCTGAAGATGCAAGTTGGCCCAGAAATGCCTAAGATCACTTCAGAAGTACTAGACTTCGACGAAGTGTGGAACAACCTTGACCACTTCATGGATTGGCTAGCGAAGCAGTATGTGGCTGCCCTAAACAGCATCCACTTCATGCACGACAAGTACTCTTACGAGTCTGCGCTTATGGCTCTACATGATCGTGACGTTTACCGTACTATGGCTTGTGGCATTGCCGGTCTATCTATCGCAGCTGACTCACTATCTGCAATTAAACATGCGAAAGTGAAGCCAATCCGTGACGAAGATGGTGTTGCAGTCGACTTCGAAATCGAGGGCGATTACCCTAAATTTGGTAACAACGATGCTCGCGTAGATGACATCGCTTGTGAACTGGTAGAAGTGTTCATGAACAAGATCCGTAAGCTTAAGACTTACCGCGATGCTGTTCCTACTCAGTCTATCCTTACTATTACATCTAACGTTGTATACGGTAAGAAAACAGGTAACACGCCAGACGGTCGTCGCGCAGGTGCTCCGTTTGCTCCAGGTGCAAACCCAATGCACGGCCGTGATGAAAAAGGTGCGGTAGCCTCTCTGACGTCTGTTGGTAAACTGCCGTTTGCTCACGCGAAAGATGGTATTTCTTACACCTTCTCTATCGTGCCAAACGCACTGGGTAAAGAAGAGACTTCACAGCGTGCTAACCTTGCTGGTCTGATGGACGGTTACTTCCACCACGAAGCAGGTATCGAAGGTGGTCAGCACCTAAACGTGAACGTACTTAACCGCGATACTCTAGAAGACGCTGTTAAGCACCCTGAAAAATACCCACAGCTAACTATTCGTGTTTCTGGTTACGCTGTACGCTTTAACTCTCTGACTGCAGAACAGCAACAAGACGTTATCGCACGTACTTTCACCGAATCACTATAAGTTTGGTTGATTGACTTTAAAGCCCCGCTTAATTAAGCGGGGCTTTTTTATTGCGAAGCAAATCAAAAGTTAGACTCAAGCCACATTTATATTTCAATTTTCTTTCTTTCCTCTCTGAAGAATACGATATGGAGTAATATCTAGGCTCCATTCAGAAATGATGTATTGAAATGAACCTATTACGCACTCTTCCTTTGATACTGTTGGCCTCAAGTGCTGTAGCTTCCGAGCGCTCAACCGTATCGTTTTCAATTGATAATGATGGCGTATTTGGTGTCGATCAGGATTATACCAACGGACTGTTTCTCACCTATACCTCGGGCGCTGTTACACCCAATTGGTTGACTAACCCCATGAGCTTATCATTCTGGGGCGGCGCCTCTCTGGACAAGTACGAATTTACACTTGGCCACAAAATGTATACACCGTCAGACATTAATGCCACCACACCAATGGTAAATGACCGACCTTATGCTGGTTATCTCCATACTGAATTTAACTACATCAGCCTTCATCCTCAGCAAGCGCAACGTTTCAATCTTACGCTAGGTACGACAGGTGAAAGCTCACTCGCGGATCAAGCACAAGATATCGTTCACGGAATTACAGGATCTGATGAACCTCGTGGTTGGGCATATCAGGTCGATGACGAGTTTGTTGGTAGCCTTGGTTATCTTAGCCACTTCAATCTTTGGCGTGAACGCGCCATCGCAAATACAGACTGGGAGATTTCAAACGTTTCCGAAGTGAACGCTGGTAATTTCCGCAGTGATGTATCAACAGGCTTCATGTTCCGTTGGGGAACGGACTTAGGGGGAAGCATGGGAGCGGCAAACATTGATAATGAAAACCCATTCCGCGCAGGTATGCTAGGGGCTTCACAAGGTGGTTGGTTTATATTTGGTGGTATTGAAGCTCGCTACCGCTTTAACGACATCACAATTGAAGGCGACCGCTCGGGTGTGGTCGACTACGCGAATCGCAACGGTGAAAACCCAAGTATCTATGATGTAACACTAGAAGAAAAACAAGCCAGCGCAGTGGCTGGCTTTGCTTGGTATAACGAGCATTTTGGTGCAACCGTTACGGCTACAGCGAAAACTCCTGACTACAAAGAAGCAAAAGATTCAATGTACGGCACAGGTGGCCTCGCATTGTATGCTTTCTTCTAAATCGTAAACCTCTGGCAGTCGCTATTAAGGCTGCCAGCTCTCTGCTCCACTACCTGACTGACAGAGCGTAGTTGTTCATTGTTTTCTTCAAGCTCTTTCATAGCACTTGAAATTTGAGTCATGCTGTCTGCCATAGATTGACTGGTCGTTGCTAATTCTTTAATGGACGCAAAGATGACGTCTGTCTGGTGCGAAGCTTCATCGGCTTTTTCTGTAATGGTGCGCAGTGCTTGCATCGCCTCATGGCCTTTTTCCTGCCCTGTTCGCATCGACGTTTCAGATTGACCAATGTACTGGATAACTTCAGCACTTTCTTTTTTCATTGTGTCTATGGTTTCAGAAATTTCGGCGACCGCATCAACGGTTCTTACCGCCAAACTACGAACTTCATCTGCCACGACGGCAAACCCACGCCCTTGCTCACCAGCACGCGCAGCTTCTATTGCCGCATTCAAAGCCAGAAGGTTGGTTTGCTCTGCAATGCCGTTGATAATGTCCATAACCGAATCAACTTTGGAAGACGCTTCTTCCAACTGCTGAATATGTCCAGCCGCGGATGTCAGTATCGATCCAACCTCTTCAAGCGAGCCAATCGCGGCTCCAATGATTTGTGCCCCTTTCTCTGCCGAGTCAGTAGAAGAACGACTGATTTCTGATACAAATTCCAGTGAATTAGACACCTCTTGTGTCGTCACACTGACTTCTTCTGTAGCAGATGCCAATAATTGAGTCTGCCCCAGCACTTCAGACTGGTGATGAGCCAGCATATCTAGGCCTTGGTTAAGTTCAACTGCATTGCCAGACAATGCCTGCCCGCTGGATTGCACACCAGAGACCAGCTCACCCAAATTTTCACAGCTTTCATTTATACTGATCGCCAGTTGGTTAAATTCATCATTGGGGTTCTTAGTCAAAGCTATCCGTTTCGACAAATCACCTGCCGAGACATTGTGCAAAATCTCACGAGTCTTGGTCAGAGATCGAGATAAGGAAGTGCTCTGCATGATGAAAATAGCTATGGTGAAAACGGCAAGAATGATGCAAGCGACTAAGATAGACCATAATGTTTGCTCAGAGGACTTTTCTGCAGACAGCTGGTACTGTGAACTGATACCGCCTAATTCACTTGTGACCGCTGCAATCAATTGAGTCAATTGCATCTTGGTTGAAATTAGCTGCTGCTCGACACTACCTAATTGTTTGGAAAGCTCACTCACTCGGACGAATGTCGCTTTATATTGCTCTATCTCTTTCTCATACAAATCCAACATGGCGTATACATTGGACATGCTTTCGAATGCACCCATGGCACGATTGAACAGCTTTAGGTTTTCTTCATTCGGTTGTAGTAAGTAGTTTTGTTGTGACTTAACCATCGCTTGGAAATCTGAGTTGAGCGTTACCATCCCAGTTTCAGCAATTTTCTGCTCGATAATATTGGCAAGCTTTTTCAATTCCCCTAGCTTGCCTTCATCGATATTAAAACCAAGTTCTTGCTTGAGCTCTAACCAAGGATTAGCTGCAGCTTGGAAGTCTCCTATACTTTGTTCCAGTTCGTTGGCATAGCTCTTTAGGTTCAGTACATTGAGGAAAGCGACATCATTGTTAACGGCTTCAACAATATCGCTAATATCTTGTTTTGCTTTCGCAACCTGAGCACCCTCTAGATTATCCAGCTCACTACTTAAGGTAAGAATTTTACTTTGGGTCTGATAGATTGAAATGGAGCCAGAAGAAATATCACCACTGGAATGATACTGCTCACTCATTTGAGTAAGCCTAGAGGAGGTAAACACTGCGAGTATGACAAATCCTATCGTCAGTACAATTAAAAACAGTGTGACTTTCTGTTTTTGCGATAGCGCAAGCATATCCATAAGAAATCCTTAAACATCAATCGGATGCAATTAAAACTTGCCTAGCCTGTTTGTTTATTAGTTATTATAAAAACCATATTTGGCAACATTTTTATAACATACATTTTAGTCTATGTGCGCTTTTTTTATTAGTCAGTAAAATCTTGATGATAAAAACCTGAAATGCTATTTAAACCCTACTTTTTGTAATAAAATAACGAACAAATCACTAATTAGAGATGAGCACATGTCAGCAACCGGTCGTATCCATTCTTTCGAGTCCTGTGGAACAGTTGATGGCCCAGGAATTCGTTTTATTGTCTTTATGCAGGGATGTTTAATGCGATGCATGTATTGCCACAATCGCGATACATGGGACACTCATGGTGGTAAGGAAGTCACGGTTGAAGAGATCATTCACGAAGCGAAAAGCTATCGTCACTTTATGAATGCATCTGGTGGTGGTGTTACTTGCTCAGGTGGTGAAGCGATGTTACAGCCTGAATTTGTCCGCGACTTTTTCCGTTCCGCCAAAGCAGAAGGAATCCACACCTGTCTCGATACCAATGGCTATATTCGTAAGCATACCGAAGTCATAGATGAAGTACTTGAAGCCACAGATCTAGTCATGCTGGATCTAAAGCACATGAAAGACGAAGTACACCATGACTTTATTGGTGTTTCCAATCGACGTACCTTAGACTTTGCCCGCTACTTGCACCGTATTGGCCAAAAAACATGGATTCGCTACGTCGTAGTACCTGGTTATACCGATGATGAAGAAGCTGCACATATGCTTGGCGAGTTCATCAAAGACATGGACAACATTGAAAAGCTCGAACTTTTGCCATATCACAAGTTAGGAGCCCACAAATGGGAAGCGCTAGGGCTGGATTATCCTCTAGAAGGCGTTAACCCGCCGTCCAAAGAAACCATGGACAATATCGTTTCAATCCTTGAGCAGTATCACTCAAACGTAAAATATTGATACCATCTGCTAAACATTTCATAAAAAATACCAACCAGATCGCGGTTGGTATTTTTTTATGAGGTCATTTTGCTACTTCCCGAACTCTTTGCATTGTTTTTCATACTGCTCTCAGTGAACTTTATCTGGAAGGATGTATTTCGCGTATTACTTCCGAAACTCTCCGATGAAAGAGGATTTCAGCACCTGACATTTGCCGTAATTTTTGCACTGTTCGCTTTGTGGTCAGCACAAGCAGGAGTGAAGGAAGGTTTATCAATCCATTTTCTGGCACTGACGTCTTTAACGTTAATGTATGGTTGGCGAAGCGCTTACGCCATCTCAATCGTCGTTGCGCTGCTACTGGCCTTCTTTGGACAATTAGCATTTAGCGAGTTACCTGAATATGTCTTATTTTCTTGCTTACTCCCAATATCAATCAGCTACTTAGTCTTTCTGGTAAGTTATCAATACTTACCGAGAAACATCTTTGTGTTCATCTTCGTTGCTGGATTTTTCAATGGAGCCTTCACAGGTAGTGCTCACCTTATTATCAACTCTGTCTATCATGTCGTTCAAGGCACTCACGACTGGGAAACCATATTCGACAATTATATGGTTTTTGTTCCTCTTCTAGCGTTCCCAGAAGGCCTGCTCAATGGAATGACGATGGCAATGTTTGCGGTATTCAAACCGGAGTGGTTACGTGTTTTCTCCGACCGCGATTACATCTATAACCACTACCACAAGAAGTAACCATTTAAACTGAAATTTCTTTACATTTTTCATAATAAACATGTGTTGAGATCATGTTTCAGTGCGTAATGAAAAGATAACCTAAGCACATTAAAGATGTATTAGATTATTTTAGTGAGGCCACCATGGAAATGACCAACGCCCAGCGCTTGATCCTATCTAACCAGTACTACTTGATGTCTCAAATGGACCCAGAAAACGCGGCAAAATACAGTCGTTTACAAACCATCGTTGAGCGTGGTTACGGGCTTCAGATGCGTGAACTGGACAAAGAATTTGGCTGTCTGAAAGAGGCAGAATGTCGCGAAATCATTGATATCATGGAGATGTTCCACGCAATGCAAGAATCTACAAAGATGCTATCCGAAGTGGAGCAAGCCGACGTAGATCAACGCCGCCTGATGTTCTTAGGTTTTGACATTGCAACAGAAGCCCAGCATGTAAATTACGTACGATTTCTTGTCGATTCTGAAGGTCTATATTCACAATTTGATAAAGGCGACCACCATTTTAACGCCCAGATGCCGATGCTGGAGAAGTACCGCCGCATGCTAACCACTTGGCGTAACTGCCCTCGTCAATACCATCTGTGCAACAACGAGTTAAAACAGATATTCAATGCTTAATCAGAACGCATACAATAAAAGGGTTGCTCTTGAGCAACCCTTTTTATTATTCGCATATTAACTCACTAAAATACGTAAGCGATGCCAATGTTGGCTGATGTTGTCACTCCACTTTCAATAAGCGGACTGCTCTCAATCGACCCTTCTAAGTTGGTATAACGAACCCCACCTGTTACTCGTACACTCGGCGTAATATGCAAATAGGCAGAAGCACTAATAAAATACTGACCATCCCAATCTGCTTCAAATGCACTAAAAGTTGGGTCGTATGCCTGTGCTCTTGCCGCTTCTGCTGCGCTTACACCGTATAAATGGTCATTGATCTTGTCACTGTTATACGCATATCCGATCGACGGAGTAATTCCCCACCCTTTTTGGCGAAACGGCAACCGCCAAGCAGCTTCAGCGTATAATCCATTATGAGTACCACCTAAATCCGTGCCAGCGGTAGCCTCCAGTACACCTGCCAAAGTGATTAACTGGTAACTAATTCCACCTAAAACAGTCGCTTTACGTTCATCCATTTGTTGGATAGCGCGATTATCAGAATCACTCGGTTTTAACGTTCGTGGATCGTAAGCTGCGCGAAAGATGATGTTTTGAGGCGAACCAGCAGGAAAAAGACGATAACCAGCACTAAACCCACGTAAGAATAAGTGCTCACCTTCATAACCCACTAGAGGGATCACGGTTTCATTGGACGGCGTGTCTTTGTACACCGCAGGGGAATAAGAAGCCGCAACACCTAAAGACCATTGAGAAATTTTTGCATAGGCAAGCGGAGCGATCGTAAGAGCAGTGACCGTCGCTAGTTTAAGCCAGGAAGTTTTCAATTTAATACCTAATTTATGATGGGATTGGACATCTGGGTAGCATTATACGAAACGCCATACACCAAAACAACACCCTCTTGAGTGATTAATCACCTGTTTTAATAAGCAAAAACTATACCAATAAGAAAATACATTCACACCAAGGATATCAACTTATTTGCATTTAACAGGGCTCAAATTCCACTTATCGTCAACAAGTGGTCAAACATCACAATTTGCAAATAAACACATATTTTTTAAGCAAAATTCTAAAAACCAACTAGTCTTTAATAGGAAAGGATTTGTTTTTTCTATGCGGGTTGATTGTCTATAAAGACAGGTTCAGAGGGGAATTCATTATGAGTATTTTCGACCATTACCAAGCGCGCTACGAAGCTGCCAAGGATGAAGAATTATCTTTACAGGAATTCTTGACGCTATGTAAAGATGATAAAAGTGCTTACGCTAATGCCGCAGAGCGTCTACTGATGGCTATCGGCGAACCAGAGCTAATCGATACTGCGCAAGATCCATGCTTAAGCCGAATTTTTTCAAATCGGGTCATTTCCCGATATGAAACCTTCAAAGACTTCTATGGCATGGAAGAAGCGATAGAACAAATCGTTTCTTACCTAAAACATGCCGCACAAGGCTTAGAAGAGCGTAAACAGATTCTTTATTTGCTCGGCCCTGTAGGTGGCGGTAAATCCTCCCTTGCAGAGAAGCTCAAAGCGCTGATGCAACAAGTGCCTATTTATGTGCTTTCAGCAGACGGCGAACGAAGCCCAGTAAACGACCATCCATTCTGCTTATTCGACGTTGGTGAAGACGGCGAACTGCTTAAACGTGAGTATGGCATCGAAAAACGTTATTTACGTTCAATTATGTCGCCATGGGCGGCAAAACGTCTCCATGAGTTTGGCGGTGATATCACCAAGTTTAAAGTTGTGAAAGTGCGTCCTTCTATTTTGGATCAGGTCGCAGTTGCGAAAACAGAGCCGGGGGACGAAAACAACCAAGATATTTCATCACTAGTCGGTAAAGTCGATATTCGTCAGCTTGAGCATTATTCCCAGGATGACCCAGATGCATACAGCTACTCAGGTGCTCTGTGTCGTGCCAACCAAGGCTTGATGGAATTCGTAGAGATGTTCAAAGCACCGATCAAAGTGCTTCACCCTCTACTAACTGCAACTCAGGAAGGTAACTACAACGGTACCGAAGGCCTATCAGCTCTGCCTTTCGACGGCATGATACTGGCTCACTCGAATGAGTCAGAGTGGCAAACTTTCCGCAATAACAAGAACAACGAAGCATTCCTTGACCGTGTTTACATCGTCAAAGTGCCTTACTGTCTGCGCGTTGCGGAAGAAGTGAAGATCTACCAGAAACTGTTGGATCACTCTGAACTGGCGAAAGCTCCGTGCTCTCCAAGTACGTTAGAGTTGTTGTCGCAGTTCAGTATTCTTTCTCGACTTAAAGAGCCTGAAAACTCGTCTATCTTCTCCAAGATGCGCGTTTACGATGGTGAAACCCTGAAAGATACTGACCCTAAAGCGAAGAGTTACCAAGAGTATCGAGATTTCGCTGGTGTCGATGAAGGCATGTCAGGCCTATCAACACGTTTCGCGTTTAAGATCCTGTCTCGAGTCTTCAACTTCGATCAAACCGAAGTCGCAGCGAACCCAGTTCATCTGTTCTACGTTATTGAGCAGCAAATCGAACGTGAGCAGTTCCCTCAAGAAACCGCTGAGAAATATTTGGAATTCTTGAAAGGCTATCTGGTTCCGCGCTACGTCGAGTTCATCGGAAAAGAAATTCAAACCGCTTACCTCGAGTCTTACTCTGAATACGGACAAAACATCTTTGACCGTTACGTCACTTATGCCGATTTCTGGATTCAGGATCAGGAATATCGTGACCCAGAAACAGGCCAGCTATTCGACCGTTCTGCGTTAAATAACGAACTTGAGAAAATCGAAAAAACAGCAGGCATTAGTAACCCTAAAGATTTCCGTAATGAGATTGTGAACTTTGTTCTTCGTGCTCGTGCTAACAACAATGGACAAAACCCAGTTTGGACTAGCTATGAGAAACTTCGCACTGTCATTGAGAAGAAAATGTTCTCAAATACGGAAGAACTATTACCCGTTATCTCCTTCAATGCGAAAACCTCTTCTGAAGACCAGAAGAAACACGACGACTTTGTCGCTCGTATGATGGAGAAAGGCTATACCGAGAAACAAGTCCGCTTGCTATCGGAATGGTATTTACGCGTACGTAAATCATCTTAATAGCTGAGACAACCTTCCTCTGAACGAGAGAGGAGAGCCAATGAAGTACCTGCCGGAGCATATTCTCTGGCAGGTTATTGGATGCGAACAAGATGCATGCTCTTGATAAGTGCATGTACCAAAAGAGGGGTGACTCATGGCGCAATTTATTGACCGACGACTGAACGGAAAAAATAAGAGCGCGGTAAACCGCCAGCGTTTCTTACGTCGTCATAAAGAACAAATCAAAGAATCTGTCGCAGACGCAGTCAATCGCCGTTCAATCACGAATACCGAAACAGGCGAGGATGTCGCGATTCCTCACAAAGACATCAAAGAACCAATCTTTCACCAAGGCAAAGGTGGTGTAAAAGAACGTGTCCACCCTGGTAACGATCAGTTCATTACTGGCGATAAAATCGAACGCCCTAAAGGTGGCGGTCAGGGCGGTGGCTCCGGTGAAGGAGATGCAAGCCCAGATGGCGAAGGTCAGGATGAATTCGTTTTCCAGATTTCAAAAGATGAGTATCTGGATATCCTGTTCGAAGATTTGGAGCTGCCAAATCTAGAGAAAAACCAAATCAACAAGATTACAGAGTGGAAGACTCACCGTGCGGGTTATCAAACCGCGGGTGTGCCAGCCAACATCGCGATTGTAAAATCCTTACAGCAATCTCTTGCGCGTCGGACGGCAATGACCGCGGGTAAAAAGCGTATGTTGAAAGAGCTGGAAGAAGAACTCGATCAAGTGAAAATGAGTGAACCCGCTCAACTACTGGAAGAAAAAAGACTCAAGAAGGAAATTAAAGATCTCAGACGGAAAATCGACACCGTCCCTTTCATTGATACCTTTGACTTAAGATTTAAAAACTACGAACGCCGCCCTATTCCATCCAGCCAAGCTGTAATGTTTTGTCTGATGGATGTGTCAGGCTCAATGGACCAAGCAACCAAAGATATCGCCAAGCGTTTCTACGTACTGCTCTATTTATTCTTGACCCGTACTTATGAAAACGTTGATGTCGTATTCATTCGCCATCACACTCAGGCAAAAGAAGTTGATGAGCATGAGTTTTTCTACTCTCAAGAAACGGGTGGCACAATAGTTTCAAGCGCCCTAAAACTGATGAAGGAAATCGTTGAAGATCGTTATCCTGTCGGCGAGTGGAACATTTATGCCGCGCAAGCTTCCGACGGCGATAACTGGGCCGACGACTCTCCACGTTGTCGTGAGTTGCTTACCAAAAACCTATTACCAAATTGTCAGTACTACTCCTACATCGAAATCACGCGACGCTCTCACCAGACCTTGTGGCATGAGTACGAGAAACTAGAAGGTGCCTTCGACAACTTTGCAATGAAGAATATTCGCAGCGTTGAAGACATATTCCCAGTATTCCGAGAGCTCTTCAGAAAAGAAACTGCTTAGGGAGGCCACTATGACAACAAAAACCAAAAAGCCAACCAAGAAAAAGACATTGCCAGATGGCCCAGATTGGACATTTGATCTCCTCGAACGCTATCACGTTGAGATAAAGCGTGTTGCAGAGCATTATCGATTAGATACCTATCCTAATCAGATCGAAGTCATTACTTCTGAACAGATGATGGATGCCTATTCAAGCATTGGTATGCCAATCAATTACAATCACTGGTCATTTGGCAAAAAATTTATCCAAACCGAGCAGGGTTATAAGCATGGCCAAATGGGCCTAGCCTACGAGATCGTGATCAATTCCGACCCTTGTATCGCGTATCTGATGGAAGAAAATACGGTCACCATGCAAGCATTGGTAATGGCGCATGCCTGTTACGGCCACAATTCATTTTTTAAAGGCAATTACCTATTCCAAACTTGGACTGATGCCAGCTCTATTATCGACTATCTATTGTTTGCCAAAAAGTACATTGCGGATTGTGAGCAAAAGTACGGCGTGAAAGAAGTTGAAGAGCTTCTCGATTCCTGCCACGCATTGATGAACTTTGGCGTAGACAGATATAAACGCCCAGAGAAAATCTCTATAGCGGAAGAAAAAATGCGTCAGGAGGAGCGCGAAGCGTATCTTCAATCCCAAGTGAACGATCTATGGAGAACCGTCCCTAAAGGTAAAGTCGAACAGGAAGAGTCCAAGATTCGCTTCCCTTCTGAACCTCAGGAAAACATCTTATACTTCATTGAAAAACACGCACCGCTGCTAGAATCATGGCAACGAGAGATCGTACGTATCGTTCGCAAAATCAGCCAATACTTCTACCCTCAGAAACAAACTCAGGTAATGAACGAGGGTTGGGCTACATTCTGGCATTACACCATTCTTAACCATATGTACGATGAAGGATTGGTGACAGAACGCTTCATCCTTGAGTTCCTACATAGTCACACGAGTGTTGTCGCACAACCTGCGTACAACAGTCCTTATTTCAGCGGTATCAACCCTTATGCTCTTGGGTTCGCGATGTTCCGTGATATTCGTAGAATTTGTGAAGAGCCTACGGATGAGGACAAAGAGTGGTTCCCAGAACTGGCGGGGACCGATTGGTTAGAAGCAGTTCATTTTGCAATGAAAAACTTTAAAGATGAAAGCTTCATCAGCCAGTATCTATCTCCTAAACTAATGCGCGACTTTAAGCTCTTCGCTATTACTGATGATGATAGAAAGAACTACATCGAAGTCACCGCGATTCACAATGATCTGGGTTACCGAGAAATCAGAGAGAAGCTGGCAGGCCAGTACAACCTCAGCAGTTTAGAGCCGAATATTCAGGTCTTTAACGTTGATGTACGAGGTGATCGCTCACTGACACTTCGATATGTCCCACATGATCGTATTCCACTCGATGATAGCTACGACGAAGTATTAAAGCACATGTATCGGCTCTGGGGGTTTGACGTCATACTAGAAGAAGTTAAAGAGTCAGGGCGACGTGAAATTCTGGGTACATGCCCAAAACGTAACGACTATGATGGAAAGATATAGCAACTAAAAAGGCCCTAACGGGCCTTTTCTTTATTGATGAGTAATGAGCTTCCTCACTACTTCTAAATCTTCTGGTGTATCAACTCCAGCAGGTGGCGCTTGCTTAGCCACCTCGACATGAATTTTCTCACCATACCACAAGACTCGAAGCTGCTCTAAACTCTCAATCTTCTCTAGAGCAGTTGGTTCCCAGTTGATATAGGTATTGATGAACCCTGCGCGATAAGCATAGATACCGATGTGACGCATCAGAGGTTGAGCAATCACCTTGCCACCATTGGCAAAGTTATCTCGATCCCACGGAATAGTCGCACGACTAAAGTACATCGCATAACCATCTTTATCTGTCAGAACTTTCACTGCATTCGGGTTGAAGACTTCGTCTTCATGGGAAATTTCAACCGCTAGCGTTGCCATAGGAGCTTGGCTGCTCGCTAGATTATTTGCAACTTGTGTGATAATTGCTGGCGGAATCAGTGGCTCATCGCCTTGTACATTCACGATCACATGATCGTCCGGAATGTTCATGACTTTCACAACTTCAGCTAAACGCTCAGTTCCCGACTCATGTTCAGAGGATGTCATGCAAACCACACCACCGAATGCTTGTACCGCACTCTCCACTCGCGCATCGTCAGTCGCAACGACAACTTTCTCAGCACCAGCCTGCAGTGATTGCTCGTAGACCCACTGAATCATTGGTTTACCACCAATATCAGCTAATGGCTTACCTGGTAAACGTGTGGATTCATAACGTGCAGGTATAACGACGGTAAATGACATTATCGCCCCTCTTCCATGCTCATTTGGCGCGCTTCAGGCTCCAGTAGGACCGGGATACCTTCTTTAATCGGGTAAGCAAGGCGATCCAACTTGCAGATCAGCTCTTGTTTGTCTTTGTCGAACGTAAGCTTACCTTTGCATACAGGGCAAGCTACAATCTCAAGCAGTCGATGGTCCATACTTTTCTTTAACCTCTTTAATCTTACTTAAAATGCGCGTCTCATCTTGGGGACTAAAGCTAGCAGTCACTGGAAGATACCACCAGTTTTCTTCTGCATAACTGGCACATTTTACTGCATCTTTTTCTGTCATGATCAGATGTTGTCCGCGGCTAGCCAAGGTTTGCAACTCTGAAGGTTCAAAATTTTTATGATCGGAAAAGCCTTGGGTAACGACGGGGCTCGCACCGAGACTCTCTAATGTGTCAAAAAACCTCGGTGGATGGCCAATACCCGCCATCGCCACCAGCTGTTCAAGCTGACTAACAGGGGCTTTCTCTCGGTTTTTTAGGTTCACGGCCAAACTCGGTGTCAGAGCCATGGCGGCTTCGTTCTCGTAAGCTAACCCACCGTTAGTGATGATGAAATCGACTTCGCTCAATCGTTCGGTAGTCTCACGTAAGGGCCCAAGTGGTATCAGTTGCTCACTGCCAAAGCGACGATTACCGTCTACCACTACGATTTCAATGTCTCTTTGTAACGCATAGTGCTGTAAGCCGTCATCTGTAATGACAATATCAACGCCAAGAGGCAATAAAGCTTTGACTGCATCACTTCGTACCGGAGATACCGCTACAGGAGCTGCCGTTCGTTTGAAAATTAACTTGGGCTCATCACCACAATGCTTGGTCGGTGTTTGTTCTTCAACAATGAGTGGATAGCTCGGCGCTTTAGCACCATATCCTCGAGACACCACCCCGGGTTTGTAACCCATGGATTGTAATTGCTCCACCAGCCAAATAACGACAGGAGTCTTGCCATTGCCACCAGCGGTAATATTACCGACCACAACAACAGGAACTGGTGCTTTGTAACTGGCTTTACTCCCAGATACAAATGCCTGGCGCCTCGAACGACTGATAACTCCAAATACTAAACTGAGTGGCCATAACAATGGCCACAAAACATAGCGTAAAGGATGGTTTTCAAACCAGATTTTTTCAATCACGGTTTAAGCACCAAACTGTATCCGATGAAGCTGTGCGTAGGCACCATCTTTTTCAATCAAAGTGCTATGGTCACCGCGCTCAACGATTTCACCTTCATCAACGACCAAAATCTCGTCAGCGCTTTCAATCGTTGACAGCCTGTGTGCAATAACAAGTACCGTTTTATTTTTCTGCAACTCATCCAACGCAGATTGAATCGCTTTTTCAGATTCAGTATCAAGTGCAGAGGTTGCTTCATCCAAGATCAAAACTGGCGCGTCACGTAACAAGGCACGAGCGATAGCGATTCGCTGGCGCTGGCCACCTGAGAGACTAGTACCATTTTCACCAATAACGGTATCAAGCCCATCGTCCATATTGTCGATAAAGTCCATTGCATAAGCTAAGCGAGCAGCTTCTTCAATCTGCTCTCGGCTGTATTCATCCGTCGCGGCATAAGCGATGTTGTTGGCAATGGTGTCGTTGAATAAGTGGACATTTTGCGACACTAGCGCAAAATGGCTGCGTAGGTTAGTCAGCTTGTAATCACGCACATCATGTCCGTCGAGCTCAATGTTGCCTGAGTCAACGTCATAGAATCGGGTAAAGAGGTTCGCAATGGTGCTTTTACCAGACCCTGAACGACCAACAAGTGCGACCGTTTTTCCTTTCGGTATGTCAAAGCTGACATTACGCAGCGCTGGTGCTTCTTTGCCTTGGTAGGTAAATGTGACATTTTTAACTGCAACTTCACCACGAACGGCCTTAGCTTCGTACTTACCGTTATCTTGCTCTGTTTCCAGATCCATCAACGCAAATAAGGTCTGGCTTGCAGCCATACCACGCTGAAACTCCGACGTAACATTGGTTAGTGCTTTAAGTGGGCGCAGTAGACCGAACATCGCAGAGAAAACCACAGTAAACGTACCTGGAGTCAGTTGCTCTTTGATTGAATCAACACTCGCTAGAAACAAAACAACAACAAGAGCAATCGATGCGATTATCTGAATCACCGGATTTGCAATCGCCTGGGCCGCGACCAGCTTCATCGATTGCTGACGCATCTGGTTACTCACGGTATCAAAGCGCTCGCGTTCAACGTTCTGTCCACCATAGCTAAGCACCACTTTGTGCCCTTTAAGCATTTGCTCAGCGGAGGCCGTCACATGCCCCATCGTATCCTGCATACTCTTAGAGATCTTACGGAAACGTTTTGACACGATACCAATAGCCCAAGCGACGACAGGCGCCACAATGAAGAGCACTAATGAAAGCTGCCAACTGTTCCAGAACATTAGAACCAGTAAGCCTATGATACTCGCGCCTTCACGTACAATACTCACTAAAGCTCGGCTAGTCGCCCCTGCAACTTGCTCTGAGTCATAGGTAATGCGAGATAGCAATCCACCGGTCGATTCTTTGTCAAAATAAGACACTGGCATGTGCATGAACTGGCTAAAAATCCGTCGACGCATCAGCATCACAACGTTACCTGATACCCAGCTCAAGCAATACGAAGAGACGAAACCACTCAACCCTCTAATAACCATCATACCGAAGACAATGAAAGGCAAAGTGCGAAGAAAATTAGATTCGGTATCGCCAAAACCTTCATCTAACAAAGGTTTTAGGAGTGACACCATATATGTGTCGGCTACCGCATTGATAATGAGAGCAACGACCGCTACAGCCAAACCTGCTTTGTACAAGCGAATGTAAGTCCATAAACGCTTAAAAGTTTGCAGGGTCGTTTCATCTTGATTAAGAGACATAGAACTGCTTATTTTTCTTACAATATTCGGTCTATTCTACTCCCTTACGTAGCATCTGCCTATACCAAGCCAGCCCTTTCCACTCTCTTATCGCGTCAATTTTCCAATGGTTTGAATAGAAATTGACACTAACTTGACCGTAAGCCCCCGTATCAAACCATTGTACGTCTCTGTCTGTATAACGTTTGACCACATTAGGATCTGGGAGTCGCCACTTTCCATACAACGCAGATGAAGCGATGGCCACCTTGGGGCTAACCGCTTCAATAAACCGCGGTATGGAAGACGTTTTACTGCCATGATGTGGGACAACCAAAACATCGCTACGAAGCGCATCAGGTTGTCTGACAAGAAGCCATTCGACAATCGCGTCGATGTCTCCGGGCAACAGAGTTGATTGTTTGTATTCTGGGTGGGACACTCTAACAACGCACGAATGAGGATTATAGGCACGTTGCACTGATTCAACCGGCCACAAAAACTCCAATGTTAACTCGCCCCATGCGAGTATATTCCCCTTTAAGCACATTTGAGCTCGGGTAAGTTGCTGGCTAGCCATTAGAAGTTCCGGCTGCCAGTCGCGTAACAACACCTCTAGGCCACCTGCATGGTCACCATCGGTATGAGATATAATTAACATATCCAGTTTACTCACACCGTGATAATGAAGGAAAGGCGTAATCACCTGCGCAGCAATGCTGCTCCCCTCCCACGCAATTCCGGTATCGTAGACTATGGCTCGTGAACCTTGCTTCACTACAATAGCCAAGCCATGACCAACATCCAAAACGAAGACTTGCCATACCGGTTTCTCTTTCCAGTCGCTAACCCAAACCAACGCACACAATATAAATAGCGCTTTCCCTTGGATGCTAAGAAAAGTAGAGAACAACAGCAGCAACAGCGCCCCGACGAACAAAACCGCCAGAAAGTGGCTTAATGGAACCCAACTGCTGTCAGCGAAAGAAAGTGCATAGAATACGGGCTCAATAGTGATATCAACCCATTGCCAAAACACTGATACATTAAAAACGGTTTCAGCCAGTAGTGCCAAGAGACTTAGCGGCACAACAACGAAGCTGAACCAAGGGACGAAGATAAGGTTGTATGCGAAACTGGCTAAGCTCAGGCCTTGAAACGATATTGCCACTATTGGTGTCATTCCAATAACCAAAGTCAGTTGCAGCACGAGCGCATTTACCCAAGGTGACCACAATCTATTCTGCAACGAAACAAACACCAAAATTATCGCGACTGCCCACATAGACAGCCAAAGACCTGATGATGCCGCTGAAAACGGGTCAGTCAGTAAAAGCCAAGATAGGATAATTAGCCATTTATAACTTGCTGGGAGGCGCTTAAAAGAGCGGAGCAACAACACTGCCAGACAACATGTCCACAATGCTCGTTGGGTGGGGATAGAGAATCCAGCTAACCAAGCATAAAAATAAGCACACACTAATGCTATAACAAACGGAGCAGCTAATGCTGTGGGAAAAATCCTAAGGAGTAATTTGCCAAAGCACCAGCCAAGGTAAAACACAATGCCAATATGCAAACCGGATATCGCGATAAGGTGACTCAGTCCGCTCGCTTTTAGCTGCTCTTTCAGCTCGAAAGACAAACTCTCTCGTACGCCAAACGTCAGTGCTAAAATCAAACCTTTACTTGGTAGAAACTCTACCGAGTTCAACACTTGTTGATACAGTTCATAACGTACAGAGCCAGCATGACGAGTCCAGTAAGGCGTTTTGATTACAACACTCGCTCTACCCACTACTCGCTGCTGTAATGCATATTTTTCTGCATCAAAGCCAACATCATTGAGTAGACCTACAATAGGCTTAAGCCTGACTCTGGCCCCAATCTCATCACCGGGAGAAAGCTCCATTGGAGAAACAAGCCTTATTCGCGGCTGAACAAACGTGTTTAATTCTTCACCATTAATTGATCTCACCACTACTTCCCCTTGAAAGCCGTGACTTATTTGCTTAAAAAAGCTGTCAACCTCCGCATTTATGGTAATATCCTGACCTGCTTGGAAAAGCATTGCTTGCTGATGGCGTAAAAGGTTACTGTGTATCACTAGTATCAGGCATGCGAACACAGGACCAACACACCACCTTAGCGATTTTGACCTTATACTGAGTATCAGGGTCAAGATACAGGGAAGCAACCACTCCCATGCTGGCATATACCACCAGAACTGAGCGGTTGATATAAGGAAAGAGAACGATATAAGCGTCCAGTAATTTAAGTAGAGAGTCATATTTCCCTATGCCAAGAAAATTCATCAAACGCTTTATGCCTGACCACGAAGTAATAAAGCGTCAGAAAGCACTCAAAATTTTTGGCAACGTGCTGTACAACCCAAATCTTTGGTGTCTCAATCGCCGTTCGGCTTCTGGAGCATTTGCTGTCGGCCTATTCATGGCTTTCGTTCCTCTACCCAGCCAGATGATTATGTCTGCGGGTTTAGCCATTCTTTGTGGCGTAAACCTTCCGCTCTCCGTCGCCTTAGTATGGGTGAGTAACCCCATTACCATGCCTGTACTGTTTTACTTTGCTTATAAAGTTGGCGCTTGGGTGATGCATATCCCACCTCAGCCATTTCACTTTGAGCTTTCTTGGGAGTTCATCATGCACCAAATGAGTACCATTGGGCCTCCTTTCCTACTTGGTTGCATGATTTGCGGTATCGTATCGGCTATTGCAGGCTACTTCGGTATCAAAGCTCTGTGGCGCTATTCCGTTGTTCGAAGCTGGCAGCAAAGAAAGATCAGATTAGGTGGACTACTTAAAAAGTAAAAATCGAACTATTTAGCGTTCGACGGGACAATCAAACAATTGCAATTGCGATGTTGTTTAAAAATGAAAAAGGACCATACAGGTCCTTTTTTTGTTTTTGGTCGAAGTGTCATTTCGCGCTAAGCACGCTCGCCGGATTGAGTTTGCTAGCACGCGATGCTGGATACCAAGTAGCAAGCAAACTTAACACTATCGCCGTCCCCGACACTAAGCAGACGTCTGATATGTTGACTTGAGAAGGAAGAAAGTCGACAAAGTAAATATCACCTGATAAGAACTGATGACCAATTAAACTTTCGAGCCCTTTAATCAGCTTGGTTAGATTCATGGCAACAGCTACGCCAAGGATACTACCTACAACGCTGCCTAAAACACCAGAAAACACACCTTGCCAAACAAAGATCCGCTTGATTAGCCCATCGGTACCGCCCATGGTTCTCAATATCGCAATCTCTGAGGCGCGATCTTTCACCGCCATCATCAGCGTCGACACAATATTGAAGCTAGCAACACCAATCACCAGAACCATCACCAAATACATAATTGTTCTGACGAGCTGTATATCTCGATATAAGAAGCCATAGTTTTGCTGCCAACTGCGTAAGTAGACATACACATTCAATGTGTTTCCGGCCTCTCGCACAATTTGTGTCGCATTTAAAACGTCAGACACTTTCAACGACACACCTGTAACGGCCTCACCCAGTTTGGCGTATTGCTGAGCATCTTGCAGAGGAACTAAAGCGAGGTTATGGTCAATCTGACCATTGAGTTTTAGCAACCCAGCAACTTTCACACGCACCCGCTTGGGAGCCTGAACCTTAGTTGTTGAACCCGAGGTTGGGATCATCAAGGTGATGTAGTCACCTCGCGACACCCCAAGCAAGTCAGCCACACCTTGCCCTAGTATCACTTGCTTATCGCCCGCTTTAAACTGAGACCAGACAGCTTTATCGATATACTGGCTCATATTCGAAACTGCAGATTCTTTATCTGGATCTATCCCTCGAACTTCAAGCGCTTTAAGTTGTTGGCCTTTCTCAGCCAATGCCGTGATCTTAACGTAAGGTGCTGCGGCTTCAACTTTAGGATGCTTCTCTGCTTGCTCAATAACCGACTGCCATTCCTCGATCGGGCCACGAACTCCCTCAAACTCTCCATGAGCAATGACGGACAATACTCGATCTTTGAGTTCACGCTCAAAACCATTCATCGCTGACAAACCGATAATGATCACCGCCACACCCACCGTGATACCAATCGTGGAAGACAGTGAGATAAATGACACCATTTTATTACGCTGCTTAGCACGACTAAAACGGCCGCCGATAAACAGTGAAAGTGAAGAGAACAAATTACGCCTCCTCAACTTTTAGTAACAGGCCATCTTGCATATGCAGTTGGCGATCCATCTTACTCGCCAGTTCGCCATCGTGCGTGACGACTAAAAATGCAGTCCCAGATTGTTCATTAAGCTCTCGCATCAAATCGTAGATTGCCAACGCGGTCTTATGGTCCAGATTACCGGTCGGCTCATCGGCCAATACTAAATCTGGGCTGTTAACCAATGCGCGTGCGATAGCAACACGTTGACGTTCACCACCAGACAGCTCAGAAGGGCGGTGATCCATGCGATGACTCAAGCCGACTTTATCCAGCAGCACTTTTGCCGCCTCTTTCGCCTTCGCTGTTTTAGTTCCGCCAATAAGCAATGGCATGGCAACATTTTCCAGCGCACTAAAGTCCACCAAAAGATGATGAAACTGATAAACAAAGCCAAGATGCTGGTTGCGAAGCTTAGCTTGCTTATTCGAACTCAGCTTAGAAAGGTTTTGGCCAAGAAAAGTAACTTCACCCTGAGTAGTATCATCCAAGGCACCCAAGATGTGCAGTAACGTACTTTTTCCTGAACCCGACGAGCCAATGATCGACACCAGTTCCCCCTTCTTTAAATCAAAACTCACGCCTTTTAGCACTTGAGTATCAAGAGAGCCCTCGCGGTATGTTTTACATATATTGTGACATTGAAGCAGGTTACTCATATCTCAAAGCCTCAGCTGGTTTAACGGAAGATGCACGATAAGAAGGGAAAAGTGTTGCTAATAGGCTTAGTGCAATAGCCAAAGCAACTACGATACTGATTTGAGTAGGGTTGATCACAATCGGTAGTTCGCCTCCTACGGCAAACAGAGCAATGCCCGCGCTCTCAAGTAACATATTAATATTATTGGCTAGCAGCACGCCTAAAGTGCCACCAAATAAGGCACCAATGACTCCACTGCTTGCACCTTGAACCATGAAAATCGCTAGAACTTGTCTATCTGTCATTCCCTGAGTTTTCAAAATCGCGACTTCAGACTGCTTTTCCATCACGACCATAATCAGAGCTGAAATAATGTTGAATGCAGCAACACCCACAATCAAACCTAGCATTAAGCCCATCATATTTTTTTCCATACGGACGGCTTGAAACAGTTCGCCTCGCTGATCCCTCCAGTCTTGCCATTGCCAACCTTCGGGTAATGGCTGCTTACTCAGTTCGCCCACCACAAATGGGTCATCAAAAAACAAGCGCCACCCAGTGATGGTGTCCTTCTTGAAACGCAATAAGCGCGCGGCGTCATCAATATGAGTTAGCATGAGTTGACCATCAACATCTGAGCCTGTGTTGTAAATGCCAGCCACAGTAAAGATACGCTGACTAGGAATACGCCCCAGCGGTGTAAACTGACTCGCACTGGTCACCATCAGGCGCACTTTATCGCCAAGCGACACGTCCATCGCTCTTGCGAGAGTGTGACCAATAAACACTTGATACTTGCCAGCCTGAAGAGAAGACAATCGGCCTGCAATTAAATGGGATTCAATCGGGTCATGATCACTAGGCTTGATGCCAATAAGTAGACCCGCAGAAAGGTTGTCTGAGCTTTGAATCACCGCTTCACTTTGAACAATAGGCTCAGGATGCGCCGCAGTAGACAATTGTTTGGCAAAGTCAGGGATTGTTTCGGTATAAGGCGTTTTGCCATCCGCTTCAGACACAATAGCCTGAGGCAGTACGCCCAAAATGCGACCTTTGAGCTGAGCTTCAAAACCGTTCATCACTGACAGAACCGTCACCAGAGACATCACACCAATTGTGATACCTGCGGTCGACATATAGGAAACAAAACGACTGAACCTGTCACCGGAACGCCCGCGCAAGTAACGCAAACCGATAAAGGTGGAAACCGGATGGAACATATATAAAACCAATAACGTTTGATAGGCGTTACTGTAACGATTTATAGCAGGCGGTTGTAGCCCCTAATTGCTAATTAGGCGTCAAAATGTGTGATAAACAATGACATACCTTGATTAGTTGCTTCTTATAGCGATAATCAAAGGATAACTTAAAGGAATTTCCGCATGTCTGATCAAGAATACTTTACTGTACACCACAAAATGACCGTGAATGTTGAGCCTCTTACTCAAGATCAGGCATTTCCAAGCTTTGATCAGTTTGAGGGAGAAATTCCAGCGCCGTTTTTGGTGGCCAGCGAGTTCAGCCATCTTGATCTGCTTAATGACAATGCTCGTACTGAGTTGAAAAACAACGACTTCAGACATGTTATCGAACTGCTCGACACTCAAAATGCCAAGCTGAACTTGTTGCTGACGTTTATGCTGTCTCAACAAGATGACGAACAGTATCGACACCTCACTCAGTCGTTTGGTGCGAGTAAGTTTAGCTATACCGCAGAAAGCGCACTGACAGTCGATACCAAAACACGAGTCAAAATGTTTATGGAGCACCCCTCTGCCGCTATCTATTGCTATGGCCATGTTGAGAGCTGCGAGCAACAGGATGATCAATACATTATTACGGTCAAATACGATTTATTGCGCGATCAGGATGAAGATCTCCTGATCAAAGCCGCTCTCTATCAGCAACAAAAATTACTTCGTCAGCGTTCACTGAATCGCGACAAACAATAATTCCATTATGTCTAATACATCGCTTTTTAATCTGGCTAACCCATCCGGAGCCGGAGACAAAAAACAGGTCGGCAATTTACAAGGGGCAAGTTTAGCCCTTGCGATTGCTGAACTTGCTAATCAACATTCTAGTCATACCCTGCTCGCTGTTGCTGACCCGCAAACAGCTTTAAAACTGCTACAAGAAATCGAGCAGTTTACTCAGCAGGAAGTTTCCCTTTTCCCAGACTGGGAAACCTTGCCGTACGATAACTTTTCTCCCCATCAGGAGATCATTTCGGATCGTATCGCACGCTTGTACCAACTGCCGACACAAAACAGTGGGATTACCATCGTTCCTATCAACACATTGCTACAAAGACAGTCTCCTCGAGACTTCCTGATGCAGCATACCTTGATGGTCAAAGTCGGCGACCTCTACTCATTGGAAAAGCTGCGTATTCAGTTGGAGAAATCCGGATACCGACACGTTGATCAAGTCTTTGGGCCTGGCGAATATGCCAGCCGCGGTTCCATCTTAGACCTCTTTCCTATGGGAGCCAGTGACCCATTCCGCATCGATTTCTTCGATGATGAGATTGATACAATTCGTACTTTCGACCCAGAAAACCAACGTTCAATTGACGATGTTCAAGAGATCAGGCTGCTACCTGCTCATGAATTCCCGACCTCAGAGAGTGCTATTGAAGACTTCAGGATCCGCTGGCGTCAGAGATTCGAAGCCAGACGTGAACCTGAGTCCGTTTACATGCAGGTGTCTAAAGGAACTTGGCCTGCGGGTATTGAGTACTGGCAACCACTGTTTTTTGAGCATACCGAAACCTTGTTTGACTACATCGCCGATGACAGCCAGTTAATTACAGTCGGTGATTTAGAAGGAGCCATCGACCACTTCCTCAGTGATGTCGACTACCGATACGACCAACGTAAAGTGGACCCACTGAGACCTCTGTTGCCGCCAGAAGAATTGTGGCTGAAGAAAGATGAGCTCTTTAGTCGCTTTAAAACGCTGCCTCAGGTACAACTTTCTGCTGATGCGGTTGTGGAAAAACAAGGGCGTACTAACCCAGCTATTCAACCATTACCAGAGTTGGCTGTTCAGCACCAAAACAAGGAACCGATGTCGGCACTGCGCCAGTTTAGTGAAAGCTTCACTGGTAAAATCGTTTTCTCAGTCGAATCTGAAGGCCGCCGCGAAGCACTCCTTGAACTGCTGCAACGCATAAAACTTCGACCGGTCGAACACGAAAGTTTCTCTGCCGCGACAGAAAGCAACGATAAATTCACCTTAGTACTGGGCGCCTCTGAGCATGGATTCCTATTTGGCGATAATCAGGTTGCTTTGATATGCGAAAGTGACTTACTCGGTGACCGAGTTATCCAGCGTCGCCGTAAAGATCGCAAAACTACAAACAGTGATGCCGTCATACGCAACCTTGCCGAGCTTAAGCCCGGTCAGCCTGTCGTTCACATCGACCACGGTATCGGCCGCTACATCGGGTTGCAAACGCTGGAAGCAGGTGGAATGACAACCGAATACGTCACACTGGAATACCAAAATGACGCCAAGCTCTACGTACCGGTTGCGGCATTAAACTTGATCAGTCGTTACTCCGGTGGCGCAGAAGAGTCCGCTCCACTGCATAAACTGGGTGGCGAAGCTTGGGCGAAAGCGCGTCGCAGAGCCGCTGAAAAAGTGCGTGATGTGGCCGCAGAGCTACTTGATGTTTACGCGAAACGAGAGCTTAAGCCGGGTTATAAGTTTGCCCTTGACCGTGACCAGTACGCCACTTTCAAAGCCGGGTTCCCTTTTGAAGAAACCGATGATCAGTCCATGGCAATCAATGCGGTTATGTCCGATATGTGCCAAGCCAAAGCGATGGATCGTCTAGTATGTGGTGATGTAGGCTTTGGTAAAACCGAAGTGGCGATGCGTGCTGCCTTTCTTGCTACGGACAACGGTAAGCAAGTGGCTGTCTTAGTTCCTACCACACTGCTTGCCCAGCAACACTTTGAAAACTTCAGAGACCGCTTTGCTAACTTACCGATTCGAGTCGAAGTACTGTCACGTTTCAAAACAGCGAAGGAGCAAAAGCAAGTACTGCAAGATATCGAAGACGGCAAAGTCGATTTGGTGGTTGGTACACATAAGCTGCTTTCTAACGACATCAAATTCAAAGACCTTGGCTTGTTGATTGTCGACGAAGAACACCGCTTTGGTGTACGACAAAAAGAGAAAATGAAAGCGATGCGCGCAGACGTTGATATTCTGACGTTAACAGCAACGCCTATTCCAAGAACGCTGAATATGGCTATGAGTGGGATGCGCGATTTATCGATCATCGCAACACCACCAGCAAGACGACTGGCGATTAAAACTTTTGTTCGTCAACGCGATGATGCCGTTGTAAGAGAAGCCGTGCTGCGTGAAATCATGCGTGGTGGGCAGATATACTTCTTGCATAACCAAGTTGAAACCATCGAAAAAGTCGCTGCTGATTTAGAGAAGCTCATTCCTGAAGCGCGCATTACCGTGGCTCACGGTCAGATGCGCGAACGTGAGCTTGAGCGCATCATGAATGACTTCTACCATCAGCGATTTAATCTGTTGGTGTGTACGACCATCATTGAAACTGGCATCGACGTCCCGACTGCCAACACCATCATTATGGATAGAGCAGATAACCTCGGTCTGGCACAGCTGCACCAGTTACGTGGTCGCGTTGGTCGTTCTCACCACCAGGCATACGCCTACTTACTCACACCTCACCCTAAAGCCATGACTAAAGATGCCATTAAACGTCTAGATGCGATTGCATCACTGGAAGATTTAGGTGCAGGTTTTACACTCGCCACTCACGATCTCGAAATCCGTGGTGCAGGTGAGCTGTTGGGGGATGAACAAAGCGGGCAAATTCAATCTGTCGGTTTTACGCTGTATATGGAGATGCTGGAGCAGGCTGTTGAAGCGCTGAAAGAAGGGAAAGAGCCTTCTTTAGACGAATTACTCAGAGAACAAACTGAGGTAGAAATGCGTCTACCTGCCCTTCTGCCAGATGACTATATTCCAGATATCAACACGCGCTTATCTATGTATAAGCAGATTGCGAGCGTATCAGACAAAGCCGAACTGGACGATCTTAAGATTGAACTGATTGACCGCTTTGGACTATTGCCAGATGCAACCAAGAATCTCCTTTCTGTATCAGAAATGAAACTTGAAGCTGATTCTCTAAAAGTGAAGAAAATTGAAGCCCACGACAAAGGTGGATTCATCGAGTTCTATCCGGACGCTGACATTAATCCAATGTATTTGGTTAAACTATTGCAATCTCAGCCACAAAAATTCGCGATGGAAGGCCCAACTAAGTTCAAGTTTACGGTACCATTGGTCGACAGACGCAAGAGAATTCAATTTGTTGGTGATATGTTGGGCGAGTTCCAGCAGAACCTTTTACCACAAGCCTGACTAGGTCAAGCTTAACTAATTTTCCAAGGTGCGCTCACCTTATGATGGAGTTGTAATGAAAAAGCTGATCCCGCTACTACTTCTTGTTGTCGCGATGCCTTCATGGGCCCAGCGCCAATTTGATATAGAAGTGATCATTTTTAAGCGTGCGGTAAACCCAGAACAAACCGCTGAGTCTTGGCCAAACTCTGTACCTGAAATTTCGATGAAACGAGTCGGCAATTTCATTGACGCCAGTTACCGCAAGCAAAAAGGCGTTGAAATGCTACCCGCTTCATCCTATGAGTTGAACCCTCAAGCTCGGAAGCTAAAAAATCACGCCGGCTTTAAAGTACTCTTGCATACTGCATGGAGACAAGGCGACGGCAATCGCTATGTCGCGCCAACCTTCCATATTCAGGCCGGTCGAGATTTTTCTGGTCAATTCAATGCTGACGGTTCGCAGAAAGGTTCGGATATTGGTACAGAGGTCATTGACGGAGTCACCGAAGAAAGCATTGCAAAGCCACTTTATGAGTTGGACGGCAAGTTGCAAGTTTACGTCGAGCACTACCTTTATGCGGACGTTAAACTGGACTTGAAAGCACCAAGCGTAAGAGATGTGACATTCGAAGCAAAGCCTCTTGAGTTCACACCCACAGACAACATGGTTGCCGAAGACACGGTTCAAGTCGGCTTAATGGAAGATGTGACGCCAACAGTACATACCGAAGAGTTTCTAAAGAGCTACCGCATGGACCAAAAACGCCGTATGCGAAGCACCGAAACCCACTTCTTAGATCATCCTCTGCTAGGGATGATTATTCAGGTCCGACGTGTCGCACAATAATCTGAAATAAATAGCGTTTCACAGCCCTTTCAAGGGCTGTTTTTCTATAAAGGAGCATTATGGGGCCGGATTACCACATCATCACACCCAGATTAGTTTTGAAGCTGATTCCTCAAGAAGATGCTGAAAAGCTAGCTCAATGTGTCGTTCAATCTCCCAGCCTTCATCGCTGGATAGATTGGTGCCATGATAAGTTCACGATTAAAGAAGCAGAACGCTTTGTGCTTGCCACTCGATTGAACTGGGTGAAATCAGAAGCTTACGGTTTTGGCCTTTATCGTCGCAATGATAATGCGCTGATTGGCATGGTCGCGATCAATGAGCTTTACCACACCTTTAATATGGCCAGTTTAGGCTATTGGCTGAATGACTCGTATCATAAACAAGGCTATGCGAAAGAAGCCTTAGATGCGCTAATCGAGTTTTGCTTCGCGCAACTTAAAATCACGCGTATTGAGGTTGTTTGTGATCCCGACAATATTCCAAGTCAAAAACTGGCCGAATCATGTGGTGCAGTGTTTGAAGTAAGCGCCGCAAATCGCTATCTATTCAATGGACAGCCCAAGCAAGGGCTCGTGTATTCCATCATCCCAACTAACAACAAATAATCTCAAAAAAAGTGAATAACAATAACTTTAGAGATTTTAACGTTTAGTAAAGTTATTTAACTCTCCGCTCTTCAAAGATGTCAGATAGTATGATCGTCCAATTAAAAGAAAACTAAGAAAAACAATATGATCATCTTCAACTCAGACTCAGTAGGCTCACTGCTCAAACTACTCTTAGACGATACCAAAGTATCAAAAAGCTACTACTTCAATGATGGTTCGGAGAACCACAAATTGGCTTGTTTTGATGAAGTCACCGATTTGTTTGACGTAAACGGCTGTATGCAAAGTATCGTTACCAGTTACCAACTCCACTTTATTGGCGGACTTTCACTAAAGGTCAAACGCCTAGGTAATGAGTACCAGATTGTAGGGAATCTGTCTCTCAATACAAAAAATAAAGAGGAGAGCCCACTCGCACATGTAGCGGAGTTCCATTTTTAAATATTCGTTAATTCACTGCCGTAGAATGAACGAAAAAAAGAGCACCCTAGGGTGCTCTTTCTTTTGGATATGATTAGTGCAGTTTAAGATTAGGGCGAAGCACTCGGTTTATCCGCCCCATCAAAATGATCAGGGCTGTTTTGAACAAGCCATGTAAAGCCATCTGATGCAAGCGATACAAGGAAATGTACACCACTCGAGCAATACGACCTTCTACCATCATAGAACCTTTGGTTAAGTTGCCCATTAGGCTCCCCACGGTAGAAAACTGACTCAAAGAAACCAAAGAGCCTTTGTCTTTGTAGACATAAGCTTTCAGTTCGCGTCCATTGAGCTTAGCAACAATATTAGAAAATGCGCAGCTCGCCATTTGGTGCGCCGCTTGAGCTCTAGGTGGTACAAATGATCCATCAGCTTGAGTGCACTGAGCCAAATCACCAATCACGAAAATATCATCATCGAGAGTCGTTTGTAGAGTGTCTTTCACGATGAGTTGATTGATTCGGTTAGTTTCCAATCCACCAATATTTTTCACGAAGTCAGGTGCTTTAATCCCGGCAGCCCAAACCATAATCTGAGCAGGAATCTTTTCCCCATCCTTAGTAGTGAGGCCACCTGCACCTGCTTCCGTCACCATGGTTGTTGTGCGCACATTAACACCTAGCTTAGTTAACTCGTGGTGTGCAGCGCTGGAAATTCTGGCTGGCAATGCAGGTAGGATACGCTCACCAGCTTCTATCAGATTGACGTTTAGCTTGCTGGAGTCGAGATCACCAAAGCCATAGGTACGAAGCTCTTTCACGGCGTTATGAAGTTCTGCCGACAATTCAACGCCTGTTGCTCCCGCACCTACAATTGCAATATCAACAGTGCCATGACCATGCTTGGCGTGTAATTTGAGGAACTCATTGTTCATCTCAGTTCTGAATTTATAAGCTTGCTCTGTACTATCAAGGAAAATACAGTGCTCTCTTACGCCTGGAGTATTGAAGTCATTAGAAGTGGAGCCCAACGCCATGATAAGGATGTCATATTCAAGCTCACGGCCTGGCATCAAAAGCTCATCATGTTCATCTCTTAGCTCGCCCAGCGTGATAACTTTGCGCTCTCTGTCGATGTCTTCAAGGCTACCCATCTGGAAATCAAAGTGGTGGTTTTTCGCATGGGCGCGATAGCTTAACGCATCAACACCCTCATCCAAAGAACCTGTTGCCACCTCGTGTAAAAGTGGTTTCCATAAATGACTGGCTTTGCGATCCACTAGGGTCACTTTTGCCCGTCTTTTTCGACCTAATGTACGACCTAGTTTGGTAACAAGCTCCAATCCGCCTGCACCGCCGCCTACTACGATAATTCGAGTCACAGCAACTTTCCTCTAAAGATAAAAACTATGTTTCGAGTCGAAGAATTCGCCCCGATGAAATTGTGTAATGTTGGCCAATCTGCAGAATCAGTTTCAGTCTTACGATCAAAGGGCCATTAGAGGTTTTTTCGTCAAATACAACGCGATAATTGGAATAACAGTCTGAAGACTCAAGGCTAACGTGCTCGGGCATTAGCTCATAATGGGCAAACTTATTGGTTTGCTCTCAATTTTTTTTGATATTTATCAAAAAATTTATGGTGAATTCATTATATAGGGCAGAGTGTGCCGCGCAACAAAAGATTACGCCAATCACACTTAATTTTTCCTTAATTTAAATTTGAATGAGTAAGAAAAAAGCGACGTGCTCAATTGACGTCGCTTTTGAAGAAATTTGGTTAGAAATGACGTTTAGCTGTCGGCTTTAAACGCCTTAATGGTCTGCAGATGTTGAGAGATTTTCTTAAACTTATGAGTCTCATTTTCATCCCAGATAATTTGGTAATGTTTCTCGAGTGCCTGAGCCGTTTGGCGGTTGTCATGCACCTCATCATCTTTAGATAGGATCACCAAACACTGGTCTTTGTTTTTACTACGAAATTCTTCAACACATTTTGTGGCGATATCTTCATACTCTTCAGGACGATCTATGCGTCCTTGCATGTTATTTTCTGGGTGCAAGTTAGGGTTAAAAATCACCTGCTTAATACCGCATAAGAAGCCGATTCGCTCAGACCAATAACCACCTAAGCCAACTCCACAAATAATGGCGTTACAATCACCAGATTGTTCTATCGCTTTATGCACTTCTTTTAACAAATGCTGCATATCATGCTTGGGATGCAAAGTGCTGTAGTTAATGAAACGGACGTCTTCATCAATGAACTGCAACTGGAGCACTTTTTCGTGGTTTCCCGGACTGGTGGAGTCAAAACCATGTAAGTAAATAATCATTCTATCACCCTCAATTCTTATCGGTTTAATCTACCACGAATACTAAGGTTTTAAAGTCAGCACATAGAATTATATCTATGAGGCATTCAAACAGTGATCTTAACTACAAAATGTGTCACGCAAAGCTTGCGCTTGGACAAGGTACTGCTCATCCCCCCAAAGCTGATAGGCAAGTAAATACCACAACATGGCCATCATAGTTGCTCTAGGTTGCCAAGCCATCACACCTTCAACCCAGTCATCAACACCCTCAATTTCCCTAAGTTGGCAATATCGATAAACCGACTCAAGCGGCTTTTCCCCCACCACCCCAATACTCAATGTAAGATCCAACCTTGGGTCAGCCATCGAGGCATACTCCCAATCTATCACCATATTGCCTTCCGACTGCTTGACCATATTATAACCAGCCAAATCAAAGTGACATAAAGTGCTACCAATGTCAGCTAGGCTCGGAGCACTTCGCCACTGCTGGTAAATGCTCAGGTAATCATCAGACCTCAGCTCCTCTCGCAGCAACATCCAATAATGATCGACACGAGCGGTAAAGTTAAATGGCGCCACAGGGATTCGAGCCGTCTCTAAACTATGAATTTTGATCATTGTTTTAAGCAGAGAATCAAAAGGCAATCCATCAGTTAATGATTCACCTTCAATCCATTCCACCAACAACCCTTGTTCGTTGATGTGAATAGCTTTAGGTGCTAGGTGGGAATCTTCTATCGCTGTCAGGATTTGATATTCCTGAAAGCGTGAAATAGAAAAGGCTTTGGTTATCGAAGTATTGGGACGCCAGACAAAGCAATCGCCGCTTTGGGTAACAACCTTCCAGCAGCGATTAGTCAGGCCTCCGGTCAGCGTCTGAGCATAATCCGGAGAGATAGAAAAGAAGTGATCTAATGACTTCAATGAACCGTCTAGCTGACATGCCTCATGCCACGACATCCTTGCCATAAATCACTCCTCTATAGATTAAAGACCCAAGAAGCTCTTAGACTCTTGTTTGCGGATTTCAGTTTCATCTGCCCATTCAATCAGGCCTGTTTCCAAATCCATCAGGCGCATTGTCATCTTGTAGTATACGTCTTTGTCACTACCACCGGCTTTAGCAATGCTCGACAGGTTGCCGTATAGCATGTACTGCGCACCAACCATTTTACCAAACTGAATCGCAGTGCTTTGGTTTACAAGCTCATCATTGTTTTGGAAGTTAAGTTGCTCGCGAACTGATTCAACGCGGTCCATATCAACAAAACGGAACTTACCAGAGTTCAACATCTTAGTACTGATAGTATCGGTAATCGACTCAGTATCAATATGCTCACTTGTCTTATTCTTGATACGTTCAACAAAAACAATCGGACGAGAGTCACGTGTAATGGCTGACACAGAGCCTGACATCATCATGCTGTCGACCATTTCGCCCGCAATTTTCTGCAGGTCTGTTGAGCCAAAATCAATCGTTGTCGTCTCAACCGCCTGTGCATCACCATAGCTGACTTTGTTCGAACAACCGCCCAGGATGACAGCCAAGCCAAGTAATGCGATAACACTTTTTTTCATTCTTGGTTCCTCAAATCTTTATAGAATCTTGTGTTATGAGTGTATGACTAAAGTTAGTGGACTTTAGTTCGATTTAGTTATCATTTTCGCGAATCTGAACGCGGAACTGCGTGCCATTCGGATTCACTGAAACTTCAGAAATAGCGATCGTTTCCATACCTCGAATGATCGCCTGACGCCATGGGCCTAGCTTGTTATTCACTTCTAGACCATTGTCGTCGTACCAGTAAAATCTGTACTGGATATGCAGATCACCTTTGTATTGACTAGCGAGTCGAACAATACCTCGAGCACGACCATCAACCTGAGTAGTAGAGATATCTTCAATTTGTAGACGACCCGCTAACACGTTGTCTCCAAACAAAACGGTTTGCGACTCACCATCGATACGTAATCCAGCAGTGTTGCTAGAACAACCCACCATTATTAACGCAGCCACTGCTGCAATAAGCCATTTTTTCATCGAATTTTTCCTAACTGTTTATGCCAAATTGTAGCATTGCCTCCCTGACGAGAGATCCAAACGATAGCGGTTCGTCCCGCCTCAACGTCAAATTGATGTTGCTGTTCACCAACAACGATGGTTTGAGTACCCGGCTCAACTACAGCACTGCTGCTGCGAATTTCACCCGGTAATGTTAACCAACTGCGCGTATCTGGTTGCTCGGTCAATGTGTTCCAGATGTTCAATATTGCATTGCCTAATTCATCATCTTTCGCGGCACCTTTGCGTAATTCGTCTTTAGCCCAAACACGCAGCGCCTGACGGATGATTATGGTTGGCATTCGCTCTGACAAGTCGCGCTGTGCCATTAAGTTAACATCCGTCAGTAAGTCGCTTTGAAGCTTTTGACCATTAAGCTGCATAGGCGAAAATGATTGGCTTACTTGTTTAGGGTAATAAGGAAGCGCGATGGTATACAAAGCGCCGTTCCCACGACTGTCATAAAGTGGCAGAGTTTGCCTCCAACCTTGCAGAGCATCTACTACGCCCTGCTCTTCTAAAACTATGACTCTTGCTTTGTCGCTATCAAGGAAACTAGTTTTACCATAACGTTTCTCTAGCTGAACCAGGTCTTCGTTCATACCAAGGCGTTTAGCGACACGTTTCGCACCATCAATCACTTGTGCATTATCAGGCATCACAGCTAACGCGCGTCGATAATCAACATAGGCATCATTCAGTGCATTATCGGCTTCGTACAAAAGCGCTGATAAATAAAGAAGATAACCATTTTGCACCGCCTGCAAGGTTTTACCTGCATCGGGATAATTAGATAGCACACTACCCAAGTTAGGGCTTAACCCCTGCGCCTGCATGTCATTTTGTGCCGACTCAAGTTCTCTTTCGCGGTCTTTACGCGCTTGTTCTTGAACTTGATTAGCCCTGCGCATTTCAATCAAGGCACCTTCGAGGCTGTTTTTCTTAAGGTAGTTCAACCCTAGATAGAGATGTAAGAAGCCCAGCTCATAATCGGCAGGTTTATAGATATCTAAATTGTCGTTAACAGCTAAAGCACCAACACTGGCCGCCGTTTCTGTCACTGATATCGTAGCTTTGTCTTGTTGAACTCGAACTGCGTTATCGCTAGCTTCAAATGCTGACTTACTGTCTTCATACTGTTGATTAAGCAGATACACTCGCCCTTTTTCGAAGTTATCAAGAATGTCACCAGCCACCTCTTCAGGTAAGGCTTCTTCCGCCTTGTGATACTGACCTGTTTTGACCGCCTGATAGACTTCGTTGTTTTGAGCGCTGTAGTGGCTAAATAAGTTTCCAGCCGATAGATTGGCACATGCAGAAAGAGCAGCAGAGCTGAATATCACGAATGCGAGTCGAACGTGTTTACGCACTTCGTACTCCGAATTATTTATTAGAATTTCATCATCGTCGCGGTTGGACAACGGTATTGATAAAAAGTTTGTATAAATACCGCCGTCCTCATAAAAAATGTGTAACCTTAGCTCATCAACATTGGGCCAAGTGGTCGCCCACCGACCAAATGCATGTGGATGTGATATACCTCTTGGCCACCATGAGAGTTGCAGTTAACAATCAATCGGTATCCATCCTCAT
The DNA here is from genome assembly GCF_000740665.1 of Vibrio sp. B183. NCBI lineage: Bacteria > Pseudomonadati > Pseudomonadota > Gammaproteobacteria > Vibrionales > Vibrionaceae > Vibrio > Vibrio sp. B183. The sequence goes on along the minus strand of NZ_JPQB01000015.1, from coordinate 158,795 downwards.
CGATCCCTTCTTCTTTCGCCAACTTGCGAGCAACAGTAAACATGCGACCCATTATCAGTTCGTCTGCTTCTTCAATGTCGTTTGTTGTTGGAATCAACTTATTAGGAATGATCAAAATGTGACTTGGAGCACGTGGATTAATATCGCGAAATGCCGTGACCAGATCATCTTGATAAACCACGTCGGCAGGGATTTCTTTGCGAATAATTTTACTGAAAATGGTTTCTTCGGCCATGAAGCACTCCATTAAGTGTTGTTTTCGTTGAACGTTGCAAAGGAGTATGCGCTAAGCTCGCTCAGATCACAATAAAAAACAGTGTTCACTTAACATATACACCGTACTGATAGTAGCAGATGGCTAAATTTGTATTATGCGTCATAAAATGCGTGTCTCGCTATCAATACAATGACTCTCTTTTTGTTAATTTTTTAAGACATTACGTATTATTTAGGGAGAGATCTATGAAGGGCTCAGTGATCAAGCGTATGTACGCTGGGTTTGCATTGATCATCATAATGTTTGTTATTTCAACCATTATGACAATGCGAGGGATGCAACAAATTCACTCCAACTTTGGCAGTGTATCTAATACCGCTTTACCTTTGGTATCGCAGTCTAACCAAACCAGTGTTTACCTACTCTCTGCCGACAAACTTTTTAAAGACTTTTTAACAACGCAGAGCTCTGATCGAATGGACGAAATTCGCGGTCAGTTCGAAGACGCTAAAAGTCGCTACGACCAAGCTCTGAAAGATTTGGCTAAGGCCAGTACCGGCAACTCGGAACTCCAGGCAAGCATCGAACAGCTAAAAGCAATGGAGCTGCGTTATTTTACCGAAGCCGATGCAGCTATGAATAATTATCGAAACATGTTTGCAGCTCTAGCTGATGTTCAGAAATCATCACGCCGCTTCCAGCGTCTTCATTCTGAGCTCGGAGTTGGAATGAAAGAGTATGTGGATGACCAGAGCAGTATTTCCGTCAAAGTAATGGCTAAAAGCTACTTTATTAAACTGAAGGACGCAGAGGTGATTACGTCCGACGCTCTCGCTAGCAGCGATTTAGAGCTGGTAAATAAAGCGGTCGCTAAAAACAAAAAAGCCGTCACACACCTTAATTACGCATACCGTGGCCTAACCACACAAATGCCTGAAATTAAGAAGGTGTTTGATGAATCAGTACAGCAGTTCACCACAGATATTGGTAAAAAAGGCGGCGTACTCGATCAGCACGCTTCGTACTTACAAGCCAAAGCTGCGTTGTATGCCAATATTGCTAACCTAACTCTGGAAGTAGATAACACTATGGCAGTGCTCACCTCCTTCAGTGAAGCGGCACAACAAGGCCTACACGCTTCCCTAGCAGAGGCGAGTGAAGTCTATGACCAAGGGGTGATCAATTCAGTCACATTGGGCATTCTTGTCATTGCCTTAGCACTCGGTATTGGCTACCACATCGCCCATAGTGTGCGCACGCCACTCACTCGTATCCTTTCAACACTTGAAAGCCTGACACAAGGCGACATGACCCAGCGCATAGAAAATCGCCACAACAATGAGTTCAGCCGTGTAAGTAGCCATATCAATTCGCTAGCAGACAATCTTCACGACATTTTGAAGAAGCTCAACAGCGCATCCGACAATCTTACTGATACCGCTAACATTAACCAGCAAACTTCCTCCAAAGCGCAATCGCAGCTCAGCCAGCAGCGTGAGCAAACCGCTAACGTTGCAACCGCTATGACAGAAATGGCGCATTCGGTTCAAGAAGTCGCGCAAAGTGCACAAAGCTCGCAGCAGATGGTTGAACAGGTTGAATCGGCCTCAGAATCAGGTCGTCAGATCATGAATGACAACATCACCACCATTAACCAACTTGAGAGTCGCCTCACCCAGTCAGTTGACGCCGTTAAAGACCTCCAGAGCATGAGCAGTCAGATTGGCTCGATTTTGGATGTGATCCGCAATATCGCAGAACAAACGAACCTACTGGCGCTCAATGCTGCAATTGAAGCTGCACGAGCAGGTGAACAAGGACGCGGGTTTGCCGTTGTAGCAGATGAAGTTAGGGTGTTGGCTCAACGAACGACGGAATCAACGTCAGAAATTGAAAACATGATCAGTAACCTACAGAACAGCTCTACATCGGCCAATAAAGTGATTCAAAGCTGTATGGATGATATGGATCAGTCAGTTGCTCAAGCTTCCAATGCCAATAGCGCAATGGAGGAAATTCAGGCATTGATTATTGAAATAAGCCAAATGAGTGGACACATCTCCCAAGCAGCTGCCGAACAAAGTGAAACCACAGGGGAAATTGCTCGCAACATTGATGAAATCAATCAGATTGCCGACACCAGCTACCAAGCCATGGCTCAAATCGCACAAACTAGTGCGGATCTGACCCAACTGGCCAACCAACAAGGTGAACTGGTGCATCGCTTTAAACTCTAGTTTTGTAAAGACAATGCAAATTATTCACTAAGGGCGGTTAATTTCATTAATCGCCCTTGTTTTTTATTTGCGCTGTCGTTATATGGTTATTAAGGCTTGCCCACTTCTAACTTCACATTTTTCGCAAGCCAAGCATGAGGAAGGTTTATGGCAGTTCATGTTGGCATCATTGATCAGGACCCAATCCGATTAGTCACTCCATTATTGGATAACCGGACCGTCAGTGATCACATTGTTTTTATTGGCGTTAAGAGCCAGAAAGATATGTATCATCGATTACATAGCGTTCTGGCAAAAAGAGACATTACATCAGAGTTTTTTGAGATTCCGAATGTCGCGAATACTTCACGAATCAAACGTGCTGTCGGCATTCTGGCTGACGACCTTAGTGCACGCGGAGAAGACGTTAAGTTAAACGCCAGTTGTGGACTGCGTCATCGTCTGCTGTCTGTTTACGAGGTGTTTCGTACTTTTCATTGGCCGATTTTTGTCGTAGAACCAAATAGTGACCGCCTTTGCTGGCTATACCCAGACGGTAAAGAAGATACTCAAGTAGAAGATCGAATTACGATTGACGACTACCTAACAGTATTTGGCGCTAGGGGCGAGTTTAATGACCAACAGCTTCCTCCACAGCTTGATCAGAAACTGTATGAGCTTGGAGAACGATGGGCAAGCAATGCACTTGAACTTGGTCCTGGTCTTGCGACACTTAACTATCTCGCTACTACGTGCCGTAAAGAGCAAAAGCTCGATGTCGCACTATCCGAGAAACAACAAGGTTACCGCGAGCTCAATATGCTGCTCAGTGACTTGGTCGAAGCCGAAATTGCAACTTATGAGCATGGTGTTCTCACCTTCGCAGATGAAGACGCCCGTCGCTTCTCAAATGGTGAATGGTTAGAGACGTTAGTTCACAGCACAGTGCGTCAGATCCAAAAAGATATGCCAACCATTCAGGATCATTCACTCAATGTGCAGGTTTATCGTCAGCTTGGTGATCGTGAAGTGCGTAATGAGCTTGATGTTGCCTCGGTCGCCAATAACAAACTTCATATCATTGAGTGTAAAACTAAAGGTATGCGCGATGACGGTGATGACACCTTATACAAGCTCGAATCTTTGCGCGATCTGTTGGGTGGCCTTCAAGCGCGAGCCATGCTCGTCAGCTTCCGACCATTGCGCTACAACGATATTACACGAGCTGAAGATCTCGGATTAGCGCTAATTGGTCCAGATGAATTAAAAGACCTGAAAACGCACCTAACTAACTGGTTTAAAGAGGCGGGCGGATACGACGACTGCGATGTCTGCTAGATAAACTCAGACCTAAAAGACAAGAAACCCGCCAATCGGCGGGTTTTCTTTTATTCGATTACCATTCTTAGCTGTCATCTTCAGTGAAGCTTGTTGGCAGAGAGGTTTTCATCTCGTTCCAAATCTGCCCACTTTCAATACCATAGTGACGAACAACAACGATGATTCGGTCACGATCACCTGTTTCGCAAACTTCCAGTAGATCGCGGTAAAATTGCAGTGCTAGATTACGTGCTTCCGGGCTTGAGAAGTAGTAACTTCCTACGCGGTCGTACAGCTTTTTAAGACCGTTGAAAATCAATCCGTAAATCTGGTTGCCTGAATGGAACGCCAGACGTTGGAACAGCATGTAGTCATAGAAGTTAAAGGTTTTAGCAATCAAAGTTGCCTGACGCTTAGCTTCGTCCTTCTCACCGTCATCTTTGATATGTTGTTGGATTTTCTCTGCATAAGGCGAGGACTCCATAAACGTATCCCAAGAGTCTGCAGCAAGAAGGCTCTCACAAGATTCGATAACACCACTAATAGTACGCTCAGCACTTTCTTTATTCGCTTTAAACGCGTAGCGCATAAAAATAGGGCTGATGTTTGTTCTTGCCGCAAGCAAATCTTCAACAATCGAAGTTGCGTTATCTGCATCCAAGGTCATTAGAGTATCGAGGATATGTAGCCCCGATGTTTCCATGAACTGGTTAACCTTGGTTGGTTTGCCGTGTTGGATGGTTAACCAGCCGTCACGCGCCAAGCGCTGTAGCACTTCTCGCAGTGTCGTTCGGGTAACCCCTATTAATTCAGAGAGCTCGCGTTCAGCGGGAAGAATAGAACCTGGAGGGAAGCGCCCTTTCCAAATACTCTCAATGATGTATTTTTCTGCGAAACCTGCAGGGCTCTTTGCCTTGATGACCATTAATTTAACTATCCAATATTTTTATTTATAGGGTCGAATAGAACTCATCATACCACTAGTTCTTAGTTATCGGAAACAAACCGAAAGTAAACTTGACGCAAAACACCAATAGAGTTACAGCTCTAATTTATACTGAGCGATTGCGTTATTATGTCTTTGAGTCAAAGCTAATTTATTATAAATTTAATAAAAACTTCACACTTGCTAGCCCTTATGGGTATTGACTTAGTTTGCAAAACATAAGTTTTTAATTTTGCAATATTAAACTGTCATTTCCATTCAATATAATGACATAATCTATCTTATTCGACCTTTTCGAGGCCGAGCTGCCATGAATTGTTTTTTTTCACAACTCTCATCCCGCCTTAACGCCACTCTGATCGCGTTTTTAAACAAAAGTCCACTGAGCGATTTATCAAGATAAACTTTATTATTGACTAAATTAACTTGAGGAGTACAGTTGCGACCAAAGTAAGGAGTGCTTGTCTTTCTCAGGGAGTGACTTGGCAAGGCCACATATCATTTTGCTTTATGTTGTTTTTCTAAGTCACTGTTGAATCAGGTCTGTTTCAGCGTTTTTTCTTGTCATTCGCCACAATTAATTTGGTGATGATCTAAGCCCACAATGACACAGATATATAGATACAAGCACACGCAGTGTCTATTCATAACAACATTTAAGAGTATTAGTATCATGCCGATGTCACTCGGGAATGCTTTCATTAAGAATTTCTTAGGAAAGGCCCCAGATTGGTATAAAGTTGCCATTATTTCATTTCTTATCATCAACCCGATTGTCTTTTTCCTTATCGACCCATTCGTAGCGGGTTGGCTTCTGGTCGCCGAGTTTATTTTTACTCTCGCGATGGCCCTCAAATGTTACCCTCTTCAACCGGGTGGTTTATTAGCCATTGAGGCTATTGCGATTGGAATGACCAGCCCAGAGCAAGTCAAACACGAGCTAGTCGCCAATATCGAAGTGCTATTGCTTTTGATCTTCATGGTAGCGGGCATCTACTTCATGAAACAGCTACTGCTGTTTATCTTTACGAAGATACTGCTCGGTATTCGCTCAAAAAGCCTGCTCTCGGTAGCCTTTTGTTTTGCCGCAGCTTTTCTGTCTGCGTTCCTTGACGCACTAACCGTGATTGCGGTTGTCATTAGTGTCGCGGTCGGTTTCTACGCGATCTACCACAAAGTCGCTTCGGGCAAAGGCTCAACAGCATCACACGACCACACGCAAGACGATCACCTTTCAGAGCTAACGCGCGATGACTTAGAGAACTACCGTGCGTTTTTGCGTTCTCTATTGATGCATGCAGGTGTTGGTACGGCACTGGGTGGCGTAATGACCATGGTTGGTGAGCCACAAAACTTGATCATTGCTGATCAGGCTGGCTGGCAGTTCGGCGAATTTATTATTCGTATGCTACCGGTTACGGCACCCGTTTTTGTCTGCGGCTTAATTACTTGTGTACTTGTTGAAAAGCTTAAAATCTGTGGATACGGTGCTCGCTTACCTGATAACGTTCGTCAAATCCTAGTCGACTTTGACAACGCAGAACGTAAAACACGTACTAAACAAGATGTCGCGAAGCTGTGGATTCAAGGTGCAATTGCGATCTGGCTTATCGTCGGACTAGCACTTCACCTGGCGGCTGTTGGCTTGATTGGCTTGTCTGTCATCATTCTTGCTACCGCATTTACTGGTGTCATCGAAGAACACTCAATGGGCAAAGCGTTTGAAGAAGCATTGCCATTTACTGCGCTTCTTGCGGTCTTCTTCGCTGTTGTTGCCGTTATCATCGACCAGCAGCTATTTAAGCCTGTTATCGATGCGGTGTTACACGTCGAGGATAAAGGGGCTCAGTTGGCACTCTTCTATATTGCTAACGGCATACTTTCGATGGTGTCAGATAATGTATTCGTCGGTACGGTTTACATCAACGAGGTGAAAACTGCACTGATTGAGGGAGTAATCACTCGCGACCAGTTCGACCTACTCGCAGTAGCAATCAATACAGGCACCAACCTTCCTTCGGTCGCAACGCCAAATGGTCAGGCAGCCTTCTTATTCCTGTTGACCTCAGCTCTTGCGCCTCTGATTCGCTTATCTTATGGCCGCATGGTTATCATGGCTCTGCCTTACACGATCGTCCTTGCGCTGGTTGGTCTTGCAGGTATTGTGTTCCTTGTTGAGCCGATGACAGCGTGGTTTTACGACGCAGGTTGGATTTCAGCACATGTAGGTGAGCTGACTCCAGCTGTCTCTGGCGGACATTAATCAAGAAAACTCAAAAGTTTTAGTTGAAGCCGAAACTTTTCCACGATAAAAAGCTCTGATTAGTCAGAGCTTTTTTTATAAACAGGATATCTCTGTGAACATTCTTTCTACCATTAAGTCTTTTTCCCAATCGCGCCTGTCTTGGTTACTGCTATTAACCTTTGCCATCTTCTTTGAGGCTGCAGCATTATACTTTCAGCACGTCATGATGCTCGCACCTTGTGTTATGTGTATCTACGAGCGCGTCGCTATGCTAGGAATCGGCGCCGCAGCCATAATCGGTTTGATAGCACCGGACAACACAGCAACACGCTGGCTGGGACTCGCAGCTTGGGGAGCGAGTTCATATAAAGGCTTAATGCTAGCTCTGGAGCACGTCGATTACCAATTTAACCCTTCTCCGTTTGCAACCTGCGATTTGTTTGTCACCTTCCCCGATTGGGCACCTCTCAACAAATGGGCACCTTGGATGTTTGAAGCATTTGGTGACTGTAGCAAAGTCGTATGGCAGTTTCTTTCGCTCTCTATGCCTCAATGGTTGGTCGTTATCTTCGCAGCAAACCTAGCGGCATTGGCCGTTATCGTTATTGCACAGTTTGCGAAAGCTAGAAGCTAGAAGCTAGAAGCTAGAAGCTAGAAGCTAGAAGCTAGAAATTTAAAAGGGTTGGCACATATGTGCCAACCCTTTTTATTTTGGTCTCTCATGATGACATTAGTTCATCTCACGGCCAGGTGCAGGGGCTAACACTTCTCTATTTCCATTATGCCCCGGCGCACTTACAATCCCTTGAGCTTCTAATTGCTCAACGATGCGAGCTGCGCGGTTATAGCCAATTTTAAAACGTCTCTGCACACCTGAAACAGAACCACGGCGTGACTGCACGACGTGTTCGACAACCTGGTCAAACAGCGGATCCATCTCTTCCTCACCTTCAGGTTTCTCACCTGGCAGTAGCCCCTCTGGTCCTTGATCGCCGTTGGTGATTTCATCAATGTAATTAGGCTTACCACGTGCTTTCCAGTTGTTTACCACAGCATGTACATCGTCATCTGAAGCAAACGCACCATGTACACGCACCGTGTGGCTGGAGCCCGGAGGAAGGTATAGCATGTCACCCATACCTAATAGTGATTCAGCACCACCTTGATCAAGAATGGTTCTAGAATCTGTTTTAGTTGATACCGTAAACGCAACACGGGTTGGGATATTGGCTTTGATTAAGCCAGTAATGACGTCAACAGATGGACGCTGCGTCGCAAGAATCAAGTGAATACCAGCGGCACGCGCTTTTTGAGCAAGACGGGCTATGAGCTCTTCGACCTTCTTGCCTACCACCATCATCAAGTCAGCGAATTCATCGACAATAACCACAATGTAAGGCAGTTTCTCCAGCAGTGGTGGCGTTTCGTCCATGCTATCACCCGGTTGCCATAGTGGGTCGTGAATCGGATGCCCAGCTTCTGCCGCCATCTTGAGCTTGTCGTTAAAGCCTTTGATGTTACGTACACCTAGTGCAGACATTAGCTTGTAACGACGTTCCATCTCACCCACACACCAACGCAGTGCATTCGACGCATCTTTCATGTCAGTAACCACTTCAGATAAAAGATGTGGAATACCTTCGTACACCGACAGCTCAAGCATTTTCGGGTCAATCATGATGAAACGTACTTCTTCAGGCGTCGCTTTGTACAGCATACTCAAGATCATCACGTTCACACCCACTGACTTACCTGAGCCCGTGGTACCCGCGACCAGCACGTGTGGCATCTTCGACAGATCTGCGACAACTGCCTCACCTGCGATATCTTGGCCAAGTACGACCGTTGTTGGTGATTTGGCTTCGATAAAGTGCTGGCTACCAACAACATCTGAGAAGTACACCGTCTGACGACTCATGTTTGGTAATTCGAGTCCTACGTATGGTTTACCCGGTATCACTTCCACAACACGAACCGCCATCGCTGACAAAGAACGAGCTAAGTCCATAGAAAGGCCCGAAATACGAGAGACCTTAACCCCTGGTGCTAAGTCCAGTTCAAATCGTGTAATGACGGGGCCAGGGAAAATATCGACAACTTCAGCCTTAATCTTGTAGTCGGCAAGCTTAGCTTCAACCAAGCGAGCAATCTCTTCCAACGCAGCGCGATCAATAAAGTTCTCGCGTTTTTCTGGGTGATACAGTAGCTCTAATGTCGGCATTGGCTCTTTTGGCGTAGGGAGATTAGCTTCTTGCTGAACAAGGAACGGGTTCTGCTGAGCAGCAACTTTTGCCTGAGCATCCGAGACAATGTTCTGGAACGCTGCGACATCCTCATCGCCCTCTTCAACATCTTCGACTTCTACGGAGGCGTTAATATCACTGTCTTCATCAGCGACTTCAAATGACGAGATAACAGGGTCTTGATGGCTGCTGTCTGGTTCCACCTCAGTCGAGATCTGTTCGAGCTCTGTAGGGTCAATTCGAGGCTGAACTATTTCTTGCTCTTCATGAACCTCTTCAGTGCTCCACGGCATACCTTGAATAGGGTCGGCGTTCACAGGAGGCTCCACGGTTTCAGGCTCTTTATCTGCTACATCGATGTTTTCTTTTATGCTTTCTTGCTCTTGAACCGCAAAATCATCTTCGCTTTGAGCCGCCGCTTCGAGCTCTTCTATCGTCGAACCAAGCTGTCTGGTGCGCTCTTCTTTAGGTTCTTGGTCATATACGTTGTTTTGAACGGCTTGAGGCGCTTCGACAATGGGTTCAGGAAGCACTTCCGGTTCAGGTTGGTACGAGCCAGGCTCAATGTCGATTCTTTCGACAACTAGGTCACTCACCGTTGGCTCTTTGCGAGAGTCAGGCATGTGGATATTGAAACGGCGAGGCTCCTCATCCGCATTCGCTGCAAACAATGCATCTTCTTGTTCAGCATCATCTACCGGAGCTTTCTGTGCATCATCACGAGGTGTCGTTAATTGAGGTTCTAAAAGTTCTTCCTTTTCACCACGTGCTTTATTCACTAGGTTAGTAAGCAAGTGGATAGCACCTTCACCTAGCCAATCTACAATCGATAGCCATGAAATCCCTGTCAGTAGCGTGAAACCCGCCCCCCACAAAAAGAGAAAAACTAGGGTAGTTCCTAAGATGTTGAGCGTAGGTAACGATAAACTGGTCAGCACATCACCAATTACACCGCCAGAAGAGAAGTACCAGATATCATCGAAGTTAATATCTGCAAGACCACAGCTCGTCAGGATAAGGATCGTTAAACCTAGAAGACGTGTGCCCCAAAGCATCAAGTCGATAGGTTCGTTTTCACCTCGCTTTCTCAACATGACCCAAGCGGTAATCGTGATAATGATTGGAATCGGATAAGCCATCGAACCAAAGGTAAAAAATAATGTATCGGCAACCCAAGCACCGACCAAACCGCCTGCGTTATTGATGTCTCCACCCCAAGCGGTTTGAGACCAAGAGGGGTCAGCAGGGTTAAACGTGAGTAAGGCGATGGACAATAATATAGAAGACAGCACAATCACGATAAGACTGCACTCTTTTAGGCGTTGAGGGCCATCAAGACGAGAAGACTGAGGCTCTTCTCCGGTTTTGATTATTGTTTCAACTTTATTTTTGTTCTCTTTGAACATAACCAACTTATCAACTGCGTGATACTGACCCGAATGCAACACCCTTGCTTGAACATCCACCCGGCTAATCAGTAGGGAAAAAAATAGTCCGAGCAGCTATGCCACTCGGACTATCGATTTAACCATATCGGGACTTAAAACCCAATTACCTTAAGTCAGAATATCGAAAGGTATTACGCTACTCTGCAAAGATTAGCGTGTTTTGATAACTAACTGGTTTGTCTGTTTAACTTCTTCCATAACAACATACGTACGTGTGTCGTTAACACCAGGAAGACGTAGAAGCGTATCGCCAAGGAGCTTTCGATATGCACTCATGTCCGACACTCGAGTCTTCAATAGGTAATCGAAATCACCTGATACTAGGTGACATTCCTGAATATCATCGAGCTTCTGCACTGCTGCATTAAATTGTTCAAACACATCTGGCGCACCACGGTTTAGCGTAATTTCTACGAAAACCAACAGTGATGCATCAAGGAACTGCGGGTTTAACAAAGCTGTATAGCCCGTAATGTACCCTTGACGTTCCAGACGACGAACACGTTCTAAACACGGCGTTGGTGAAAGACCAACTCGTTTAGACAGTTCAACGTTTGAAATACGACCGTCTTTCTGCAGTTCGTTTAGAATGTTGCGATCGATACGGTCTAGATCCTTAGACGGCTTCTTATTGTTGTCTGCCATTTTTTATTCCACCTTATTACTTCCTTGCAAAAAAATATACTACAACTTTTTAATATTCAGTATCAAATTTTATTCAATCGTATCTATACTAGATATTAATTCGACAGAATTACCCTACACATAGTTAATACAACCAAAATAAAATGAGGAGTCAGGATGATCATTGGCGTACCTAAGGAAATCAAAAACCACGAGTACCGTGTTGGTATGATCCCAGCGAGCGTTCGCGAGCTAGTATCTCAAGGTCACCAGGTTTTTGTAGAAACCAATGCCGGTTCTGGCATCGGCTTTTCAGACGATGATTACATCGCTGTAGGCGCATCCATTCTTCCTACCGCTGCTGACGTTTTCGCGCAAGCAGAAATGATTGTAAAGGTTAAAGAACCTCAAGCTGTTGAGCGTGCTATGCTCCGCGAGGGACAAATATTATTTACTTATTTGCACCTAGCACCAGATTTTCCACAAACTGAAGAGCTAATCAAGAGCAAAGCTGTCTGTATAGCGTATGAGACTGTAACAGATAATATGGGTCGCTTGCCACTACTTGCTCCAATGTCTGAGGTAGCAGGTCGCATGTCTATTCAAGCGGGTGCACAAACTTTAGAGAAATCTCACGGTGGCCGTGGTCTTCTTCTTGGTGGTGTACCAGGTGTTGAGCCAGCAAAAGTTGTTGTTGTTGGTGGCGGCGTAGTAGGTGCAAACGCGGCACGTATGGCTGTAGGCCTACGAGCTGACGTCACTATCCTAGACCGCAATGTAGACACTCTTCGTCGTCTAGATGAAGAATTCCAAGGTCGTGCAAAAGTGGTTTACTCTACAGAAGATGCTATTGAGAAGCATGTTCTAGAAGCAGACCTAGTCATCGGCGCTGTTCTAATCCCAGGTGCTGCTGCACCTAAACTAGTGACTAAAGAGCACATCGCTAAGATGAAGCCAGGCGCAGCTGTTGTTGACGTTGCAATCGACCAAGGTGGTTGTTTCGAAACTTCACACGCGACAACTCACGCAGATCCAACTTACATTGTTGATGACGTTGTTCACTACTGTGTAGCAAACATGCCAGGCGCTGTTGCTCGCACTTCTACTTTCGCTCTAAACAATGCAACACTGCCTTACATTGTTAAGCTAGCGAACAAGGGCTACCGCGAAGCACTTCTTGAGGACAACGGCTTCCTAGAAGGTCTAAACGTTATTCACGGTAAAGTAACGTGTAAAGAAGTAGCAGAAAGCTTCGACCTAGAATACGTAGACTCAGCAAATGCTATCGCAATGTTCAACTAATGTTGAATCGTAATAAATAGCAAAAAACGCTCACTTCGGTGGGCGTTTTTTTATGAGGAGTAGGGATATGTTTTGGCTTCACCTGATCTGCGCTGGTTGATGAAGCCTTTCCTTTATTTACTGCTTCTCAGCAAAGCCATCGTGATTAAAATTGAGGTGTTCACTGGAAGTCGCCGGTTTGTTCTCTAAAACCAACGTTCCAGTGCGTTTTTGTCTAGTTGACGAAAAGCGCGATTAAGAATTTGAGCCAGCTCTTTATAACGAGGGCGACTTTTCATAGGCTCTAACGCAAAGCCACTCTCAACGATCTTTTGGTGAATTTCACGATACCAGCCCGCCAATGCCGGAGGAAGTTGGGTATTCGCTCGGCTACCAAGCCACCACATCCCTTGAATCGGCAAGCTAATAGCAAACAATGCCATAATCACCGATTGAGGTATTGCTGAGTAGTTATTGAAGGCCATTTGGGTCAAAACGCTAATAGCAGCGATTGCAGGCATCACTTTCACACCAAATTTAGTGGCTTTGATAATGCGCTGCTCTGGAAACAGTAAATTGAGTTCTTTGCGCATAGGCCACGTTTCCATGTACTTCTGCCCATCACGTAGGTTATGAACTAAACCGACTTTATTACTCATAGGACTCTCTCACTCCAGTATCGGGCCTTAAAAACTAAAATTCAGTTGAAAGATTCAACTTTCAGCGTAAAAAATTGATGAAAGTTAATATTCTTTCAAATTTTTTTGTTATTATTGGCTATTATCGTTATCCTTTGCAGGCCCACAATCTCATTGTTGCTGTTATTTACAATTTAAGCAACTCTCGGGACCCTTCTGCAGCGGATGCAAGAGCAGTGAGCGGGAATCACTGCTGTCTTTTATACGGAATTCGAAGTTTTTTTGACCAAGATTAGTACGCAGCCTTTTGAGCTTCGTCTATTCTTGTGATTAATTTTTTATCCTAATTGATTATTACAGGTAGTCACTCATGTCTAAGCTAGTTTTAGTTTTAAACTGCGGTAGTTCTTCTCTTAAGTTCGCGATTGTCGATGCAGAAAACGGCAACGAGCACCTAACAGGTCTTGCTGAATGTCTTCACCTTCCTGAAGCACGTATCAAATGGAAACTGGATGGTAAGCACGAAGCACAACTAGGTGAAGGTGCAGCACACGATGAAGCGCTTTCTTTCATCGTAGAAACTATTCTTGCTTCTAAGCCAGAACTTGCAGATCAGCTAAAAGCAGTTGGTCACCGTGTTGTACACGGCGGTGAGAAGTTCACTCAATCTGCTCTTATCACTGACGACGTTCTTAAAGGTATCGAAGACTGTGCAACACTAGCACCTCTTCATAACCCAGCGGCTATCATCGGTATTAAAGCAGCTCAGAAAGCATTCCCTAACCTGCCAATGTCAGCGGTATTTGATACGGCTTTCCACCAGTCTATGCCAGAAGAAGCGTACCTATACGCACTTCCATATAACCTGTACAAAGAGCACGGTATCCGTCGCTACGGTATGCACGGTACATCTCACCTATTCATCGCTCGCGAAGCAGCTGAGCGTCTAGGTAAGCCTGCTGATGAACTAAACATCATCAACTGTCACCTAGGTAACGGCGCTTCTGTTTGTGCAATCAAAAACGGTAAGTCTGTAGATACTTCAATGGGTCTAACTCCACTTGAAGGTCTAGTAATGGGTACGCGTTGTGGTGATATCGATCCTGCGATCATCTTCCACCTACACGACGCACTTGGTTACTCTGTAGAGCAAATCAACACTATGCTAACGAAAGAGTCTGGCCTTGCTGGTCTGACTGAAGTGACATCTGACTGCCGTTTCGTTGAAGACAACTACGGTGAGAAAGAAGAAGCAACTCGCGCGATGGACGTATTCTGCCACCGCCTAGCGAAATACGTGGCTGGTTACACTGCGACTCTAGAAGGTCGTCTAGACGCGATCGTTTTCACAGGTGGTATCGGTGAAAACTCTGGTCCAATCCGCGAGATGGTTCTTAACCGTCTAGGCGTATTCGGTATCGAAGTTGACGGTGAAGCTAACCTGAAAGCACGTTTTGGCGGCGAAGGTACTATCACTACAGCTGACAGCCGCATCCCAGCGATGGTTATCTCTACTAACGAAGAGCTTGTTATCGCTGAAGACACTGCGCGTCTAGCAGGTCTTTAATTGACTCAACCGGCTGACTTTTAAGTCAGCCGGTTTTCTTACTAAGGGGCGTAACTCCTATTCCATCTCAGGGAATACGAAGTTGGGCTTTTATCTAAAATAGCTAAAGGTACTCTACGAATGTCTCGTACTATTATGCTTATCCCTGCCAGCGCTGGTGTTGGTCTTACTAGTGTAAGCATGGGTGTTCTTCGCGCAATGGAGCGCAAAGGCGTTAAGGTTTCTTTCTACAAACCGATTTGTCAGCCACGTTCAGGTGGCGATCAACCAGATCTGACTTCAACTATCGTTGGTTACAACAGCGATATGAAGATCGGTGAACCTTTGGCAATGTCTGTTGCAGAGAGCCTGATTGGTAACGACAACATGGACGAGCTGCTGGAAACAGTAGTAGAGCGTTACAACCAGATCAACAAAGACGCGGACGTTACGTTAATCGAAGGTCTTGTACCTACTCGTAAGCACCCATTTGCGAACCAAGTGAATGCGGAAATCGCAGCAACACTTGGCGCAGAGATCGTACTTGTTGCGACACCAGGCACAGATAACCCTGCGCAGCTTAAAGAGCGTATCGAAGTCGCATGTTCGAACTTCGGCGGTACTAAGAACAAGAATATCTCCGGCGTAATCATCAACAAGCTTAACGCTCCAGTTGATGAAGCAGGCCGTACTCGCCCGGACCTGTCAGAAATCTTTGATGATGCAGACAGCGCGAAGCAAAACGAAATGAAAGTGATGGAGATCTTTAACACATCTCCAATCCGCGTTCTTGGCTGCGTGCCATGGAGCATTGACCTGATCGCTACTCGTGCAATCGACATGGCGAAGCACCTCAATGCTGACATCATCAACGAAGGTGATATCAACACTCGTCGTATCAAGAGCATCACGTTCTGTGCACGTTCACTACCAAACATGATTGAGCACTTTAAGCATGGCTCTCTATTGGTAACCTCTGCGGACCGCCCAGACGTAATTGTTGCAGCAGCACTTGCAGCAATGAATGGTGTGGATATTGGTGCGGTTCTTCTAACGGGTGGCTACGACATTCCTGAAGAAATCGTTGGTCTTTGTAAGCCAGCGTTTGACACCGGCCTTCCAATCTTCAAAGCACAAGGCAACACTTGGCAGACATCTCTGAACTTACAGAGCTTCAGCCTTGAAGTACCTGAAGATGATAAAGAGCGTATCGAGTTCATCAACGAACACGTTGCTGGCCACATCGATGGCAACTGGATTGAGTCTATGACGGAAGGCACTCAAAAGTCTCGCCGTCTAAGCCCACCAGCATTCCGTTACCAGCTTACTGAATTCGCTCGTCGTGCAGGTAAACGTATCGTTCTGCCTGAAGGTGACGAACCTCGCACAGTAAAAGCGGCAGCTATCTGTGCAGAGCGTGGCATTGCAGAATGTGTACTTCTGGGTAACCCAGAAGAGATCAAGCGTGTTGCAGCCCAGCAAGGTGTGGAACTTGGCGCAGGTGTTCAGATCATTGATTCTGATGCGATCCGCGAAAACTACGTTGCTCGTTTAGTTGAGCTACGTGGTGCGAAAGGCATGACGGAAGTTGTTGCTCGTGAGAAGCTACAAGACTCCGTATTCCTAGGCACTATGATGCTTGAGAACAACGAAGTTGACGGTCTGGTTTCTGGTGCTGTTCATACAACAGCAAACACGATTGTCCCGCCATTCCAGATCATCAAGACTGCACCAAATGCGTCTATCGTATCTTCAGTATTCTTCATGCTTCTGCCGGATCAAGTACTGGTTTACGGTGACTGTGCTATCAACCCAGATCCAACGGCTGAACAACTTGCTGAAATCGCTATCCAATCGGCGGATTCTGCAGCGGCATTTGGTATCGACCCACGTGTTGCAATGATCTCATACTCTACTGGTGAATCTGGTAAGGGTGCAGACGTTGATAAAGTACGTGAAGCGACGAAACTAGCTCAAGAGAAGCGTCCTGATCTTGTCATCGATGGTCCTCTTCAGTACGACGCGGCTATCATGGAAAACGTGGCAGCATCTAAAGCGCCAAACTCTCCAGTAGCAGGTAAAGCGACCGTATTTGTATTTCCAGACCTAAACACGGGTAACACGACATACAAAGCGGTACAACGTTCAGCAGACCTAGTCTCTATCGGTCCAATGTTGCAAGGTATGCGCAAGCCTGTAAACGACTTGTCTCGCGGTGCACTAGTAGACGATATTGTTTACACAATCGCTTTGACGGCAATTCAGGCAGACCAAGAGCAAAACTAAGCTCTATTGGTTTATGTTGATGAAAAAGCAGCAGTATTTTACTGCTGCTTTTTTTTATTGCTACACTTATCCCAAACGTCATGCTTGGGTTTCAAATGTCAGTAAAGCTATTTTCCTCACAAGCCTCACTCGAACAAAATGTTCTGAAAATCACCAGCTTTTTTCTGGCGATCACCGGCACAGGCTTTACGATTGTTAACTTTTTTTTCTGGGACTTACCAAAGTTCGGTGTTATCGACTCTATCTATACCGCTATCTGTATCTACGTGTATTTGAGAATCGAATTTGGTCATTACAGGCCTTGGCATTCGGCGCTACTGATTTCTGGTCTCACTGCCCTGCTTATCTACAGCATGGCAGTTGCAGATGGCTACTCTGTTCTGGTTTTTTGGGCATTTTGTTTTCCCGCTTTGTACCATATATTTTTTAACCGTTATATCGCTTCAGCTATCACATTCGCCTTCTATTTAGTTGCGATTTCTATCCTTGCCTCTTATCCACCACTAATCAATTCAACACCCTATACCTTAATCAACTTCACTATTCCTTACTTTCTAATTTGGGCGATCTCTTTTGTTCATGAGGATATGCAAACCAAAATCAAAGGTAAGCTCAGTGATGCAGCTCTCCTAGATCCATTGACCGGAGCAAAAAATCGCTTAGCTCTTGAAGCAGACACTTCCAACAATCCGGATTTGGTTCACAATCACTACCTTGTACACTTTGACCTCGACCACTTTAAACGAGTCAATGACAACTATGGCCATGCCGCAGGTGACACAGTATTAAAAATGGTGGCTAAAATCGTAGGTCAGCAAGTACACCAAGATGCATTTTATCGAGTTGGCGGCGAAGAGTTTTGCACTATTTTTTCAGCGCCCGACAAAGAAAACGCGTTCAGCATTGCCAATGCATTGAGAGAAAAGTTAAGTCAAACACCAATATCGATTGGAGATCAAACTCTGCAAGTGACGCTGAGTGGAGGATTATGCGAATTGGTCGTAGAGGAAGGTATCGTCCGAATTGACGAAACAATGAAGATAACAGATGCGGCCCTGTACCAAGCGAAAGCACAGGGCCGTAATCAGGTTATTGCTATTTAAATGCTCTCTCGACCGTGAGCAGATTCTAGGTCAAGCACGGGGCCTTTGGGAACCACTTGCGTTGGGTTGATTCCTGTGTGGCTAAAGTAGTAATGACGCTTGATGTGATAAAAGTCGGTCGTTTCTGCAATCCCTTCTATCTGGTACAACTCTTTCATATACCCATGCAAGTTTGGATAGTCTGCAATACGTTTCTTGTTGCATTTGAAGTGGCCGACATACACGGCATCAAACCGAATCAATGTCGTAAACAATCGCCAATCCGCTTCAGTGATAGCATTACCAGCAAGATAACGGTGGGTTGCTAAATGCGTGTCGATCCGATCAAGCGCTTCAAACAAATTGTCGTAAGCTTCTTCGTAGGCTTCCTGAGCCGTTGCAAACCCGCAACGATATACACCATTATTCACATTGGGATATATGTAATCATTCCACTCGTCCACCAACGTTCTTAACTCATCCGGGTAGTAGTCATCTTGATTGCCCGTGAGTTCGTTAAACTCTGAGTTAAACATGCGGATAATCTCTGAAGACTCGTTGCTCACTATCGTATTGTTCTTTTTATCCCACAGCACTGGCACCGTAACGCGCCCCGTGTAATCTGATTTAGCTTGAGTGTAGATTTGGTGCATTCGAGTATGCCCAAATAAAGGCTCAGGCAAGCCCATTTGCCAACCCTCTCCCATCATATCTGGGCACACCACAGTCACATCAATATGCTCTTCTAGCTTTTTCAGTTTTCGGAATATGAGGGTACGATGAGCCCACGGGCAAGCGAACGATACGTACAAATGATAGCGACCTGATTCAGGCTGAAACTTGGCATTAGGCTTATTTTCCACCCATTCTCGAAACCCAGCATCTTCTCGGACAAACTTACCGCCACTGGTTTTAGTGTCATACCAAACATCTTCCCATTTACCTTCTACTAACTTGCCCATATCACACTCTCAACTGATTAATATCTATGGACTAAGTATAAAAAAAGCCAGCTTACTCTAAAGCAGAATAAGTTGGCTTTGTTGTTCGAATTATTTGAAGTAAAAAAAGCGCGACTCCCGAAGGACGCCGCGCTTAAGCCCGTCACAGGCTGAATCGGCTAGACACTGACATGCAGGCAAGATACGGCATGAACATCACTGCCCTGTATAGACGGTTTCGTATTAGCACACGCTTCTGTTGCCTGAGGGCAACGAGTACGGAATACACAACCAGACGGCGGGCTGATTGGAGATGGTAGATCACCTTCCAGCATTTCGATCTGCTTATTGCGTTCAAGGTGCGGATCAGGAATTGGTACCGCTGACATCAAAGCGCGTGTGTAAGGGTGCTTAGGATCAGCGAATAACGACTCAGCTTCACCCAGCTCTACAGCATTACCCAAATACATAACCAATACGCGGTCAGAGATATGTTTAACTACTGATAAATCGTGTGCGATAAAGACAAGGGATAACCCTAGCTCTTTTTGCAGCTCTTTCAGAAGGTTCACAACCTGAGCCTGAATAGACACATCCAAAGCAGAAACGGGCTCATCACAGATGATCATCTTAGGCTTGAGGATAAGTGCACGAGCGATACCAATTCGCTGACACTGACCACCTGAGAATTCGTGTGGGTAGCGGTTGATTACGTTAGGCAGAAGACCTACTTTGGCCATCATCTCTTTAACGCGATCTTTTACTTCTTCTTTTGACAACTCAGGATAGAAAGTCTCCAGAGGCTCGGCGATGATGTCCCCAACCGTCATACGCGGGTTAAGCGATGCTAGCGGATCTTGGAAGATCATCTGAATTTCTTTACGCGTTTCGCGGCGCTGTACGTCTTGCATCTTAGTCAGGTCTTGACCCAACCAAACCACTTCACCATCTGTCGCTTCAACCAAACCGATAATGGCGCGTGCAAACGTCGATTTACCGCAACCCGACTCACCTACTACACCTAATGTTTCACCTTCATAAAGGCGAACATTAACACCGTCAACGGCTTTCAGGTTCGATGGCTTAGACCAAGGCCAAGCGGACTTAGACGCAATGCTGAAGTGAACTTTAAGATCCGATATATCCAGAATTAATTTTTTATCTGCACTCATTTTTCCCAAGCCTCCCATTCTGAAAAACATGCACGCTGACGACCATCACCAAATGGTGTCAGGATTGGCGCTTCACGCTTACAACGATCCATAACACGGTGACAACGCTCTTGATACGGACAACCAGTTGGCAGACGTAGCAAGTTTGGCGGGTTACCCGGAATCGTCGGCAAAATCTCACCTTCCGTATCTAAACGAGGGATGGCTTTGAGTAGGCCTTCAGCATAAGGGTGGCTTGGTTTGTAGAAGATTTCATCGACAGTACCGTACTCCATCGTACGGCCAGCATACATAACAAGCACTTTGTCACATGACCCAGCAACCACACCCAGATCGTGAGTGATCATGATGATGGCTGTATTGAATTCATCTTTCAGCTCATTAAGCAGATCCATAATCTGCGCTTGAACGGTTACATCTAGTGCCGTTGTCGGTTCATCTGCAATCAGTAGTTTAGGGCGACATAGTAGTGCCATTGCGATCATTACACGCTGGCGCATACCGCCTGAAAACTCGTGCGGGTACATAGTGATACGCTTACGTGCTTCCGGAATTTTCACGGCTTCAAGCATGCGTACCGACTCTTCAAACGCTTCTGCTTTACCCATACCTTTATGAAGCATCAGTACTTCCATAAGCTGGTCGCTAACTTTCATGTATGGGTTCAAAGACGTCATTGGGTCCTGAAAGATCATCGCGATCTGTTCAGCACGTACTTTATTCAGTTCTTTTTCTGGAAGGTTAAGGATTTCCTTACCTTCAAATTTGGCACTACCAGAGATAATGCCGTTTTTTGCCAGCAATCCCATGATAGAGAATACTGTTTGCGATTTTCCTGAACCAGATTCACCCACGATACCGAGAGTTTCGCCTTGGTTCAGAGAAAAGTTTAGATCGTTAACTGCGGTAACAATACCATCTTGAGTGGTAAATTCGACACGCAGATCTTTGACATCTAATAAGCTCATCATTGCTTCCTTAATCTTTATAGATTTTATAATTTATTGCTTTTTACTTATCTGTCTTTTGGATCCAGCGCATCGCGCAGACCGTCACCGACGTAGTTGAAACAGAACAAAGTTACAACCATGAACGCCGCTGGGAATGTTAGCTGCCAAATAGCAACTTCCATCGTTTGTGCACCCTCTTGAAGTAGTGCGCCCCAGCTTGTCATCGGCTCCTGGACACCAAGACCAAGGAAGGATAGGAATGACTCAGTCAGAATCATGCTTGGGATTAGCAGCGTCGAGTATACGGCTACAATACCCAGAACGTTTGGAACAATGTGACGAGTGATAATTTTCCACTTGCTCACACCACAAACATGGGCTGCTTCAATGAACTCTTTGCTACGTAGACTAAGGGTTTGACCACGTACGATACGCGCCATATCCAGCCATGCAATTGCACCGATCGCAACGAAGATCAAGATGATATTACGACCGAAGAAGGTAACCAGTACGATAACTAGGAACATGAATGGTACAGCGTACAGGATTTCCAGAATACGCATCATGATACGGTCCACTTTACCGCCGATGAAGCCAGAAGCCGCACCGTAAAGCGTACCAATCAGTACCGCAACCAACGCGCCCATAACACCAACCATCAACGAGATTCGGCCACCGATAAGTGTACGCACGTATAGATCTCGACCTAGGCTATCAGTACCAAACCAATGATCTACACTTGGACCTACATGCATTGCATACCAGTCTGTGTCATCGTAGGCATAAGGGGCGATCATTGGCAGAACAATAACCGCCAATGTCATTACAAATAGGATAAACAAGCTCACCATTGCCGCTTTGTTACGCATAAAGCGGATACGGGCGTCTTGCCATAAACTGCGACCTTCGATCTCTAAGTTTTCAGAGAACTTCTCAATCGCTTCAAGGTTTTCTTTTTTCGTTAACATAACCAAACTTCCCTGTTAGTAGCGAATTTTCGGGTCAATCATTGCAAGTAAGATATCTACAATCGCGTTGAATAAAATGAATAGGAAACCAATCAGAATGGTTACACCCATTACTAGCGAGTAGTCACGGTTAAATGCAGCGTTAACGAAAAGCTTACCGATACCTGGCAGGCCGAAGATAGTTTCAATAACTACCGAACCTGTGATGATACCTACGAATGCTGGGCCCATGTAAGACACAACAGGGAGAAGTGCTGGCTTAAGAGCATGCTTTACAATGATGTAGCGGTAACTTAGACCTTTTGCACGAGCAGTACGGATAAAGTTACTGTTCAGCGTTTCAATCATCGAACCACGTGTAATACGGGCGAATGTCGCTACGTAGAGTAAAGACATACCAATAACAGGAAGTACAAGATACTTAAAGCCACCATCATGCCAGCCACCCGCAGGGAAGATATTCCAGTGCAGGGAGAATAGATAAATCAGAGCTGGGGCCAGTACAAACGATGGCATTACAACCCCTAGCATTGCAGTCGACATTATGGTGTAGTCGACCCAAGTATTCTGCTTCAGCGCAGCAATGGTTCCGACGGTCACCCCCATAATCACGGTAAAGATAAAGGCGATAAAACCAACCTTTGCCGATACTGGAAGCGCCACCGAGATTAGCTCGTTTACAGAGTAATCTAGGTACTTAAATGACGGTCCGAAATCACCTTGGAGAACGTTGGTCAAATAAGTGGTGTATTGCTCAAATACTGGCTTATCTAGGCCGTATTTAGCTTCGATGTTTGCCATAACTTCTGGCGGAAGAGGACGCTCGCTCGAGAAAGGGTTACCCGGTGCGAAACGCATTAGAAAGAAAGATACTGTGATCAATACCAACATAGTTGGGATCGCTTCAAATATCCTTTTTGCGATGAATTTAAGCATAAACTCACTCTTTCAGTCTGTGACGGTTAAAAAGAAAAGGATCAGCCCATATTCCATAAATTTGGACTGAAATAAGGCACTACATGTGATTTCTCACATGTAGAGCCAAATTTTTTATAGTTCTATCTGCTCAGAATTATTGAGCTTTGATGTAAAGATCTTTTGAGTAGATCTTCTCTTCAGCGTTGTTCGCTGGGAAACCACCAACTTCAGTTGATAGTAGACGAGAACGTACGTACTGGTAGATTGGAGCGATAGGCATTTCTTTCGCCATCATCTTTTCAGCTTCTAGGTAGATCTTAGTACGCTCTTCCTCAGAAGTAGATTTCAGCGCTTTTTCAATCAACGCATCGTACTCTTTGCTACCCCAGTGCTGACCACCGGTAGTGTTCGAGCTCACCATTAGAGTTAGGAATGAAGTTGCTTCGTTGTAGTCACCACACCAGCCAGCGCGTGCTACTTCGAAATCACCTTGGTCTTTAGAAGATAGGTAAGTTTTCCACTCTTGGTTTTCTAGAGTAACTTCTAGACCAAGTGTTTTCTTCCACATTGAACCTAGCGCTACCGCAATCTTCTTGTGGTTTTCGTTAGTGTTGTATAGAAGGTTGAACTTAAGTGGGTTATCTGGACCGAAGCCAGCTTCTTCAAGAAGACGTTTCGCTTCAGCAATACGATCTTTCTGAGACATTTGACCATAAGCAGGCAATGTTGGGTTGAAGTTAGCTGTAATTTCCGGAGTTAGGAAATAAGCTGGCTTCTGACCTTGGCCTAGAATCGCATTTGCTACGATGTCACGGTCAATTGCGTAAGAAATCGCTTTACGTACGCGTACATCATCAAACGGCTTTTTAGCTGTGTTGAATGAGTAGTAGTAAGTACATAGGCTGCCTTCCACTGATACTTCTTGTGGGTGCTCTTTCTTAAGACGCTTGAAGTGCTCTGTAGGAAGAGTAGAAGTGAAATCGATCTCACCAGATAGGAAACGGTTCATTTCCGCTACTTGGTTTTCGATAGGTAGGAAAGTGACCTTATTAAGAACCGTTTTGTCGTTGTCCCAGTACTGGTCGTTACGAGTTAGCTCTAGACGCTCGTTCACTACCCAGTTATTTACAACGAATGCACCGTTACCAACGAAGTGCTCAGGTTTAGTCCACTGATCACCATACTTCTCAACTGTCGCTTTATGAACTGGCTTCATTGTTGTGTGGCCAGTCATCATTACGAAGTAAGGAACCGCAGTTTCAAGCTCAACAACTAGAGTGTGGTCGTCTGTTGCTTTAACACCTAGAGTGCTCTTGTCCTTTTTACCAGCGATGATGTCTTTCGCATTCGCCATCTTGGTGTATTCCATGTACCAAGAGTATGGTGAAGCTGTTGCTGGGTCTACAGCTCGTTGGAAGCTGTATACGAAGTCACCGGCAGTTACAGGGTCGCCGTTTGACCATTTAGCATCTTTACGTAGGTGAAAAGTGAATGTTTTGTTGTCCGTTGTTTCCCAAGACTCCGCAACACCAGGGATAGTGTTACCGTCCGCGTCTTGGTTCACCAAGCCTTCTAGAAGATCACGAATCACGTGAGACTCAGGAACACCCTGAGATTTATGCGGGTCGATCGTCGCAACTTCGGTACCGTTACCACGAACTAGTTCTTGTTTTTCTGCTAACTTAGTTCCTGCAGGGACATCTGCAGCGAGTGTTGCGGTAGAAGTAGCGGCCACTGCCAGACCAGCACCCAGAAGAAGGGCTTGAGTGATTTTGTTCTTATACATGAGTAAAACTCCAAGTTTTTCATTTGCATCCATGACTTCTTCGTAAGGCCACTAGAACGGACAGTGATTTAGATCTGTTTAGCGCAAAATTTAAGCACAAAAATCTAAAACCCTACAAAGATTGCAGCACACATTATCAATCATCGGTGTAATTTGCCATAAAAATGTAGCGAAAAATCGTTTAATTCTCCGACCAGTGCAACATTTTGGTAAAAAACACTACTAAAGAAAGGACTCCCAGTTTATTAGAATAAGAAATTCTTCAGATTTAGATTGAAGTGCCAATTCATCTAATAAGATGCTAGTTTTTAGCATCTTATTCTAAATATTGTGCAAAACTTTTAACAAAAGTTATGTAAGCAACATAACATTTAACTACTTTCCTCTTACCAAAATAGTATTCTGTGAAGTTAATCACTCTGTTGCACAAGTAATGTGCTCCATGCCCCATTTTGGTCCAATCGCCTCAAAACACCCAAAATATTAACATATTGATAACAATGGTTAAGTTTATAAAAAATATGGATTTTTAGTTTTTTCTTAGCTTTTTTTAAGCTTAATCATTTGTGAGAGAGGCACATGCGCATTGATATACCGCTACCCCCACAACTGTATAGGCACCTCTATTATGAGAAAGCTCAATATACTAGCTGTATCACTATCTGCCGCATTTATACTCGCTGGCTGCGATGGTGAAGAAAGCACAACAGAAAACATTGCAGTAGAAGTTCCATTTACATCAAACAGCATACCAATGCCAAATGATGGCTATGGATATGATGAAGATGGTTCCATTTCCTTACCCGATGAACCTTCCTCTATTCAAAGTTATTCGACCAATGAAGAGTACGAAGCCTACTACCAAAGTTTTGAAACCAGCTTTGCTGCGGTTGACGGTTGGGGACTTTGTGTTGAACCAATAGAGATTCCACTGAATAGCGTGAACTCAGGTCAAGTACCAGCAATAGATTCGTCCTCATTAGAGGGTAACGTACTGCTACTGGATAGTTCGGGAAATGAAATTGACGGTACCAAACTGACAAGTGATGGACGTCAGTTGACTATCCAGTGTGGTGCAGCACTGCAGCCTGACACTCCCTATTACCTTGCGGTAACGAATGGAGTAAAAACCACTCAAGGCACACCATTACAACCTTCCAGCGGATTCACTCGACTGCTTAATACAGATCCAAGTGAACTGGATGAACATGAGCAATGGCTGCAAACTACAACTCAAGAGGCTGTCGATATTTACAACACAACAGGCAACCAGCACAGCCTCGTTTATGCCTCGAAATTTACAACTCAAAATAGTTATTCTGTTATCGATAACGTCATTGAACAAACGCTTGCAGATAACCCTGAAATCCTCTGGGATGAAGTGACATATAAAAAGAAAGGGATCTCCAGTGATGACCAAGAACGCCACGTCATAGTCAGCGCACATTTGAAATCAAACAACTATCTGCCGCTTACTCAAGAGAATGCCACTGAAGAAAAGTGCAAACTAGATATTTATGATCCTGTCGCGAGTTGCCCTTCCATGTATAAATGGATGACAGGCACTCATGGCGAACACTTAACATCAGAATATTTCACAAACACAGTGGCGACAGAAAAGATTACTTTGCAAAATGACGAATCAACATTGATACCTGTTGATTTTTACTTGCCATATATTAAGGGACAAACTGATACTCTAGCGACAGCAATCCAATACATTAGAGACACATCGAATAAAGCCGTTATATTCATTCACGGTATAACGGGAAGTAAAGATGATGCTTCATTGGTGGCTAAAAAATACGTAACTGGCGGCAAGAACTTTGTATTTGCTGCCATCGATATGCCTTACCATGGTGCGAGAATCGTATGTGACAGCTCAAATTATAGTGATGAAACAACATTAAAGTACTGCGATAGTGGTAAACCAATCAGTGCTCGTGCGGATAAATCATATTTTATTAATATTACCTCTCCATTGGCTCTTCGTTCCAATATTCACCAATCAATTAGTGACTTTATTGGTCTACGAGCATCATTGAACTTTGGAGATTCTCAAGCTGATAGAGAAACTCACCTTATAGGTGTATCCCTGGGTGGCATCATGTCGGTTATGACTACAGAAGCTACATACGGCCAGTATGGTTACCCGATAAGAGAGTTAAAATTAACCACCTCCAACTACGCTGTGCCAGGTCAAGGGTTAGTAAACCTGACTATGTCTTCGCTGACCCTTGGTGACGAGATGGAAGAGTCGATCAAAAAGTCTTCTGATGTTCAGCGCGCCATCGCTGAAACCTTAATACCGAATTTGTGTACGAGTGAAACAAGCAACGAAGAGTGTATTACCCAACTTAATAGTCATAGCGATCAGCTCCAAGACAGCATCGAGATGCTTGAAGACGAAATCTATGCTGCTCTTATCCCGGTATTGAAACAAGGTGTACAGCAAACCATTGATGGTTCTGACCCTGCGACCAAAATCTCACGTCAGCTCAACGCACATCAACCAACATTGCTGCTAGAAGCTGTTGGTGATTGTGGTAGCGAATGTGAAATTGGCGAATACATGCCAGACACTGTTGTCCCGAACAATGCCGATAACAATGTCATGACGGGAACTGATCCGTTAGTTTCAGCCCTAGCTCTTAACCCAATAATGGAGACTACCAACGCTTCCACGAAAACCGAAATCCGGGGCGTGATCAAAGCCACTGTCGGTGGCCATGGTACTTTCCTATTCCCATATGAAGGTCCAATGGATGAGAGCGGTTTGCCGTCTACGACAAACCTTGGTGACGTAGAAAAGTCGAGAATGACACAGCAAGATGCTGTTCTAGAGATGATTGAAACAAAAGGGACAAAAATCACAATAGAATCAGACGACTACGAAAACATTTTAGATGAAAACGATGAGGTAAATTAATCCATGAAAAAGCTCGTAATCTACACATTACCTCTCGTTGCTCTGCAAAGCCACGCCGCGGGCTTCCAACTTAATGCGCAATCTGCAACTGGCTTGGGCCGCGCATACGCGGGTGATGCAATCATTGCTGATAATGCCTCAGTTGTAGCGAAAAATGCTGCTGCTATGAGTTTAATCGACAAGCCGATGATCTCTGTTGGTGCAGTGAATATTGCCAGCCAGGTAGACTTCAGCAATATTCGTTACACGCCGCCTAGTTCTACGACACAGGAAATTGGTGATACTGGGTTGGATAACAACACCTTCATTCCTAATGCTCACGTGGTTTACCCATTAGAGGGGACAGACTGGACACTAGGCGCGACGGTTCACTCAAACTTTGGTACCGACGTTGAGTTTGAAGATAGCTTTGAAGCTCCGATCTTTGGTGGAAAAACTTACCTTAGCAGCATCAATGCTGGCTTTTCAGCAGCCTACCAGTTGAATGAAGCATGGTCACTTGGTGGTGGCATCGATATTATTTACGGCGAAGGCGAGATATCTCGAACACCTAACAGCGCTAACCCTCTGCGAATTGATGCAGACGGCATAGGGCTTGGTTTCAATCTAGGTGTCGCCTATGTGGTCGATGAAAACAATCGATTTGGTTTGTCATACCGATACAGCCCTGAGCTAACAGCCGAAGGCGATGTCTACGCTTGGGAACAAGGTAAGACTGATAGTGTTGATATTCCCCTTCCGGATATCATTGAGTTCTCCGGCTACCACAAACTCAATGCTAAGTGGGCCGCGCATTACAGCCTACAATACGTTGCTTGGTCTGAGTTTGATAAGCTGACTTCGGAAAACTACAGTGCATCGATTAAAGACTATGAGTGGAAGAATGCAGGTCATGTTTCTGTTGGTGTAACACACTATCTAAACAAAGATATTGAGTTACGAGCAGGTTATATGTACGACCTTTCACCTGTCGACCAAATCAGTTCACTGTCTATTCCTGACACAGACCGACACTGGTTTACATTCGGTGGTTCATATGCAGCAACGGATCAGCTAACGCTAGATCTGTCTGTCGGTTACTTAACAGGTGAACAGGCTGCAATCAATGAATCTCAAACTGTTGTTGATGAGTACAATATCGAAGCAACGGTCAACACGAGTGCTTGGTTAGTCGGTGCTCAGTTGAACTACGCCTTCTAATCTGAGAAGCAAAATTAAATGTTTAAAGCCAGCGCAATAAGCTGGCTTTTTCTTTCCTGCGGTTAGGCAGGCTATTTATATAATGATAAACTTAAGCATGAGCTATCGTTATCTTTTGACTCGGTGAATAATGCCCCCATTCTTTGTGCTAATTGTCGCAATTTTTATTTCCACTCTCCCCCTGCCCGCTATGTCGGCGTGCAATATCCAGACAGATAGCGATTATCTCTACTCACATACGAACGCCAAGCAAAAGGCAATGCTAACCTTTTACTACGACTCACTTTGTAAACCAGGCCAAGTCGACCTTTCACATATTGAATTGCCGCCAAACGCGTCTGCGTCTGAACAGGCACTTTATTACTTTGGCCTCAAAAATCTTCGTAAATATGAAGGATTACGAACGCCTCGCATACCCGATTTACTTTCACTCGGCGACGACAGTCGTATTGAATGGGTCAGTGCAGAAGCAACACTCAACAAAGCTATTCACTTAATCGAGTCTGATCTACTTTTGGAAGGGGAATTCTTACTGCATGAAGTCGTCCCGATTGCGAGAGACATTGGTTATAAGCGGCTATTGGGTCGAACCTATCGTTGGTTAGGTAACGTTAAGATTCAGCGTTCGAATCTTAAGTCCAGTCTCAGTTACTACAAAACCGCTTATGAGGTGATGACAGAGATTGGAGACAACTTTCAGACCACAATGACGCTCAATAATATTGCCACTGTCTACATGCAGTCTGAAGAATGGAAACGTGCCAATAAATACATCAAACGTGCATTGGACCTTTATCAAAAACACGGTTATGACAATAGCCTGTTTGAAGCCATCATGTACTCAAATGCTAGCGCTATCTATTTTGCGTTGGGCAAAGAGGAACGCTCAGAACAATACATGTTGAAAGCTCTCAAGGAGGCCGACAAAACTGGGTCAAACAAGATTAAGTTTTCAACATTATCAAATATGTCACAGCGTTACAGTGACGTTGGAAACTCACAAGAAGCTTTAAAACTCGCCAGACAATGTATTGAAGAAAGCCAGGCTCTCGATACCAAGTCAAACATCACCTTAGCCACATGTTATGAAGCCTATGCCGAGGCCAGTTTTGTCGCTCGTGACTATCAAAAGAGTATCGACTACGCCAAACGAGTCATCGAAGTACTGCATACCTCAGAAAGCAACGAAGTGGTTTGGGAAATTCAAACTCTGGATACATTGGTCAAAGCTTATGAGGCGCAAGGTGATTATCAACAAGCTTTAGCTTACATGAAACAACAATCACAGGTACGTCAAAACTTCTATCGGCAGACATACGACGACGAGATTCTGAGTGAGAAAAATGCTCTGGAAAGGCAATTAAATAAACGGGAAATAGAGTTGCTTGAGGCTCAAAATGAATTGCAGCAAACCAAGCTGCGGTCTCAACGTACCCGTGAGATTCTATTTATTACTCTGTTTTTTGCATTAGCATACCTTGTCATTCGGCGCCTGTGGAAGATGAAGCGAATTACTAAAGAGCTAGAGAGTCAAAACACCACGGATCCACTCACTGGTTTAGCTAATCGTCGCTATATCGAAAACTGGTTGTCACAGTCTGATAATGTGCAACAACATAAGTCTTATGCTCTGAGTGTGATCGACATTGATCACTTCAAGCAATTCAACGACACTCACGGCCATGATGTGGGTGATACTGTACTCAAAGCAACAGCGAATCAGCTAAAGAATAATACTCGTAGCCATGACATTATCGCTCGCTGGGGCGGTGAAGAGTTTGTCATGATCATTCCTATCGATAACGTACATACAGTTGAAGAAACCTTAGAAAGGCTTAGAAAGAGCGTTGAAAATCATAAGATTCATATCGATGAAGATAGCCTTGCTGTAACCATTTCAGTCGGAACTCAGTTGTGCCATTACCAAGATATTGAAACGGATTGGGATCGCGTTTTTAGAAAAGCAGATAAAGCCCTATACCAAGCGAAACAGAGTGGGCGAAACAAGTGTATTACGTTCCATTATCAAGATTGACGTAGAGAAGTGTTTATTGGCAATTAACCGACATCAATAGCTGTTCAACATACTCTGAGTTACGTTCTATCCAAATCTTCGCAGCCCCTTTAACATCAAAATGTTCGACATCGACTAATGTAGCCGCCAACGCGATATCTCTGTTATTAAGTTGGAAGCGTTGAACTACGTCATAAGCGCATTGAGAACGGTTTTTAAGCTGATTGGAAATCGCTATCTTCAGCCAACCACCCGATGGATTACCACAATCCCACAAATATTTAGGATTTGATCCCCAAGAAGGATCTTTTTCACACTCATGTGTATAGGTAGGGAACTCAATAAAGCTTCCCGAATACACAGACTCAACCCAGTTGGGCGTCCAATTAAAGATAAGTAGAGGTTTTTTTGTCTCTAACATATTGATGGATTTTCTGATTAATCGCTTGCCCGGTTGGTAGAACAACGACTTTAAAGTTGAGGCCAAATGCACGTATCCTCGCGTTATCTGGCTTCTCCCAAGGTCCGGTATAAAAGGTCCATAATTGGTCACCATTTTCGGCAAAAACCGATGAGCACGACTCCAAAGCCTTCCAATCAGGTAGCCCAGGGCACAAAGATTCAACATAGTCTGGATACCACCATTCCTCTCGGGTCTTTGCTTGATGGGTTGTTCCCTCTTCAATCAAAGATTTGTCCAGCAATTCTTGGTATTGTGGCCCCATTGACCCTTCCCAAACCTCTACCTGAATATCCGCTTTCCCTGTACTCAAGTACATCCATTGTGGCGTTGAAGGAATGGTGATGACTTCAGTATCGACGTGCTTTGACTGTAATATCTCTGCCAACACGTGTGTGAGGACACGCTGACTTGACCAGTCAAGCTCAAGCAGCCGGACGATTTCAGCACCAACACTAGATGAAAAACAGTAGGTTAAGCCGCAGAAAATCGATACAGCGTTTATCTTCATAGCAACAGACGAACAAATCTTCATATATAAAGATTAGTTCATCCGTTACCACGTAATGATTAAAACAGCTGTTCTATGGGTCCTTATACGAATAAGCGGCAATACTCATCAATTTGCTTTCGAGATGTATATGGATTGAGAAACACTGCCTTCTCACCCGGCAAGGCTATACAGTGTCCTTGAAAGTCGTAATCTGTATGAGCGATAGATTCGACCCAGTTTGTATTCAGCCCTTGCCCTTGCCGCTTAAGAAAATGATTGCGATGAAACAAAGTATTTTGAATCAACTCATCAACTGCGGCATCACTGTTCTTAATTGCGAGCTCACGTTCAAAGGCATGGAGAACGGAAGGCGTATGCTTTGGGTATAACCTCAGCGCAACCGCCGGGCCATGGTTACCTGCACATACCACCTTACAACCGGGTAATTGGCCCAGCTTCATTCGCAAATAGTTCGCATTCTGTAGGCCATGAGCTAATACTACTTGATAGCCTTCCTTGCCGAGAAATTGCATCGCGGAATAAGCAGAAAAAACACCTGCGGCCCCTCGCGAGCACTCGATTGTCGATTGCAGGTGAGTCTTTTGTTTGAGTTGAGATTCAAAGTAAGAGAAGTAGCTCGGTTCCTGCCGGAGAGCTTCAAAATCCTGCTTATCTCGTACCATCAATAAGCTCGAGGTATAAGGTGCGTAGCCCCACTTTTGAAAGTCGACGGCAAAAGAATCTGCTTCTTTCAGACCAGCCATCATTTTCTTTAAGTAACGCAAACTGGTCAGCGTGGCACTATTGATCGACAAAGGATTCACTTGGATATCGTAGTCAAGGAAAAACAACAAACTCCAGCCTACAGCCGCATCCACATGGATATGAGGAGAGCGAACGATTTCATGCTTTCGGCACAGACGTTCTGACAGTTGGCGAACTTGCTGAATATCATCAATCGCAAAGGTATCAGTGGTGCCGCAAGTGAGCATAATCGTCGGCACCACAGTTCCCTGCTTAAAGCATGTCTCTAGTTGCCGTTCCAAATCATCGAGACAAATTTGGTTATCTCGATTGATACGAACCCGAATGACCTGCCTATCAAGATCAATACCTAGTAAAGACAGATTGGTCATATTCGAGTAATGCCCAGACTCTGAATTGAGCATACAAAATCGGCGACCTGCCACCCCTTCAGACTTGGACTTTGGGAACGTTTTGCGTAAACCAAACAAGTAGCCATAAAGATTGCAAAACGTGCCGCCTTGCGTAAACAGACCTCCAGCAGTTTGAGGATCATAACCAGCTAAATGAGCAATCTGGCGGACCACCATTTTCTCCAGTTCCACGGCCATACCCGCATATTCGCTATAAACCAAATTGGGGTTTTTCATCGTTGCCAGCATCGCTCCATGGATCGCCGGATCACATGGTGTTGAAATGACATTCTCAACCGATCTTGGATCCTGCCAGTCTTTACAATGATGGGCTGCAAATAACGCTAGTGGATCAAACGCATCATTAGGAGCATTCATTCGGTCAGGAATATCTTCACGTTCGCGAAGTGCTTTTTCCAGCTGACGATAATCTTCAGTAGAAAATGGAGAGTTTCTACTTGCAAGCATGCTCACTTCTGGGGAAGCAAACAGAGGCCATAACCGTTTATCACGACTAAAAAAACGGCGGATCACCTCATTATATTTCTCTACATAACAAGGTGATAACGCGTTCGCTTTTAAGCCATCTTTCTCGAGTGTTGCTGCATGATTCATACATCACCTCCTGGTGGCTTAAAAGTGTCATCGTAATTTAAAGTTGGCGACTAACCTTTCTAGTTCATGGTTGGATTCACTCAACGATTCTGTTGCTGAAACAGTCTGCTGGCCGCTGCTTACTAGCGATTCCACAATCTCTCTGATCGAGAGCATGTTGCGGCTTAACTCTTCTGCTACCGTACTTTGCTCTTCGGTTGCTGCCGAGATCTGTGTGCTGACATCATCAATCTCTTTGACTGAAACTGTCATCATGCCAAGGCTTTCAGATACCTCTGACGTTTTCTCAGCAGTAGACTGACACTGATCTTTGGTTGCTTCCATTGCGCGAACCACACTCTCGGTACCATCAAGTAGCTGACTGAGCATATCGGAGATTTCCGTTGTACTGTTTTGCGTTCTTGCAGCCAGTGCCCTAACCTCATCCGCTACTACGGCAAAGCCTCGGCCTTGTTCACCAGCACGCGCTGCTTCTATCGCCGCATTAAGCGCCAGCAAGTTAGTTTGCTCCGAGATTTCACCAATTACGGTTAACACTTCGCTAATACGATTCGCATCCTGTTTCATGCTGACAATACGGTTTGCCATGTCATCCACTTCCGTCACCAACGCACTCACCGTCGATACTGCGTTATTCACGATATCCAGTGACGATTGTGCCTCTCCACTGGCGGCTTCGGTGATTCGATTGGATTGATGAACATTTTCGGCTACCGTTCGCGCACTTTCACTCATCTCAGTAATTGCTGTGACGACTTGTTCCGTTTCACTGGAGTGCGTAAGCAACTTGGATTCATTCTCTTTCGCGGTTTGACCTAACTGAACCAGACTAGAAGAGATGCTTTCACTGGCATTTGAAATTTGTAACATCATCTGCTGAAGGTTTTCTACAAACTGATTAAAACCCTGGCTGATCTGCCCGAGATCATCATTACTGTTCACTTCAAGGCGCTGGGTTAAATCACCATTCCCCTGAGACAGATCCAATACAGCAGACTTTAGGCCAAGCAAAGGTTTGTAGGCATAATGAAGAATGACAAAGATAGCGCCAAAACTGACAAGGAACAGCAAAAAGCCCGTAATGATTGATTCTTGCTCGGCTTTGTCAACGTGCGCTAACGCTGTGGCTTGGTCGACGAATACCATCAGAGTCCAGTACATGTTGTCTGTCAGATTTACTCTCTGGAAATAACCATCAAACTGAATACCAAGGTAAGGAAAAGTCAGATGACCATTTTGCTGACTGCTGAACATCCGCTCCATCTCAATAAAGTTCGGGCTCACTTGAGAAGGTGTCCGACCGATATCATTAGGATCATCACTGGCAAAAAATACTGCGTTCTGATCAGTCAGCGTTGCCGCCCCACCAGCAAAGCGCATGTTGCTAACCGTACTGATGATTTCACCTAACTGGATATCCCCAAGCAATACACCAACAACCTGACCGCCTTGTTTAACGGGCATGGTCGCACTGACCACTTTTTCTCCAGTAACTTTGTCTTGATAAATATCCGTCAATGCCACTGAGGAAGCTACTTTTGCCGCTTTGTACCAATCACGAGTTCTGAAGTCGAATTGATTGCTACTCTCGACAGACATGTAGTTCCGTCCATCTTCATAGGTCATGATGACATTGGAAATCCCTGTGCTTTTGGCAAGTAGATTGACCAGTTTCTGATTATCAGCATCAGACAAGCTAGGGTCGAATTGCTCTGCACCAGTCGCAATTGCATTGATACGAAACTGCATCAATTGTTCGAGTTCAGTCACATGGAAACTCAGTTTGTTTTGAGTCTCATTTACCAAAGACGTGACCATTTTTTCTTTCATAGATAGGATGTTAAGCGTGCCAAGAACAATCAAAGAGATCGTCACCAACAAGCCAACACCGAGATAGATACGCGTTTTAAAACCTATATTCATTACGCCTCCTCACTACATGAACGAGCGATAAAAAGAACGTAAGGATGAATTCCGGTCTGCATTTTAATTTGTATATTGGTTGCCGAATCATCAGCAAATCGTGAGCTTGTGCCCATCATCAAACCGTCTATACACCCAGCCAACACAATTACCTTAGCTTGATATCACAAATATATGCAACCATTATTATATAAATTTATTATCTTTAAAAAGGAAGAAGCGACGAGAAAATCGGGGAAGTCTATATTCTTTTGCGCTTTAATTCAGCGGCTTAAGCAATATGAACGCTAGGTAAGATGGCCCCATAAAGGGCCATCAATTATCTGCTCTTAGCGTGTAGAGGCTTCAAGCGTGACGCCATTAAACGAAGAGTATCCGTTTAACAAAACATGGTAAGTACCCGGTGTGGCATTACTGAATGTACAAGTTTCGCTATTTCCATAACGGTATGGCCGGCAGTCCCAATTCTGTTTACTGGCTTCCGAACCAAACTTAACGTAAAGATCCACATCACCAGAGCCACCGGAGGTCTTAATATCAAGTGTTTTAGAAGAAGTCAGTTCGAAACTGTACGCGACCTCGCTGCCAGTTTCTCCCGATAAGCCAGTCACTGGCACACCATCCTGAAGGACGTTATCAGTAGGAGGAGGCGTTGTTCCACCAGATGCATTGCCCATCTCCACTGCGTAAGCAAGACCAAGCTTAGTAAATTTGGTTGCATGAGCACCGGTGGGATCCGAATTCTCTAAGGTGTCCTGTGAAGTGTGAATCTTAGGGTTGTAGTCATTAAACTTTGACTCAAAAGGCATCGCAGCAGAATACCCAGCATTGTGCCAAGAAGCGTGGTCTGAACACGCATAGCCACAACGATCATAGCCATAACTCAACGCTGGCAGATATTCGTCAAGCAAGTTAGCTAAGAACTGAGTCAAGCTGCTGTCAGTGTAATCGGTAATGAAGACGATATCTTGAGCAGAACCTTGATAGTTGGTCATATCCAACTGAAGGGCAGACACGACATTTTTACCCTGAGATTTGTAGGAGTTGGCGATATCCTGAGAGCCACGCAGCCCTACTTCTTCTGCTGCGTAAGCCATAAAGGCCATCGAGCGTTTAGGCTTGAAATTGTTCTCAGCCAGAACACGAATTATCTCCGTCACACTTGCGATGCCCGACGCATCATCGTCAGCACCGGGGGCAATTGTGTGTTCATCCGTTCGTGAGCCAATAGTGGAATCTAGATGACCACCAATTACAACCCATTCATCAGGGCTTTCTGAGCCCTGAATCGTCAAGCTCACAGATTTCTGGTTGTAACCTGAGTGAGAGAACTGCTCAACACTGGCATTAGACACCCCTGAAATCAAGGAACGCCACTCGCTGGCAATCCAATCAGACGCTTGCGCACCAGAGGTGGTAGTGTAAAAACGGTTGTTGAAGCTCGTCAGCGAAGTGATTGTGCCAGTGATCTGCGCCGAGTCCACTTGCGGCAGCCATGCATTAACGGTTGTTTGTTGAGAAATATCAGGGATTGCAAAAGTATTGAGGGCCAGTGGCATCGCGCTTGCCGCCATTGCACTCTGAGCCGAAGGGTGAACCATGTAGCCCCCACAACGATGATGCTCTTCATGCATGTTGTGAGACAATTCTGCTAGTTCCGTTTCATCAACCTGCCCAACCCAAACACTCCCACTGCTAGCCAGTGAATTTGGCAGCACAGCTTGTGCCCCTGATTTCGCCACTGTTTTGGATGCATCAGCACCGATAGATATCCATACTTTGTCTTCTGCGTGTGCATTCATGAAAGCCGTGGAAAGCGCCATAGCCAAAAGCGTTTTAGTGTAGTTCATTATCTCCTCCATGGAGTTTTATAAAATCACCAAAACTTAGGATATTTATTTACATTTTGAGAATTATTCGTTTTACATCAAGTCGTAACAATAAGTTGTCACTTTTATATCAATACAGAAAATGGTTAATAAGGGCACCGAAGTGCCCTAGGCTTGACTCAGACTATTTTGCCGTTACGGACAAGGTTACGCCTGAAAAATTGCTGTACGCATTGAGCATGATGTAAAGATCTTCACTCGCATTCACTGCATCACATGACTCCGTATTACCAGAGCGATATGGTCTGCAGTCGTAGGCACTCCTAGTTGGTTGAAGTCCTGAACGAACATAAAGATCAGCATCGCCCGATCCAGATGCAATAGACACAGTGACGTCAGAAGCACGTTTATCTGAGCGAAGGACATACATTTTCTGCTCACCTTTCGCTAAAGCAAGACCAGTCAACGGCGTATCTAGGCTCAGCTCAGTGATATCACTTCCTGGTTGTTCAACCATGCCATCGGGTAGAGTGTTGTTAAAATGGCTCGCCACTTTTGGCCAGATTTTACTGATTTTCACCCCTTGGTTTTCACAGCCACCAAAGTGATGCAACGCAATCGCTTTGTTACTGCTGGTTTTGAGCACTGGTGAACCTGAAGAGCCACCAATAGTGTCACAGAAGTAACCTGTATCGGTGTTCACTCCTCGGCCATTGGCCGAAGCAACATCGATTTGACACAGTCCGGAGCCATTTTGGTCGCTTTCAATCGCGAGCTCTTTCGGGTTACCCGAGCCGTGTTGCGGAATATAGATCCCATCTCCATAAGTCGGCTCGGAAGCATCCAGACCTAAGTAACCAAACGAGGCGATCTTGGCGAAATCATCAACGGTAAACAGCGTGTAGTCCAGCTCATAGTCTGTACTGAGCATTTGATCACCCATCACTTTGACGGTCGTCGACATCGAACCATTGCAGGCCGAGCGCTGATAGTTAAACCAGACTTCGGTATTTTTAAGTTCCGTTTCACTCTCAACACAGTGGTTGTTGGTAAACATACGGTTATCCGGACCTACGCGCCATGCGGTACATAAACTACGGCCGTTAATCAATAACCTTGCGACTGGCGTTGTCCAAGCGACTTTCTCTGGGTGTGAATCTTCCCAACACGCCACATCTTTTCTCTCATTTACCCCACAGGTGGAAAGTGTCGACATCTCTTGCTCTGCCGTATCTTTACCTGCCATGTAGTAATCGAGCTCAAACTGTCCTTGCTGACCTTTAGAATTCGCTATCAGTTCAATAACAAGTGCATCGCCTGAGATAGATTGTGCAAACCAATCTAGCTGGCTGTCAGTGTACTCAACCATCTCATCCGTAGTAGCGGATTTAACACGTAAAACCGCCCCTTTTGGTAGTGAAAGCTGTTTGAAGTGCAACTTAATGAACGCAGCCCCTTCATGCTCCACTATCTGGCTCAAGTGCTGACCTGAAACACCGGTCAATTCTGCATCTGACATAGTGAATTTCACTTCATCAGCAATGACAGGCAACACTGTATCTGCCATCGCGACTGGAGTGATAAAACATGCAATAGCCAACCCAACGTTGCATAAATTTGTCTTCATTGTTTTTTCCTTTTTTGTTTATTTGTGTTGTCCCAAAAACAAACATATGCGGAAAAAACAAATAAGCAATCAATTGCATATTTGTTTTTGAGTAAAGAAAATTGAACAGGTCGTTTTATTAGGGTGAATAAAAAGGCACTCAAAGAGTGCCTTAATCAAGATATAATTTATTGAAATATCAGAGCTTAAATGTCGAAACCTTGGCCATTAATTCGCCAGAAAGTCCCTTCACTGTGCCCGCTTCCTGCGAGCTTTCCTGAGCACTATGAACTAACTGATCAGCGACATCTTTGATTGAAGTAATATTCTGCGTAATCTCATTCGTTACATGGGTTTGCTCTTCAGCCGCTGTCGCGATTTGTGTCGCCATGTCACTAATGGTTTGAACGGCAGTATTAATCTCTTCCAATGCCACACTCGCCTTGTCCGCATCTTCCACAGAATGCGTCGCCAAAGCGGAACTGTTTTCCATCAACTTAACGGCATTACCTGTAGTAACTTGCAGCGTATCGATCGTCGCTTTTATTTCTTCAGTTGAATCATGAGTACGCTGAGACAGCACTCGAACTTCATCAGCGACAACCGCGAAACCTCGCCCTTGTTCACCTGCACGCGCGGCCTCAATCGCAGCATTCAGTGCCAGTAAGTTGGTTTGCTCAGCAATACCCTGAATCGTCGCCAGAACGGTTGAAATATCCTGAGAATGGCGGTTTAACTCTCCAACAACATTGCTTGCTTCTTGCAGCTCGTTGGCGAGACGGTTAATGGAGTTTTTGTTCTCCAGAACAACAGCACGTCCATTCTCAGTATTTTTCGCTGAGCCTTGTGCAGAGTGAGCGGTTTGTTCTGCATGAGAAGCAATCTCGGCAGTTGCGGAAGCCATCTCTGTAACAGCCGTCGCCACCATAGTGATTTCCTGCTGCTGGTGGTTGATCTCATCCACATTTCGATTAGCACGTTGATTACTGACTTCTGATTGCTGAGACAACTGCTGGGATTGCTCGCGAATATGGGCGATGAGTTGACGCATGCTGCCAACAAATGTGTTGAAGTTATTGGCAAGCTGACCCACTTCATCATTGCTGTCCACTTCAAGTCTCTGAGTAAGATCACCACTACCGTGCGCTATTTGTTCCAGTGCGTTTGATACATTCGTTAGCGGACGGAACAAAATGCCACACAACATGTTAAACAAGAAAGTGCAGACAATGACCACCAAGATAGTCACTGCGATTTGTCCCCAGACTGCACTGTACAAAGGAGCCACTAACGACTCGCGATTAAGCACAGTAATTGTAATCAGTGGCGTTCCTTGAATCGACGCTGCGTAAACGACGCTTAACTCGCCATTAACGTCGGTATAGACATCACTGCCCGAGCTCATCGCCTGCTGGATAACACCGAAGTCTAAACCGAGCTGTTGCACAGGTTGGTTTAGCAGTTTGGTATCTTTATGAGTAAATACATTACCTTGCTGATTGGCAATAAACATGTAGCCTTCACCTGGAAGAATTACTTTGTCCAGCCCTGAGATAATATCGGTAATTTCTACATCTGCGCCCAACACAACGTTTTCGCCACCTAGGCTGACCACGCTACCTAAAGAGACCACATTTGCACCTGTCGCTGCCGCTACAGTTGGGTTATCCATAAAGACTTTTGACGGGTTCTTCA
This sequence comes from Vibrio sp. B183, assembly GCF_000740665.1. Classification (NCBI taxonomy): domain Bacteria; kingdom Pseudomonadati; phylum Pseudomonadota; class Gammaproteobacteria; order Vibrionales; family Vibrionaceae; genus Vibrio; species Vibrio sp. B183. The sequence goes on along the minus strand of NZ_JPQB01000015.1, from coordinate 118,047 downwards.
TCGCATTGATGTACCAACCCCACTTACGCGGGTCATCATTACCTGGCGGTAAGACGACGCCATTAGCGTTCTCCTGAGAGCCGTCGGGGTAAGCAAGAAATACATTGTCCAAACCTGCTGAATTCTTCACCTGTTCGAGGTTACTGACAATCGAACTCATATTGGCATCAGGCACGATTGACGTCAGCGCCCTTTCTTTGGATTCGATCCAGTCTGATACGTATTGATTGTAAGATGCCGTTGAGCTCTCAAGCCGCTGAGTCACTTCAATATCCAGACGTTGTAAAGACGCTCGAAAAGAGAGCAGCTCCACCAGCAAACCACCAACGATGATGGCAACACTGGCTGACAACGCCAGTTTGTTCTTTAAAGACAAGTTTTTAAACATAGGACAACCTTGTTTGATCATTTTTATCGTCATGCAGTACTAAGCTGTAGTTGCTAGCCTACACAATTGCAAAGATAACTCACCCGCTTTGTGCGCCCCACTTCAAGAGCAATTCTTTGTATGGTTATCACGGATTTATTTCACACTTTAAAATAAAACAATCATATGAACTATTTTTATTGCTAAACCTCAACTTAATGCTTAGGTATGAATCTGAGTAAATATTGGCAATCAAATTTATTTGAAGTGACTCGAAGGGAAAATCAGCGGCCAGCAGCGCATTACTTTTCTATGCGGACAATGTGGCAAATTGACATCAAAACGACGACTTATTAATCACTTAAATGAATATTTTATAAAATTCTTGCTAGGTTGAGATCGCTGTCTGCACGTCGTAGGTGCTTTCAGATGATCGATAACCACTATAAGGAAAGATTATGAAATCTTATTTGAATGTCAGTTTTGCTACCCTAGCTGGCCTAACGGCCCTCACATCAGTCAATGTCCATGCTCATGGCTGGGTCGAATACCCAAGTGCTCGTCAGAATACTTGCTACTTAGATGGGGGGTTCTGGGACGATCAGATTCCGAATGCTGCTTGTCAGGCAGCCTTTGATCAGTCCGGTGCCTACCCTTTTGTTCAACGTAATGAAGTGGCAGCTAATGTGGCTAACTATCGAGATATGGCACACGTACATGCCATTGTCCGAGATGGCACACTGTGTAGCGCTGGTGACAGTGCAAAAGCAGGGCTAGACGTTGCTTCCCCACATTGGCAGAAAACGGCACTGTCGCTAGATGCCAACAACCAGTTCGAACTGGTATTTAATGCCACTGCGCCACATAACCCGTCTTACTGGCAGTTTTACTTGAGCAAACCGGAATACGATAGCAGCCAGCCTTTAACTTGGTCCGACTTGGATCTGGTGGATACTGCGGGTAACGTTGCAGTCGGTTCGGATAAAAAGTACCGCATCAAAATAACATTGCCCGCTGACAGAACAGGCGAAGCGGTTCTCTATACCCGCTGGCAACGTGAAGACCCAGCCGGTGAAGGTTTCTATAACTGTAGTGACATTACCTTCAATGGGGATGGCAGCACGCCTACCGACCCGACGGACCCAACCGACCCGGGCAATAACCTCTCTGTACTTGGTTACTATGTCCCACAAGGGTTTGGACCAGTGGAATCTGGTGATACCATTCGTTTCCGTACCTTTGATCAGAACGGCAGCGAACAGCACGATATCTCATTGGCGATTACAGCTAACAATACCAGTGAAGAAATTTGGTCTGCTGAGTTGGCTGGGCAATTTAACAGCCTGACCGCGGGGGCTTGGTTTATTGGCATCTGGCATGCCGAAATGAACCACTATATGTATGACTCTTCAAACATCCATGCAAATCAAGTTCATGCTCCAACCGCAAACTTCAGCTATCAATTGTCCTTGGTGAAAGGTGATACGCCACCACCAACGAAACCGGATAATGCGTGGTCTGCCGACAGCACTTATGAGCAAGGTGATGTGGTGACTCATAACGGCCGTTCATGGACAGCGCAATGGTGGACACGTGGCGAAGAGCCGGGCACTACCGGAGACTGGGGAGTATGGCGCTAGTCTAGACTCTACATCTGCTTGTGCTAATCCAAATCCCCATGATTCCTTGGGGGTTTGGATTTTGATAAATCAGGCTCATAAAAGTCAGCATACCCCGTTATCCCAAACGGAAAACTAGAAGTGACACTGAAACGCGACCAAATTAAGGTTCACTTTGTTTAGTAAGCAAAGACATTTCATCTCTACTCATTATTTTTCTGCTGTGATTTGGCAAACTCAGCCATGGTTTCAACCAAGTTAATCGGAATTGGGAAAATAATGGTCGAGGTTTTATCGGTCGAGATTTCCGTTAGCGTCTGCATATATCGAAGCTGCAACGCATTGGGCGCTTGATTGAGTATCTCTGCCGCTTCTCTGAGTTTATTCGAGGCCTCTAGCTCACCAGTCGCATGTATAATCTTCGCTCGCCGATTACGTTCGGCTTCCGCTTGCCGAGCCAGAGCTCGGACCATACTGTCATTGAGGTCCACATGTTTCACCTCAACAGTGGCGATTTTAATCCCCCAATCATCCGTTTGCTGATCAAGTATCGCCTGTAGATCTTTGTTCAGTTGTTCTCGTTCCGACAGCAGTTCATCCAGCTCATGTTGACCCAACACAGAACGCAACGTTGTTTGGGAGAGCTGACTGGTCGCATCACTATAGCTTTCAATATTGTTGATCGCCATTTGCGGATCTATCACCCGAAAATAGACCACGGCGTTAACACGCACAGAGACATTATCCCGTGTGATCAGATCCTGAGTCGGCACATCTAACACCACTGTACGAAGATCAACACGCACCATTTGTTGTATAAACGGAATCAAGATTATTAGCCCCGGCCCTTTTACTTCTTGAAATCGGCCAAGGAAAAACACCACACCGCGCTCATATTCACGCAGTACTTTGAACATTTGAGTCGCTACTGCAATCAACAATAGCGCGATCACTCCACCTGTATACATCCACATAAACGCCTCCTAGTTTTTCGCGCCTTGTTGCGCTCTCACTGTCAGCTTTAACCCTTGAATTTGGATGACTTCGACTTTGTCACCCTGCCTTAGTATTTCTTCATCTGTCGCTTTTGCATGCCATAACGCACCATCCATTCTTACCCTGCCAACACCTTCAGCAAAGTCTTCACACACCACTGCCGTTTTTCCTGTGTAATTTTCCACCCCTGTTGTGACCTGCTTACGACGCACTTTAAGTAGCAGACCAACAGTAAGAATGATGAATGCCGCGGAAAACAGCGCAATACCGAGAATCAAAGGCACCGCAATTTGGAAACCGGGCATGCCGCTATCAAGGAGAAAGATCGAACCAAGCACAAATGCTGTGATGCCACCCAAACCAAAAATTCCAAAGCTGGGGTTAAATGCTTCCACAATCATCAACGCGATACCGAGCAGTAACAACGCTAAACCGACATAGTTCACGGGCAACATTTGCAAGGCGTACATCGCCAGCAATAAACAGATGCCACCCAACACACCGGGCAGGCCAATTCCTGGATTATAAAACTCAAGCAGTAAGCCGTAGATTCCAATCAGCATCAGAATATAGGCAACATTAGGGTTGGTAATCACCGCAAGCATCTCCGCTCGCCAATCAGGTTTTCGCTCGACCCAAGCCACGTTTTTTAGCACCAGCTCTGTAGCAACGCTGTTAATCATCACCTCGCGACCATTGGCTTTTTCTATCAGCTGTTCTGGTGAAGAGGCTATAAAGTCGATCACGTTTAATTCAAACGCTTCCATCGCATCCAAACTGGCAGCCTCACTGACGGCTTTTTCTGCCCACTCGGCATTACGACCATGTAGCCTAGCTAAACCTTTGATGTAAGCTTTCGCATCGTTGATGACTTTCTTTTCCATCGCCGTTTTAGCAGGCACTTTTTCTGAGTTTTGAGGTGCAGACTCATCACTTCCCTGAGTTGAGTCATCTTCATTAGCAGGTGTGGTAGACGGCGGTGCACCGCCTCCCAGACTGACAGGCGTGGCGGCCCCAAGGTTGGTCGCTTCAGCCATCGCTGCGATATGACTGGCAAATAATATGTAAGTACCAGCACTGGCGGCTCTTGCGCCTGAAGGGCCAACCCATGTGGCGACTGGAATGTGTGATGTAGTGATTGAGCGAATCATGTCTCTCATCGCACTGTCCAGCCCACCGGGGGTGTCCATTTTGAGTAGGATCAGCTTAACCGTTCCCGTCTGATGCGCTTGTTCTATCTCGCGAGACACATAATCACTGGTCGCAGGGCCAATCGCTCCCTTGAGTGGAATAATCCATATTTCATTAGCCACAGCCGATGACATCGCCAGTAACCAGCTGATGATAAAAATCGATATCCGTTTCATACCACCCTCCTGTCGTGAACAAGTCTTTGGTGGTCACGCTTAAATTATAGATACCCAGTGTGCAGGTTCACAATCATGCGTCACAAAGCAACTTATTCCGCAAACAAATATGCAACAAAATACGCATAGTTGAACCTTACCTGCAAAAACGTCACACCAGATACCTGAGCGTTCGTTTATACAAGTGGCAACGTGGAACTGTCATTTTTGACTGCTAGAGTTATGTATTTGATTACATATGATTAATGTCAAAGGGCTAGAACTATGGGAATCGCGTATCACACCTATATTGGCAAGCAGGTCACCCACTTGCCCAATCTACCCTGCCGAGCGGCAGGAAATGTTTCTCTGAATACACCAGTAGGCAATTGCATCGATCGCTTCGGTCGCATCTGGCTTGCAGACACTGCACACAATCGTTTGTTGGTGTTTGATCGGAAAATGAAAAAGTTACTCGCCAGTTTTGGTTCGGTAGGAAGTGGCAGCCAACAATTTAATATGCCTTTTCGCCTTCTTCCTCACCCAGAAAAACCATGGATTTATGTCAGTGACATTGCCAACAAACGCATCCATATCCTTGAATACAACCAAACACTAAACATTCGATCCATTCACCGCTTCGGTGCAGGTGAACCCGTTCACCTCGAGGGGCCAAATGGATTAGCGTTTTATGAAGGGAAACTATGTGTCGCTGATGAATTTTACGAAGGACCCGACAACGAAAGCCGTTTGGTCGTGTTCGACGAAAATGGAAACTGGCTAAGGGATATTAATGTCGTTCATGCACAAGAAGCGGTGCATTTTCTGTGGCCACAGGGTCTGAGCTGCGATAACAATGGCCACTTGTATATTGCGAATACTGGGTTCGCCACTGTGGTTCGCTGTGACTGGAATGGCAACCCAGTCCCGTTTGCCAACGGAAAAACATACCTAGATGACATCGACCTTGCTCGCGATGTATCAGTCATTGATGACCGCATACTCATTCCCGGCGCGAAGCAGTACTCTGTATCGGTCTACGATATTGACGGGCATTACTCAGGCAGTTTAAGTGGATTCTTCTCGCCGATTCAGGTCACTAAGATGCATCAGGACGTGTTACTGATCACTGAGCCCATTCTCGCTTCACTACAAATTCATAAAGTTGATTGGTCCGACTTATCACCAGAACTACCAACAGCGACTTTAGTAATCGACCAGTTAGGTGATGAGCGGGATCGAAAAGGCCAGCTTCACTTCGTGACTTCGGTTGCCGGCGATACCTCACCAACCGCTCAAGGTGGATACACCAGCCAGTACCCTATGGTCAGCGAATGGTGGGACCAACACTTCCAGCAGCAAGATAAATGGCTCAATTCAATACATCAGCTCGATGCACCATCTTGGGTGTCGATGACATTGAGCACGCAGCTAGAATGGACGCAAAGATGGCAGCAAACCTGGGTGCGCATCTTCCTTGGCGACAAATTCGATGATCCAAACCAGTTGCTTTGGTTAGTGGATGCCGGTAACTATCAGCTTCAGGCTACTGAGCGCAGCCAACCAGATGCAGCAAGACCGGGTAGCTTACCGCTTCTTCCTGGCTCTTTGGGCATCTGCTCACTTACGCCTACCACGCCGTTAATTGGTCAGCTTAACCCTGATCTCCCGTTACTGATTGTGAGTAACTACATCAGCGGCATTATTACCATTTACCAATACGATGAATTCATCGGCGAATTAGTGCCTTTCAGTTACTTTGGTGGTTTAGGTCACGCCGACTGGCAACTGTTTAAACCTCAGGGAATCGCGGTGGATCCGATCAGCCGAGATATATACGTCGCTGACTCGGGCAATAATCGCATCTGCCGCTGGCGATTAAACGCTCAGGGGATTGCAGGCCTAGTGAGTACCTTTGGTCAGAAGGGCCACGGTGACCAAGATTTCTTTACTCCAACCGACATCACTATCACGCCAGACGGGCAAAAATGCATTACGGATCAGAACAACAACCGAGTGGTCATTTATGACCGTCATGACAAATACGTAGGCAGCTTTGGCCAGCAAGGTTACGGTACGGATAACGACAACTTTTTGCTGCCAACCAGTATCGATTTTGATGAGGGTAAATTGTTTGTATCAGATTTGGTCAACCGCGCGATCAAAGTCTTCGATCAACAAGGCCAGTTTATCGATAGCTTTAGTGGATTTGGCGCTGACCCAAGCAAAGGGGAGCTGTGGATGCCTTACCTTCTCCATGCGCACAATCGAACCCTTTACCTACCTGACTGCGCTTTGAATCGCGTCAACGTATATAAAATCAGCTAAGGAGAACGCCATGACATCAGTATTCGACAAAGCGAAGACTAAACGTTTGAAGCAAGCGACAACCGACATTTCTGAACAATCGGTGGAGGCCAATGACAAGCTGATTCAGCAGTACCAATGCGTTACTGAACACTGCCTCAATCAGCCATCGTCAAATGAAACACGGAAAAAGCTTGAGGAGTGGCACAGTGCTCATCAGGCTCATGCCATTAATCACACCTTGTCTCCACCACATGAGAACTAAAAAAAGCGAGCCGTATGGCTCGCTTTTTTATGCGACCTCCGAGACGGGAAGTCTGTCTGATATGACCTTGCCATCCTTAATCGTAATAATGCGTTTGGTACGTTCAGCCAGCGCATTGTCATGCGTAACGATAATCAAGGTTCGTCCTTCCGCATGTAACTGATTAAACAAAGCTTCGATTTCAGCACCGGACTTGGAATCCAGAGCACCGGTCGGCTCATCTGCCAAAATAATCTGCGGATCGTTAACCAGTGCTCGCGCAATCGCCACACGCTGTTTTTGACCACCGGATAACTGATTAGGCTTATGATCGAGACGGTCGCCCAACCCAACCTGCTCAAGCAGTTTGGCCGCGCGCTGGCGACGCTCTTTAGCTTTGATACCTGAATACACTAAAGGCAGCGCGACATTATCAAGCGCCGTTGCGTATTCAAGCAGGTTGAAGCTCTGAAAAACAAACCCGATTTTCTGGTTTCGTATTCCCGCTAATTCATTAGCACTTAGGGCTGCCACGTTCTGCCCATCAAGCAAATAGTCACCATCGGTTGGTTTATCTAGGCAACCGAGCATATTCATCAGAGTGGATTTACCCGAGCCTGAAGGGCCGAGAATAGAGAGAAACTCGCCCTGCTCAATCGTCAGTTCTACACCATCTAGTGCCCGAACTTCCACTTCACCGCTTGAGTAATACTTACAAAGATTCGTCAGTTGAACCAATGCATTATCTGACATAGTGACTCCTGATTTTTTGACCACATCATTCACTTTGTAACGCCTCCATAGGTGTCACCTTAGCGGCGCGATTCGCCGGCAACCACGCTGACGCCACGCCGATGACAACCAGAGTAGCAATCACAATTGCCACCACAACCCAAGAAAGCTCTGGGACAGGTTTGCCCAAGCGTTCATAAAAAACATTGCCTTCGAGACTGACAGAACCAATCGCCGATACCAATGCGTAAGTGACTGCAAGCCCGAGAGCTCCACCCATCACCATCGTCATGAGCGACTGAACCAGATAGTGGAGCCGAATCGCCGTTGGCGTCGCCCCCACAGCCATTCGCACACCAATATCTCGGGTTGAACGTTTCACCGTCGCGTACATGACATTGGCGATACCAACTCCCGCTACCGCGAGTGTGACAAAACCTATGATGCCAAGAAAGCTCTGCAAACCAACTAGAAACTGCTGCATGCTTTTCTGCTTTAAGAACATGTCTTCTACTTGAACAATTTGCTGATCCGTAACACTGGCGCCATGCTTACGAGCAATCACCTGACGAATCGTTTCCGCTAACTTAACTCTATCGACACTATTTTTCGGCTGGACATTGATACCACCAATGTCACCATTGGGATGAAAACGCTGCCACGTGGAAAGCGGAACAAAACTGGAATAATTAATGGGATCTCCCTGCTCGATATCAGCACTATTCTTTTTCAGTACACCCACTACCGTAAATTCTTCACTACCAATTTTAACCTTTTCCCCAACCGGATTGACTTTCAGTGTCACGGTCTCAAACCAGTTAAAATCATCTTCGGGGTTAAACAAGTCAGCAGCCAATAGATAGCCGAGCACAACGACTTTACGTTGCTCTTTTTGATCAAGCGGATTGAACCAGCGTCCACCTGAAAGCGGAGCAAGATTGGTCATGGTTTGAAAATCAGTGGTGACTGCCAAGGGCTGTCGCCAAGTACCGCGATCACCGACCGTGATGTCTTCATCCCATAGTGCTGTTGGTGCAACGGCTTTAACTTCCGGCAACGCGCTGACGACATCGGCATCATCGGCTTTGAGCGTCAGTGGCTTACCCTGATGGAACACACCATAATCTACGGTTGCCATCCCACCTGTCAGGTAAATCAAATTGCCATTACCATTTTGCGCGGTTTTCAACACCCCTTGGCGAATACCCTCTCCCACAGCCAACATGGCAGCAATACACAAGGTCGCCCAAGCAACTGCCAATATTGTCAGCCCTAATCTGAGCTTCTCTGCTGCCATTTCCTGAAAAATCTGTCTCATTGGTAGCAACATTGTTTAAGCCCTCGCACTCAGCGCTAACACCGGCGTCAGTCGCGATGCTCGTCTTGCGGGGAAGTAAGACGCCATTAACGCTAATACAACAGTGACCAGTAATGACAGTACAATCGAATCGGGTGTAATCACCGGCGAACCAATCCACTCTGGTAACGCTACAGTGCCCAGTAGTGCCACCAGCGCAAACGAGATCATTAACCCCATGGCCGTTCCAACGGCGACCAGTATCAGCCCTTCAACAATAAACTGGCCGAGTATTGACCCCTGAGTTGCCCCTATCGCCAATCGCACACCGATTTCTCGGGTTCGTTCAGTGACCGAAAGGAACATAATGTTCGCTACACCAAGTGCCCCCACCGCCATTGTCATTGCACCGCTGGCTCCCAGAAATATTTGAATCCCGCGAAGAATGCCGCTGATCACAGCCGCTCCCTCACTAAAGTCAGGCAAACGCACCGCATCCTTATCACTTGGGTCAAAGTGGAGCTGTTTAGCGTAAAAGCGAACAATACTCTCTCGGAACGAGGCAGAGTCCATACCATCTATCGGTTTCATCGACAGCATCCAAGGTTTATCGTTCCATAGATCGCGATAGGTGGTTTGCGGGATGAAAACTCTGCGGCTATCACCAAAAGAAATACCGGTGTCTTCGTCGCTGAGTACACCAATAACCAAGAAAGGAATGCCATTAACTTTGACCTCCTCACCAATCCCGATACCACCCATTTTGGCAATCTGATCGCCCAGCACAGCAACGCGAGTGTGGCTCGCAATGTCACTCGGTGAAATATTGCGGGAGCCCGTCTGAAGCTTACGCTCCGAAAGAGTAAAGTAAGCTGGGTCAATCCCACTTACGGCGCGAGCTAAGTTTTGCCCTTTGATATTCGTGACGCTGGCATCCCATTTGGCATAGACAGAGGCGGCTTCCTTCACAAAGCCTGACTGCTTAATCATCTCAACTTTATCTTGTGGAATACGGATCTCACGACGCGATGGTAACCCTTGCCAAGGCTTACTGGTTTGAGCCGGGAAAACCACCTGAACATTGTTCACCATAAATGAAAAAGACTGACTTTGATGGCGGTAAAAGCCTTCGCCGAGAGCAATCAGCACCACCACAGAAATGACGCCCCAAGCGATCGCAATGATCGCCAGAATACTCTTCATCCGATGCGCAATCAGCGTCTGCCAGGTTTGCTGAAGCAGGCTGCTCATGAATGAAAGGCCTGAGAAATGAGAGCCATCGTATTATCGTCGAGCTTGCCAGCCGTTTGCAGCAAACCAACTCGTTGACGCCAGTAGTTGTAGAGGTTGTTTTGCAAACTGTTCTTCGCATCAAACAGATTGTTATGAGCATCAATTACTTCCGATGCTTCGAGAAGTCCAGCATCGTAGAGCTTTTCCTTACTGCTCAACACCTTAGCACGGGACTCAACCACCTCATTGGCCATCAGAACCTGATTCCAATTGATGTCGACCTGAGTAAACTGCTGGACAATGCGTTTCTGAATATCAATTTCAACCCTGCGCAAGTCCTGCTTAGCACTCAATATATTCAGAGACGCTTCGTCCACCTTAGCGCGCGTCGCACCGTTGAGGTCAATCGGCACACTCAAGGTGAGCCCGGCATTAAACTCTCCGTTAGAATATTTGTCATCGTCGCTGTAGCCAAGATTCCCCTTTACCGTTGGGTAGTAGCCGCCTTTGGCTGATTGGCGTGCGAACTCGCTGGCTTTGACCTTTTGCGCGGCGACTAACAGCTCTGGGCTACTGTCTTTCGCCAACTTAAGCCATTGTTCTTGGGACTCAACCAACATCGGAGGCTGAATCAGGTTGTCGGTTCGAATTTGGTCAACATGCTCAGGCATCTGGTTGATGAGTGCCCCCAGCTCGGCTCTTTTCTCTTCTAGCTTAGCCTGTGCGCTGAGGATCCCCGCTTTATCGGTCACCAGAGTGGCTCGAATTTCTTCAACGTCAATCGATTTGACCTTACCGGCCTGGTAACGTTTTTCGATAATCTTCAGCAGCTTATTACCTTCTTCCAGCTTATTTTTTGCCAGTAGAAGGTCACCTTGTGCACTAGCGACATCAAGATAGGTCGCCAATAACTTCTGGGCTAATTCATTATGAGCCTGAGATAGCTCCAGCTCTGTTCGCAGATAGTTTGCTTGTGCTTCATCTAAGTCAGACCAAAGACTGCTGTCCCATATTGTTTGGGATAACGTTGCACCGTAGTTATTGGTGTTGTCACTGTCTTCATTCCAGTTTGCTGATGCAGTCGCACTTAAGGATGGCAACAACGAGCTGCGGCTGGAAGCAACACCTGTTTCACCGATCTGGACGCCAATCTTGGCTTTTTCGTAATCGGGATCACTCTGTTTCGCTTGCTTCCAAGCTTGTTCAATCGAAATGGCATAGCTGGGGAAACTCAAGATTGCAGCCAGCAATGCACATCCAAAGTATGAGAGATGATGTTTAGCCATGGGCGGCTCCCATCATACTGTTATCGATAATATCTTCACCGAGCTCAACGCCTTCTAATACTTCAACGTTGATTCCGTCTGACAGACCAAGCTTGACCTTCTGCTTGTGGAAACCTTGCTCTGAACTATCAGGTATCAGTACATTTGGCGTGTCCCCTTCAAATTGCAGTGCACGCTCTGGCAAAGTCAGTACATTTTCCGATTTTTTGAGCGTGATCTTTGCTGTAGAAGAGAATCCCGAACGTAATGTAACGTCTTGTGGAATTTTTAGTTCCCCAACTTCCACTTCAAAGCCATTATCGAAGCTCTTTACTGTCGATGTATCCTCTGGTGAATTGAGGTTCTCCGATTGAATCGCTACCTTAGTTAAAACCCCTTCGATTTGTACATCAGGGTATGGTGCTACCGTCAGTAGAACTGGCATTCCCGGTGTTAATTGCGCAGCGTCATGCTCACTCACGCTGCCTTTGAAAATAAGGCTGTTCATGTCTGCGAGAGACATCATTTCTGTCGCAGCCTGACTCGACTCAGTTGAAATGATCGGTTCGCCCACTTCCACTTTTCGGTTCAACACTGTGCCATCAATCGGCGCATAAATGGTCGAAGTTAGACGAGCATCACCGATGGATGCCTCACCGCTTTGAATCAACTCAAGGTTTTGACGTTTTTGCAACACTGCAGCTTGTGCTGATTTAACTTCCGATCGCGCGCTAACGTAATCATCGTAGTTGCTAGGAATAATGTCTTGCTTAACTAGGCTCTCTAAGTTCGCTAGCTTTTGCTTAGCCGACTCCAACGTTGCTTCACTGCTCATCAGCTCTGTTGAGGCATCGGTTAACGCTTGTGGTGTCGGGTTGGGACGAACTTTTATCAGCGGCTGTCCTTGCTTTATGTTTTCTCCGACCTGCGCATAAATCTCCCCAACAATACCGTCGATCTGAGACTTAATGGAGACTGAATGCGCTGGGACAATTTTACCCACCGCTACGGCTTCCTTCTCAATGGTGCCTTTTTCCACTGCCAAAGTAGGAAACGCCTCTGGCTGAGCAGAGGATTGCAGATAAAAATACGCGCCACCGCCGAGCAGCGCTATGCTCGCAGCAGACAAGAGCCAACGTTTAGCCATGCTTTAACTTCCAATGATTTTTATATGTAGCCATCTGACTACCCTGAGATTATTAAGTTCCGAAAATCATACAGCGTACTGAAGCGTGAAATACAGTCACAGTTTGTATGAGTTTGTAGGCCCGTTCTGACAATAAAAAAAACGGCCTAAGTAATACACTTAGGCCGGTCTACAGGACAGTAAATTAATCTAAATTTATTCTGACAATTTATGAACGCAGTTTTTCCGCGATTTTCCGGCCTTGCTCTTGGCCATGTTGTACCAGAGCGCCTTTGTAGTCTGACTTAAAGAAGCTGCCATCGACACAGCCAGATTGTTCAATCATCGGCGCCTCAGAAAAGCTCACTCTCGTATCAACAATTTGCTCGCCATTAACGTTATACATGGAGTAGTGCATAGCTGATTTGGTGTAACAACCACCGCCCATCAGAAGGCTTTTTGCATCCGTTGCGTATCCGGTATCGCTCACTAAAATAATGGAATCAACATTCAAAGCACGAGCGACTTTACTCGCCCACAACTTAAACTCTTCTCGATCTTGGTAACTCATCACTTCAGCGTGACCATGAGGCAGGCCAAGATTAACGTAACCCGCAGGCACTGCAGCATGTCGGCGAATCGAACGCTCCATTGCCATATGCTGAGAACTGGCTAATTTTAGGCTCAACTGCTGATACTCAGTGTTATCTGCCACTTGCTGTGGCGTGAGGTATTGCCAGCCTGTTTCATCACTTAACTCACTGAGCATTGCAACCAAAGAGATGTCCGCGGCTTCTTGCCCGTCGATCTGTTTTTGAACGTGAGAAGTTGAGTCCATCATATTCACGACTTTCTTTGCCGAGCCATCCAACAATTGGCTCGCCATGGACAACGCATCAAATGCCATGACTTGTTTGTCCTCGGAAATATCCTCTGGATCTCTGACATCACGTACAATGGTCTCCGGAACGGAATACATCACAACCGCGACTTTCTTCACCTGAGCAAGCTCGGTCTGGTTAATCACGTTACGTGTACACCCTTGTATCATTACCACTGCACTGACCAATGTCAGTAGAACACTCTTCTTCATCACACCCTCAATTCATTCTTAACCGTATAAAGTGAGGTTAGTGTCTAAATAAGCTGCAACAACTACAAATAACGAATCAACACAAAACAAAATGGATGTTTAATTTACATTTAAGACTTTGAATTTAAGACATAAATAAATCTATCATTTTTAACTTTTTGTCTTTTTTGATATTTAACGTCTGGGATGGACGCGACCAAAAAGCGCCAAACATAAAATAGGGATTATCATTTCTCGACTCAGCATCTCATTTATTAGAGAAGCGCTTAAATGTTTTGCACCCAAGCATCATATAAAACCAATTGCACTTATGGTTTCAGCAGCATATCACTACTCTACACACGCAATTTTTGCCCCAATCAATTGAAAAATAACTACAAAGGTGAAGTATGCGTAACGTTAATTTACTTATGCTGTTTCCAATGGCTTTCGCTTCTCAAGCTGCCAACGTTGTTGACTACTCTAAAGTTGACCTATCCCAAGTCCTTAATCCGCCGACAACACGGGCGTTTTCAGCACCCAATCAGCCGCTGGCTTATCAGGATGCCAGTCGCGTTAAAGCTGGCTCGCAGACACTGCTTCGCAAGCAACAACTGCATTATGGTGTCCCGGTTTACGGTCAATCATTAGTCGCTCAAGTTTCCACTCAAGGTAAAGTGACGCCTGTCGACGGAAAAGTCTTAACAGGCATTGATGCCGATATTGGCTCTACCTTACCTATGCTCAACGCAAAGCAAGCGATAGAACTGGCAAAAGGCAATAGCCAAGGCTTTGCTTCTCAAGCGATTCGCGACCCTAATGCTGAACTAATGATCTGGCAAGATGAGCAACAGATCGCTCGTTTGGTCTACAAAGTCGACTTTATTCAGATGAATGGTATGGGACCTTCAAGGCCGATTACTCTAGTCGATGCTAAGTCCGGTGACGTGCTTGACCGGTGGGAAGGGATTGCTTTCATTGAAGCTGAAGGACCAGGTGGTAACCGCAAAAGTGGTCGCTACTACTTCGGTCCTAAAACGCAATACGGCGGCTTTGAAGTTAACCAGTATTGCCAAATGGACAGCCCAAATATCATCACACTCAATATGAACAACCAGCAATACGGCGGGCAAGTTCATCAGTTTGACTGTAACGTAAATAACTACCGCAGCGTGAATGGGGCCTATGCTCCAATGAATGACGCACACTATTTTGGTCAACGCGTTTTCGATATGTACATGGATTGGTTAAACACCCGACCTATTCAGCAAAAACTGACCATGCGCGTTCACTATGGCTCTAACTATGGCAATGCATTCTGGGATGGTCGCCAGATGACCTTTGGTGATGGTAACCAGTCAATGTATCCACTGGCCACGTGGGATGTGATTGCGCATGAAGTCAGCCACGGTTTTACAGAGCAGAACTCTGGTCTGGAATACCGTGGTATGTCAGGTGGGATGAATGAGTCCTTCTCTGATGTAGCTGCGGCGGCACTCAGCCAGTACGTTCACGGCAGCTTCAACTGGAAAATGGGCGAACATGTCATGAAGTACTCTGATGCCATGCGTTACTTCATTCAGCCAAGCAAAGACGGCGTTTCCATTGACCATATCAACCAGTATTACAATGGTATCGACGTCCACCACAGCTCCGGTGTGTTCAACAAGGCGTTTTACCATCTCGCGACCAGCTCAAACTGGGACATCAAAAAAGCGTTCATCGCCTATGCTACCGCTAACCAACTTTACTGGCGACCAAACTCAGATTTTCAACAGGGCGCTGAAGGTGTTTGTAAAGCGGCTCACGAACTGGGATACGACACTTCCGCGGTGAACAACGCGTTCGCTCAGGTGGGTATTCAGGTGACACAGTGCGATTCTGGACAACCAGATCCCGAGCCGACACCTAACCCCGATATCGTAAGCTTGCAAATCAATACGCCAAATGCGATTGAATCAGCGGGTAATGACGAGCAACATTTTGTGTTGAAGAACGCACCAGCTGAGGATATCTGGGTACAAACCTATAACGGCTATGGCAATGTTGATATGTATGTCGCGATCAATCGTCCTGCTTCACTGTCGGATCATGATTGTGCTTCCACCAACCACGATAACAACGAATACTGTGGTTTCAGCGGTGTAGGTGATGCCGATGTTTATGTGATGGTCACAGGTGCGCGTAGCTCCTCAGATGCTTATGTTGGCGTTAGTGCCTATCTCAAAGAGCCGACACCAGAACCACAGGACTTGTGCGCCAACTTAGAAGAATGGTCACCTTATTACTATTACCCACAAGGCACCGAGGTGCAGTCCTACGGGAACCGCTTTATCGCAACCCAAACTAACTGGGGAGCCGATCCTTACAGTTACTACTGGTACTGGTCATTTGAAGGCAGCTGCCTGCAATAATCGAATGAAAAAAGAGCCCGTATGCGGGCTCTTTAGTAAGGAGAGCATTGTTATTGTTTTAGTGATTTATTTCCAAGACCACTGACTGCCATTGACGTCAGCTTGGACCAACCAACTGTTGGAATTCCATTTCAAGGCGTTATCTAGGCTATTTTTAAGCTGGCCATTTTCCATTCGCCATGTCTGATTCGGGCGCTGGCTACAAGTTTCCATGGTGATGCTTGACCCTTGCTGATCCAGACACAGACCTGGTGCTACCTTGCTGATCATCTTACCTTCAGTCGTTAGCTGCCAAAGTTGGTTGTCACCGCTGTGACAACTCCAGCCGTATACTCGAGCTCCCGGAGTGGCAGAACTTCCTTCAACGTCCAGACACTGGCTACCTTGAGTAGCAATTTGTTTCCATTGCTCTGCTGGTTTTTCATCGCCTGAAGCCGCATTAAACAAAGCTGAAACAACAGAAGTCATAGGTTGAGTATAGCGAGACGCTTTAGGCGCTCTATCTTGCCAGCTCTGTGGAACTGACTGAGTCACATCCCATTCGCCACTGCCATCGTAGTAAGACTTCGCTACCGCTTCAGGGGTTGGTGTCCAAAGGAAATCAGGGTGACGATTCTGATACCACTCGCCTCCGATCACATTGCCCTGCGCATCCAATTCCAAATCGTAGTAATACGTTACTCGCGATACACCATCAAGCTTTGGCTTGTCGTAGTTTCGATGAGTTGGATTCGTCTCTACCATATAATCAACAACCATCTGTACGCCAACAACTGAGACAGCACGTGATGCACGATACTGGGTGAACTTATCTTTTTTGTAGTCCGCCATCGCAATGGTCACATCGGCTGGATTGCCTGATGAACGATTAGTCTCTGGGTTAAAGTACTTAACCTGATAGCCAAGGATCGGCTGGTTCCAGACTTGGTAATCATATGTCGCATCCATAATCATACTACGACCCGTAATACCGATCTGGTTGAGTACAGATAAGTGCCAACTTGCTGGGTTGTTGTCCACACAGTCAGGTTCGATAACACGACCATTTTCGTCTTTTTCAGGGTTTTGAATATTACAGCGACCACCAATAAAACGTGTATTGAACGGCGCTTCAGCCCAAAGCAGTGTGCCTAGAGCTTTAACGTCTGACGGATAGAGCTTAAGCATCTCTCCATTGGCATCAGGTACTGTAATCGACTTTTCAGGACGAGGAAGCATGTAAGCCGCCGCAGCCCAGCCATGGCAAAGTCCCATCCAACGCTCTACTTTACCCTGAGATTCATAGTAACCTTTACCCGAGTCCCAAGAACGCTTAGTCAGCGTGAAGTTTTTATCCCCGACTAATAAGTCATACTTCTCTGCCGGAGAAAGTAAGTGGCGCTGCTCGCTCGAGTAGCTATCCAACGGTTTGATGGTATGTGAAAAATCGTAGTATTCCTGCCAGTCTGACGCGTAAAGTTCACGGTCAGAATAACGCCACGCGGCTGCGCCGGAGTACAAAGGCCAGTAAGTATCAGACCAAGGCTGAACGTCCAGATATTTTGAATCTGGTGCCGCACTATCCAATTCAACCAGATTGCGAATCAGTGCGTTACCCACATCAACCAGACGCGCTGGGTTATCGTTGTTCAGGTTTGCTGAGAATCGAGGAGCAATGACTGGCTCTGCTCTCTCCATAACCGTTTCACGCATTTGATCTCTGAAGCGCTCAAGCTCTTCAGCACTCATGGTTTGATATTCGTCTCCTTCTTTCTCTGGTAACGCATCCATGACTTTTTGCGGATTGGCGTGAAACGCCGTCATAAATGCATCTATGCGTGCATTGTCCGCAACAGCGGTCAAAGGCACCGAGATAGACAACAAGGTGATGATTTTTTTCATTATAAAGCTCTACGTTGTTAGTTTTTATGTTCTATAAGCCAGAGTGATACCTCGACTCTGGGCGGCACGTAGAGTGGTGATCTTTGTTCCGCAAATCAATCGGGAAAATCAACCAAACATCAGAACCGTGAATGATTCCAACAAAAAGCAGGCTGGGTACTTCAGTGTTTATCTAGAGCGATTTTTATTTATATATGAGAAGGTTATTTGCAATACCCAATTTCTGTTAACTTTGTTGCGCCGATAAAAAATGCCCGCACAAGGCGGGCATATCGACAATTTGGTTAAATTTTACTCTTCGTTGAGCAAATCTAAGAAAAAGGCGTATTCAAGTGCATCTTCTCGTAAACGCTTAAAGCGACCAGATGCACCACCATGCCCCGCCTCCATGTCAGTTTTAAACAGCAGCACATGATCGTCCGTTTTCAGTTCTCGCAATTTCGCCACCCACTTCATTGGCTCAAAATACTGAACTTGAGAATCATGCAGGCCCGTTGTCACTAACATATTCGGGTAGCTCTGCGCTTTGACGTTGTCGTACGGCGAGTAGCTCAGCATGTAATCGTAGTATGGCTTGTCATTCGGGTTACCCCATTCATCGTATTCATTGGTTGTCAGGGGAATAGATTCATCCAGCATGGTTGTTACCACATCCACAAACGGGACATGAGCACCAATGCCTCGATACAGATCCGGTGCTTGATTTATAATGGCTCCCATTAACAAACCACCCGCCGATCCACCGACGGCAAACGCTTTGTCTTTAGCACCATAACCAGCTTCCGTTAAGCCTTTGGTAACATCTATAAAGTCATTGAATGTATTTTGTTTGGTCAGTTTTTTACCATCTTCATACCAAGGTCTTCCCAACATTTCAGAGCCACGGATATGCGCTATCGCATAGACGAATCCGCGATCCAGCAAGCTCAAACGCGCTGAACCAAAAGTAGGGTCGATCGTATGACCATATGAACCATAACCGTATTGGTAGATAGGATTGGTACCATCTTTCTTGAACTTATCTTTACGATAAACCAACGAAACTGGCACTTTCTTCCCATCTCGAGCGGTGATCATAATACGTTCAGATTGGTAGTTATCGGCATCAAAATCACCAAGTACTGGCGTTTGCTTCATGATTTCGGACTCACCTGACTTTAGATCGAAATCGTAGTACGTCCCCGGCGTCGTCAGGCTACTGTAGTAAATACGAACCTTTGAGTTATCGAGCTCTCGGTTGCCAGTCATGTAAGCCGCAAACGCGGTGTCGTTAAAGGCTAATGGAAACTCCTTGCCCGTCGAAAGCTGACGCACCTTAACCGTGGTTAAGCCGTCTTTACGCTGCTCATAAACTAAATGGTCTTCAAACAGCGTAAAATCGACCAGTTGAGTTTTATCATCCGCGGCTATCACATCCTGCCATTTCGAACGGTCATGCATCTGACCCTTATGCACTTTCATTAAACGAAAGTTCACAGCCTGATAGTTGGTGTAGATATAATACCAGTCGTTAAGCTTAGCGATGCTGTACTCAATGCCTTCCTCTCTCGGGTAGAAAGGTTCAGCCTTGGCTTTAGGATCATTGGCATCAATGACAGACACCCCACTTGTCTCAGTACTTGAGTGGAAGATGTAAACTTGTTCGCCGTCTTTACTCTTGCCTAATGACATGTAATACGCGCTGTCATCTTCTTGGTAAATCAGCTCATCACTGCTTTGTGGCGTGCCAAGCACATGACGATAGACCTGATAGCCCAGCAAGGTTTGAGGATCTTTCTTGATGTAGTAGAAAGCTTGATTGTCATTTTGCCAAGCCACACCGCTCGATGCCCCTTCGACTTCATCTTTGAGGTATTCGCCTGTGGCAAGGTCTTTGACTCTAATCGTGTAAATTCGGCGGCTTAGGGTATCTTCACCGTACGCCAGTAAATTCTCATTTGGGCTAACGTATAAGCCACCCGTACTGAAAAATTCGTGCTCTTTCGCCAGCTCATTGACGTCTAAGATAACGGTCTTATCCGTCCCTGAAAAATCTTTGGCGCGCTGGTAGATAGGGTACTCATTGTCGCCAGAGACTTCGTTCGAATAGAAATAGCTCCCTTCTCTTACAGGAACTGAACTGTCATCTTTTGCAATACGCCCTTTGATCTCTTGGAATAGTTTTTCCTGTAGCTGTTCAGTGTGCTTTAACACCGAATCCGTGTATTGATTTTCTTTTTCGAGATGCGCCAAGATCTCAGGATCTTTTCGCTCATCGTCACGCATCCAGTAGTAGTTATCTATACGGCGCTCACCGTGATTATTAAGCGCATAGGGCTCTTTCTTGGCCACAGGAGCCGGAACTTGCTGAACCGCGAGTTCTAGTTGAGAAGGTTGAGCCACAGTTTGAACTCCTTGAGAACTGCACCCGGCAATAAGCGCCACAGATACAGCTAATGTAGTTAAGGGAAAACGCATCTATCGATCCTTAAAAGCGTCCATCAAGATGAAGTAGCCCACTCAGTGAACGCGTCTGTAAAACAGCCTAGATAGTGAAACACTACTGTTATAAAACTCAGCAACGAGCCACCAATATCTTATATTTAACAAACAGTTACGCTATCAAACATACATTCAAGGTTCAAATAGTACGAAGAGTTATTATGTCGAAAGTGAGCAATCACTGACAAGATAAAATTGGGCAGGCGTAGGGCTTAATTCCGCAAATACACATCATTTTTGACGCCCATCGGTTAGGTTACTGTGTCATTTCCTAGCAGAAACCATAAGTTGGTCGGTAAAAAATATCTCATAGACGAAAGTTATCCACCTCAAAGCGAGCTTATTACTTGCTGACTAATTCTATAGTCGCTGCAAGATTTAAGCTTTTATAAAGATATTTTATCTATTCATATCAAAAAGTTAGTGTGTTAACTCTACATTTAATATGAATATTAATGATCATTACCGAGAATGAATAAATGAAAAATAATAACTATTAATGATCATTGGCAAGCATTCATTTTCTTCTCGCCATAGAGTTCGACAAAAGCAACCAAGTGCATATGGATAATTTTATCTATAACACAAGACGTGCTGACAAGAAGAATTCACAACAACGAGGCGAGAAGAAAAACTATGAAATTAAACAAGCTTGTATTGGGCATGACATTTTTGACAGGCAGTGCATGGGGTGCAGTGGATAGCAATCACTGTAATCCATTAGCGAGCGATTCATGCGGTTTACCATGGCCAAGCAATCAGGCGTTTACAAAAGAGGATAGCCAGTCAGAAACTGGGCTTCGTATTAACATCAAGAATGCGGTGTTTTCCGACAGCTTTATCCAAGAACTCCCGAAGAGCTTTACCCCTGAAGATATTGTCAATGGTAAAACCGGATTCTCAGTAGCGGCTCCCATACTTTTTGAATTTCACCAACCATTTGATGCATCCAGCTTGCCTGAAGATGGTGGTAACACCGTTCAGGTTTTCGACTTCAGCACCGACCAAAAAGTGCCTGTTGCTCCTTTATCGAGCAAGCCAGCGGATGTCAAAGACGACGATAGCCACGTACTTTCAGTCTACCCAAGAGCAAGATTTAACTATGGCAATACACACATTGCGGTGGTCACTAACAAGCTAAAAAGTGAAAGCGGTGAGCACTTTCATCCTTCCAAAGGGGTGGAACAAGCACTGAGCCAAGATGGATCAGAGCTATCCAATTTCTACGAACCTTACATTGAGTATCTCGAAACTAAAGGCATCGAAAGAGAGGAGATTCTTTCTCTGACAGTTTTCACCACTGTTACCAAGGATGACGCAACAAAGCAGTTCGCACCATTAAAGGAGCAAGTGCTTCAGTCAGCACCAACGGTTGAGTTTGATTGGAATAACTCTGGCTATGTGCATGACAGCAATGAAGTGGTCTATTCGCTCAAGGGACGCATGCTGTCTCAAGACTTCCGAGACAAGCAAACAGGCCGAATCACCGATAAAGCACGTGATGTCTGGCTAGATTTTACTATCTTATTTCCTAAAGACGCGCTATCACACTCAACCCCTGTTGTTATTTACGCACACGGGCTTAATGGCGACCAATCAGATGCCAGCTTCGCTGCCGCGCCGGCGCTTGAAGATGGTCATGCTGTTATCGCCATTGACTGGGTATGGCATGGCTCCAGAGCGGAGGATGATTCTGGGCACGTTGGTTCAATCATGACCCCGGAAAATGCAGCCAGCCTGCCAGGTGGTGCTGTGCAAAGCAACCTAGATATGCACACTCTCCTCAATGCAATCAATACATCTTTGCAAGAGCTGGACTTCTTACCTTCGCCCGATGGTGTGCCTGACTTAGATAAGACCAAGATAACTTTCCTTGGAACGTCTCTCGGCACGATTCTAGGGCACGGATTCCTTTCAACCACCTCTGGTCAAGGTTTGAATGGCGGCTTCCTGCAAGTCCCCGGCACAAACTTTAGCCGTATCCTCACCAACTCAGTTACTTACACCTCTAACTCAGTATCTTGGCAGGGAGTCGTACCTGAATCTGCCACGGGATCAGAAGCCTCACTTTTCTGGTCTATGATGCAGACAGAGTTTGAAATCGGCGAAGGCGTTAGTTATTTGGAGGATAAGGTCACTCCAATAGGCATGGTATATGGCTTAAAAGACAGCTTTGTACCACCATACACAGGTGAAGCACTGGTGGAATTGGGTAATCTTCCATTGATTGAGCCCGTCCTTGAAACACGCGAGCATCTAGAAACCGCACCTGACTATCGCTCCGGAGATGGTGCACTACAGCTAGATGGGGATCACTTGATCTTCATGAAAGAAGAAGCCATTGAAAGCTATAAACATTGGTTACTTTCAGTGACTAACGCTAACCCTTTACCTCGCTACGATTACGTCTTCCCTGAAAGCTTAGAAAGCTATCAAGCTGGCACTCAGGTACTTCAGGAAAAAGATGGCAACATTTACCAATGTCTGGATGGTCAAGCCAGCGGCTATTGTCAGCAGTGGTCAGAATCTGCCAATCAATATGAGCCGGGAGTCGGATTGTATTGGGAAATGGCGTGGAAACTGGTTCACTAAAACAGAGGATATACATTACTCCAAGGCTGGAAGGGTTAACCACCAGCCTTTACCTTCTAATACTTATTGCCCATAGAAAATTGGCGCACCAGAAAGAAACCCAGAATAATCTAATAAAAACAATGCATTAAAATATCAATCAGACATGCATACCATATAAAAATTTATCTAAAAATCTAAAACCTCATGACTCAATAATTAAAAAATCTCAGTCTTATTTTTGAGACGCGCAACTATAGTTTAATCAGCGCCGACTAGATTCTATCAAAGACTAGGAGACGTTTCGTTAGGGATAAACGCGCTGGAATTTAGGCACAACATGGCTTCGCTCGGCCAAGAAAGGAGCCTGGATTCTGCGCTGTATGTATACACCTACCACGCAAATATTGTTCAACTAGACTTACGATAGTACGCACTAGACTTGTCTGCGATTTCTAGTGGCACGATTGTCAGACTAGTTACCTAATGAGACTAGCTATGCCGATATCAATAAAAGACTTTTACTGGATCAGTGACACTCCTCCTTCAGACCACCTTACTGATCTAGTCATTCATATTCCTTCAATTAATGAACTACCTGAAGGCTTTGGTGGCGCAGCTTGTGTTGATTATGCAAATAGTGATGCTCAAGAGGACGCTCTAAAATCTTTCTACAACCAAAAGCTGAGATGGAGCTGGTCTCTTTTTACTAAAACAGACCACACTTTACGCGCTTGCTTAACTGATGGTCTGTTTGACGAAAATGCTTCTTTTGAATTGTGGCGTAATACGCAAAAACGACTCTTAGCAGTATCAGATATTAGTGCTCTTGACCCTGTTATTGGTTGGCTAGGTGTTAATCGCGAGCGTCGAATAATCTCACTTAAAAATGTCAGTGAGCCCTCTATATATCAATACCCACTTATTGAAGCCTTATATCCAGATCTAGACTCCGCATACCGCTATGTTTTGTCGGAGCAGAGCCGCAATATCATAGAAAAAGAAGCGCTAATCGACCGAATTCGCATTTGCTCGCAATGTAACAGTGGGCATTTGAATTATGTTGATGTTTGTCCCAGTTGCCAAAGTATTGATATTGACTCTCAAAGCTCGTTGCACTGTTTCACCTGTGGACACGTCGATGCTCAACAAAGTTTTGCTCGCCGAGGGAAACTTGAATGTCCAAAATGCCTCACACAGCTTCGCCACATTGGCGTTGATTATGATCGTCCTTTAGAGAATCAGAAGTGCAACACTTGCTCAAATACATTTGTTGAAGCTTCAACCGTAACACAGTGTATGAGCTGCGACTCCAAAGTTCCTGTACACGAACTTATCGAAAGAAAGATCTATCAATACAAACTGGGTGAATCCGGTGAATACATTTACCAACATGGCAAAACAACCCAAGCTCCTGAGCTGTCAATCAAAGGTCGAGTTGAAGCAGGCTACTTTGTTAACTTGCTAAGTTGGGTTAATAAAGTGGCATTGAGACACAGCGAGAACCATCTACTTCTAGCGCTATATTTACCTTCCATAGACCGTTATGGGGAGCAATATGGTGATGCAAAGCTCTTTGCTCTGATAGAACAAATTACTACCCGATTAAGCAGTTTATTTAGAGATACAGACATTTGCTGTCAATACAAGCAAGATGTGCTTTTGGTACTTATGCCAAAAACCCACCGCTCAAGCTTATCCGCATTGCAAGGCAAGCTTTCAGAACTCAGTCAACTTATTGAAGAAGATGATTTCGAACTGAACGTTTTCGCCCGCCCCCTACCTGACAATACGTTAAATGGTAGCCCTGAGTCTTGGTTAGATGACCTTCTGAGAGAAGTTTATGCTGTCTGATAGCCTGACGCTACTCGATTACTTTAGAGGCATGCTTCTGAACAATCAGGAGCTATGGTTTTTGCTTTTCCCTCTGATGATCATTATTGAGCTACCGCTTTATTTACTTGTTCTAACGGGGATTTTTCGCTGGGCTTACCAAGCTCCTGCAGAAGAGCCAAAACACTTCCCTTCGATTAGCTTTGTCATCACCTGCTATGGTGAAGGCGAAGCTATAGGTATTACGATAGATACACTAGTTGAGCAAATATACCCAGGCTCAATTGAGATCCTTGCCGTTGTTGATGGCGCTGTGCAAAACCAAGCGACTTATCAAGCCGCAGTAAACGGGGTAAAACGCCATGCCCATGTAAAAAATCGAAAAGTACGCGTTGTACCAAAATGGCAAAGAGGAGGAAGGGTCTCCACATTAAATGCTGGTTTATCAGTTGCTTCAGGTGAAATAGTTATCAATGTTGACGGAGATACGTCATTTGATAACGACATGGTTTTCACGATGATGAAACAGTTTTCTTCCGCTGATGTGATCGCCAGTGGTGGTGCCTTACGAGTGAGGAATCACAGCCAGAATATCCTGACTAAAATGCAGTCTCTGGAGTACATGCTTTCGATGCAAGCAGGAAAAACCGGCATGGCAAACTGGGGAGTGCTCAACAACATTTCAGGTGCCTTCGGTGCTTTCAGAAAGAATATTCTCAAGCAAGTTGGCGGTTGGGACACCCATACCGCGGAAGATTTAGATTTAACAATGCGCCTCAAACAATATAAGCGCCGATACCCAACGAACAAGCTCGCCTTCGCAACACATGCTATTGGCCATACTGACGTACCTGACACCTTAAAAGGTTTAGTATTGCAAAGGCTGCGTTGGGACGGTGATTTGTTGTTCCTTTTTCTTCGCAAGCACAAAGATGGTTTGTCCCCTTCTCTGCTGGGATGGGGAAACTTCATCTTTACCATCACATATGGGGTAATTCAGAACGTACTACTACCACTTTTGGTTGTTTTCTTCACTTTGTTCATCACCTACAGCTATCCCATTGCCTTCGTTTTGGCACTGACACTCATGCTGTATTGCGTTTATTTCACATTGTCACTCATCATTTTCATTGTGTATGTGGGCTTGGTGTCTGAGCGAAAAAAAGAAGATATCAAAGAGATGAAATGGCTCCCTCTTTACCCGATTTACCAATTTTTCATGCGGCTCATAACCGCTTTTTCAATGGTGAATGAGGTTGTCAGAAGAAGTCATGAAGAATCAAGTATGGCTCCTTGGTGGGTACTTAAGAAAGGTAAGAGATTTTAATATGAAAGTGAATTTTCATTTAGATAAGAAGAATAACCCACACTCAGAGGATGGCGTTAAAGTCGTCTACGGCAAAGCTAAGCGTGGCGGGTATCGAATACGCTGGTACTTGATTCTGGCTATAGTCATTAGTCCATTGATAGCAATGGCTTACTACTTATTTAAAACACAGGTATTGGTGGTGGCTCCGGCGATAATTACCTCACACCCCGTTACCATCAACGCCACCCACACAGGCATCGTCGGTCCCATTCCTTCAGATATAGGGAAGAAAGTCTCGCATAACCAAACGTTGCTGTTTCTCAAAGACTCTGCGTTGGATCAGGAGCTTAACTTCATTAAAAGTGAACTTCTGAAACTACCAACCGACAATGGGTTTAACATTGAAGCCTTATATGCTGAAGCAATAAACCAAACAAAGAGTAATCTCGATAAAGTTCAGAAAATTCAATCAAATTACGATACTTACCGCTCAAAAGGTCAGGTATCTGAGGTCGACTACGCGTCCATTGTCAATATAACCAATGCTCTTAACTCCCAGTTAAGCAGCCAAAAAATTGCTTTCGCTGAGTCAAAACGTACTGATATTGAGACAAAGTTAGCGGGACCAATCGCCACCGAATATCGCTCATTGATGAAAGAACTTGTAGTAAAGCGCTCAATTCAAGAGAGCTTAACCATTAAAGCTCCATTTGAAGGGCGGGTCATTGACATTCACGTCCTTGAAGGAGAGCGAGTTTCAGAAAACACCCCTCTGATTACGATTACAAAGAACACAACGCCCGAAATCACAGCATTTCTTGATCCAAAGTACTTACGATTTAGCACAATAGGCACTCAGGCTAAAGTGAAATATCCGGATGGGGAAACCTACATTGCAACAGTTTCAAGCCCAGTTGAAGTTGTGAATAAGTTACCACAAGAACTACAAAGCCCTTTTGAAGGCCAACCTGCATATCTAAAAGTTAACTTAAGCTTCGATCAGCCCATTCCTGAAGAACGCTGGATTGAAGGGGTAAGTGTAGAAGTGTCGTTTTAAAAAACCCACAAAAGGCCCGATATCGAATACTCAATATCGGGCCTAGCGGTATTACTTAATGTGGTTTAAATGGAAACTACTCAGCACAACTTCCAATCCACACCCAGCCAGAATATGGATCCGCAGGCGTTAATTCTGCATCCGTCCAACGTTCAGCTTCATATAGGCTACCTTGATATGTCACCTGTGCGCCTTCCTCATATTGCCCCGGCTCAAATTCAGGAATATCCGCACAAATGCCATCGCCACCACCGGTGTTTTCACCAATCACTTTCAGTTGTGTTGACTTAACCGCTGACTCCTCACCATCTGAAGCCTCTAGCGAAATGGAGTAGGTCAGATTGTAATCCGTCACAGGCGCGGTCACTTCGAGCGTTGCACTGTTCGTGTCTCCAACGACTGTTAGATCTGAAGGTACCGTCCATTGGTAGCTCACTTGTGCACCTTCCGGATCGGTTGCCGATGCCGTAATGGTGACCGTTTCCCCACTATCAACCTCGTAATTTGGTGATAGTTCAATCACTGGTGGCTGATTACCAGGAGGTGGGGTTTCTCCACCTTCTCCACCCCAGATAGAACCATCACATTCGTTGCCCATCAGACATGCAGGGCTTTGAGCGTAGGCGTCAACCTTACCGTCTAACCAGCCGTTGTCCGTACCGTTGGAGCCAATCGATACGACTGCTGTAGTCGAGCCGCCTCCCCAGAAAATAGAGAAGACATTACTCTTCGGCAAATCATGCATCGCCATTCTCGACCAATCATAGCCATTATCTTTTGCAAGGAGTTCACCAACGTTACTCGCACCGTTGTAGATCTCCGCGCTCAGAGCTTTATCGAGTAAGCCTGCTCGAATAGTACTGATATCTGTACTGATACGAGCGTCACCCATAAAGTAAGAGCCGCCTGACGCTTCATGTTCAACGCCGATGAGATCATTACCTTCCTCTTCGGTCGGCATATGGCCGCCAGGGATCTGCCAAATCATTGCTGGTGAATCGGCACCGTCACTGATGGTTTTCACGTAAGAAAGATAACGTGTCCAGCTCGTTGCATTGTATGCGTAGTTAGCAATCGCTTCCGACCCAAAACCATCTCGTTCATATTTATCAAACACGATGTAGTCAGGAGTGTAGGTGCCGCTGTAGACATCTAACGAAGCGATAAACTCAGCCACTTCTTGGCCTTTAGCTTCAGACTGATCCTCGGACGTATGGATCCAATTCGCAGAGCCCACTGCCCAAAGGTTAATCTGCCAACCGTAAGTGACATCCTCAGCGAGCGCGTTCATGATGAAGTTTAATGACGCAATATAGCCCTTCAACGTATCCTCAAACTGCGGGATTTCTACAGGTGGCTGATAGCCGTAGGTCTCTTCCATGAACTCCAGAGCACGCGCCAACTGATTGTTGACTTCGACACTGCCCGACACACTGAGCATTTCAACGTCAGATGGGTTTTTCTGCAGTTCACCAAGGAAGTCTGGGTTCAGTACAAACGACATAGGCGAGCTGCCATCGCCACGAGCGTATTCCTGCGCGGCTGTCGCCTGAGTAATGAAGGTAGCGTAATGTTTGTAAAGAAGGTTGTTGTCTTTCAGGTCACCCCAGCTTGCGCCACCACTGGCGTTCGCGGTGTAAACTACCATGACAGGCAACACAGGCTTTCCAGAAATTCCAGAAGCCGTTTGAGCGTTTGCGTAGGTCGTATGGAGCGGGAGACCATCTTTCGGCAAGATGACATCTGGGTCACCGGAGCCACTCAGGCCCGCGTACTTAAAGATTGCATCGACGCGCGTAGCTCCGATTTCTTGAGTAGCCTGCTCGCTGTCATTGGTCACGGTGCCGTTGGCAACGAAATCAGGGAAACCTCTCACTGCCAGGCTCATCGCTTCTCGGAACGGCAGGGCTAACACAAACGGAGTACTACCTTCGGTCACCGTAACTGACTCTTCGCCATCGTAGGCGTAGCGCGTCTCACCAGCGGAAACTGGATCAATCTCTACCTGATATTCCCCCGGTTTTACCGTATCAGGCAGGGTGAACGTGTTCTCTGTGATCTCATAGCTATAAAGACCAGAACCATCTGTCGCCACTAAATTCACCAAGACTGGCATCGCTTCAGATGGCAGCCCTGAAAGCGTTGTTTCTACGATACGGAAACCTTCAGTATCAATATCAGTGGACGAAACGTCTGCAGTTACTTCAGTCTCGCTGTCTTTGTTGACTGAAATATTCAAGTTGTCCTGAGGTTGGTACAAAGTGTTATTCACGGTGACTGGCGAGTAACTTAGATCGTAGCTGTGGCCGTCAAGCAGTTTACCAATATCCAGATTTCCACCAAATGGCACGATGACGCTGCGTTCAATATCTTCGCTGCCTGCAGGATGTACCGCAACGTTTGTAGTTAGGCTTCCAGCAACTCCTTCAATGGCAGGCATTGTAAGATCGATACCCGCGTAATAAACAAATGCATCGTATTGAACGGAAGCCGTTGGTGCGGATTGGTCACTATCCACTGTCACCGTTGTGGTTGGCGAAGCCGCTGTAGCAATCCCCTCTTCACTCGACACATCCAAAGCGGTGACCTGATATTCACCATCTTTTAAATGGTCGAGTGTGTAGGTAGAGCCCCATGCGACTGAAACCGTTTCTGTGTAACTTTCCCCTTCAACCAAAATGGAAGCTGAAGACAGGCTGGAGTGAGGGGATGTTGGCGCAATCAGTTCAATCTTACCTTGTAACGCGGGGTCATTCTTGATGATGACTTGCTCAACATTAAGGTCGTTTTGATCGATGAAATCTCCGTTTGTTGAGTTAAGACCAAATATCAGATCGAATGATGCACCTGCTGACAGCGGGTCAGACGTCGCGTCGTGTGTAAAAACAAAAGTATTGGGTGCTGGACTACTAACGCTAAAACCCGGTGCACCCCATACGGTGTTCACTGACGCATCTTTACTTGTGGTGACCCAAACTTCAGCACTGTCTAAATCCAACGTTTCACCGGACACGTTACTCACTTTGACCTGAGCCGTTGAGTACCACTGCTCCACGCCTTGCATTGTAATCTGTGTTTCCACCGACTCACTCTGAGAAGCGGCGATACTATTCTGTGGCGCGGCAATGGCAGATTGAACAGCCAGCAATGGCGATCCCATTAACGCTGCAGTTACCAACAAACTGATCGTTGTCTTTTTCATGATTTAAATCCTATGGCACCTATATCAAACTTAGGTGATGCCTTTATTTGTTAAGCCAAATTTATAGTTTGTTCCGATGCACTATCACCTGTATTAATACAGTAATTCTCTGTCTTACAGGAAAAGTCGGAACCAAAACTATTTTTTAGTGGGAATCTTAATAAGGCAAAGTTGCTTAATTAAATTTTGATAAGCATCCCAGAATTCAACAACCTCGTTTAAATTGTCAAAAAATTAAATAATCAACCATTATTAATTCTTGAGATTTTTATAATAATCAAAAATAAAAGTGAAGAAATGAAACAATATAGAAACATATATGGCTGAAAAACTCAGATAAAAATAATATCAATTAAATCAATTGATAAATATTAATACCTTTTCATCGATAAAAACCAGCCCATTCACGCAAGCGACGGTAAATTACACAAAAACAAACAATTTCAATAACTTAAATAGAAAAATTCTGAAATGGAAATTTAAATCCTCAAGTATTACCCTGATGAAATCCTACTTTGACTGAAAAATCCATTAATACTTATAAATGAAAGAAAGAATAATCATTAAAACCGACGGCCTTATAACTTAACGTTCTATACCCATATTTTAATATCGTTACAATCATCTCCAACCTTTCATTTAAATAAAATAAGTTGTTAATCAAAAAACTAATGAATATCTGTTAATGAAGAAATAATAAGGCCACTCCGTAGAGTGGCCTTATTAAGCCCTGTATTTATACTCTAATTAGATTACGACGACTGCGATTTAGTGTAATAACCTACAGCGACTACCTTGTTATCTAATACTCGATAATAAGTGTGTTTATTCTCAACGTT
This sequence comes from Vibrio sp. B183, assembly GCF_000740665.1. Classification (NCBI taxonomy): domain Bacteria; kingdom Pseudomonadati; phylum Pseudomonadota; class Gammaproteobacteria; order Vibrionales; family Vibrionaceae; genus Vibrio; species Vibrio sp. B183. The sequence goes on along the minus strand of NZ_JPQB01000015.1, from coordinate 86,856 downwards.
ACCTGATAACGGATTCAACCATCGGTAGGAGTACTCCCCTCGCCCATTCTTACGCGCCAATGACAATAGCTCGGTCACAATTGGTTTGAGATCTGGGTTAAGAATTTCGTTATGCGAACGCCCCACTAACTCTGGAGAGGTACCGTGAGCGAGAAACTTACCAGAGTTAATATCGAGCACGAACACATACAGATCGCCTTGAACAAAATCACCATCAATATCGTTGAATGCGTCTAAACTCTGCTGCTCTGAATTCACCATTGCGGCCATAGCCCTCGACAATAGTTGTTTTGCTTCAGTCGCACTGGAACGCTCAGGATAGTAGCCCACGGCCACAATCACATCTCCCACCCTTTCAAAGAAGGTTTTCTTGGGCTCCCCCATTCGATCGGTTGGATTGGTCCAGTGGTATTCCACCTCACCATAGCCATTGTGAACCGCTTTCGAGATCATCTCACGAAAGAAAGGCTTACCATACACATCCTGAGTATCCAATACACTGTCACCAATTAGCACCATTGATGAGCCACCGCTGGCGAGAAACTGGCCATCGACTCCCACCGCAAAGACATACAGTTCGTCATCAACAAATGCTGAGTCAGTAGAAAAATCACTGACCGCCTTATCGCCTTGGTTCTGAATATGCAGCACGGCTTTAGATAGCAGCGTTTTTGCTCTGCGCTCTGCCTGTGTTGCGACATGCGGCTCCGAGATATCCAGTACATTGACCGCTTGCTGGCTCTCTTCAGCTTGTACTATCGCGCTGCTGAGAGCACTCAGCATCACAGTGGCTAAAAGAAGAATTCGTTGTAATTTCACGTTCATACCTCCTAGTATCCGACCATAGATGGCAGCCATAAGCTGATTTGTGGGAAGAAGGCAATCACAAACACACCAATTACCGAGGCAAGCACAAATGGATGAATCTTAGCGGTAATTTGCTCCACTGTGGCCCCGCCTATCCCCGAGGCAACGAAGATATTTTCTCCCAGTGGTGGAGTGGCAAAACCAATCGACAACGTACATACCACCACAATCCCAACGTGCGTTGGATCCGCGCCAAGCATGTACATAATGGGCAGCAATACCGGCACAATGATCATGATCGCTGCTAGGGTTTCCATAAACATACCAATGAACAGCAGTAGCGTGATGGTTAGCGCCCACACTAAGTACATGTTGTCGGTGAAGCCAAGCAGAGATTCCGCCACTACCACTGGTATTTTCTGTTCGATCAGCAGGCGACCAAACACAGTGGCAGCAAACAAGATCAGCAGGACGCGACCTGTAATCCAGGTTGTGGTCGACAGCGATTTAGTAATGCTCTTAAACGACAATTCACGGTGAATAAACAGCCCGACAAACAGCGAGTAGAAGATCGCAACCACAGCCGATTCGGTCGGCGTAAACATGCCGCTGTAGATACCGCCAAGGATCAGAAACGGCGCTAATATGGACCACACACCACGGCGCAAAGTATGCCTGATATCACCGAAAGACCAGTTTTCTGTCAAGCCGGAATAGCCTTTGCGCTTCGCAATCATGTAGTTGGTAATAACTAAGGTCGATGCCATGATCAAACCCGGAACAACCCCAGCTACAAACAGCTTTGGAATCGATAGAGAGGCGAACTGCCCGTGCTGCGCAATGGCTTCCGGTGGGGCCATCAAGCCCATCGCCGAAATACCAAAAATGACCAAAGGAATCGACGGCGGAATGATGATCCCGAGACCGCCTGAGGCAGCGGTGACCGCCGAAGCGTAGCTTTTCTCATAGTCACGTTTCACCATCGCTGGCACCATCAGCATACCCACCGCCGCAGTCGTCGCAGGCCCTGAGCCCGAAATAGCACCAAAGAACAGACACGCCATTACAGTGGCGGCACCTAACCCCCCAGTCACTGGTCCCGCAAGGCTTTCAGCGATATCCACCAACCGCTTGGAAATTCCGGCCGCTTCCATCAAAGCGCCAGCCAGTACGAATGAAGGCAAAGCCATCAAAGGGAAATTACCGACTGAAGTAAATGCGATTTGCACTAACGCTATCGGGTTCTTATCCAGAATTAAATAAGCAGCCATTGATGCCCCTGCCAGAGACACAGTAATCGGTGCGCCTAAGATCAGCAGGGTTAAAAAGCCGCCAAACAAAATCAGAGTTAAATATTCATCCATCGTTACTTCTCTCTCTTACTGCGAGTTCAGCGACTTCTGCATTGTCAGTTTATTGAGCTCCTTGACCTCTGGGTCTTCACTTTTCACTCCTTTGAACAAGCGCTCGTAATTGTTCCAGAGGATCCTGATCATCATTAGTGAAAACGCAATCGGAAGAATCATGTAGAAATACTTCATCGGAATCCCCGTCGTCTGAGATTTCCAGAACAGGTTCATTTTGTTGAACACAAAGTCATAGCTCAGATAAACGAAGTAACCGTTGAACAGTAACCAAAGGAAATCTGCAATGGTTTCACTGATGGTCTGGACGATAGGAGGGAAAAACTTGAAGTGAAAACTGACTCGGTTATGCGCCGACATTTTGGCTGCGACAACCGCGCCTAAATAGGCAAACCAAACAAACATATAGGTGGCGACTTCGTCTCCCCATGGAATGGAGTAATCGAACAGCTGGCGTGAAATGATCTGTGAGAACAACAGCAGGACAAAACTTGCCAGTAGCAGGCAGCAAGTGTATTCCTCGACATTGTTCAGGTGTTTTTTAATTGTTTTAGCGACTGACATATAGCCTCCGATGTTGATCTTTACATGACAACCAGTCGCTCAAGGGTATTGAACAGATAAACAAGTAAGGCCATGTAAAAACCCTACCTGCCCTGCTCGGGACAGATAGGGTGTATCTTGTCGTTATTGTCTACCCAGTAGTTCAAGAACGTTATCTAGCTTTTCTTTTCCTCCGATACTTGAGTAGAACTTAGGCCAGACAGATTTAGTGACTTTATCAATCCACTCTTTCTCACCGTCAGCTGGGTCTGTAAACACCATGCCTTTGTCTTCAAGGTCTTTACGAATTTTGCTTTCTGTTTCCTGTAGGTAAGCAAAGCTGTGTTCCGTTGCTTCTTTACCTGCATCAAGAATGATTTTCTGCATTTCAGGAGATTGCTGCTGGAAGATACTTTCACTGATGATCAGTGGCTCAAGCGAGAAGATGTAACGAATGTTGGTGACGTACTTCTGCACTTCGTTAAACTTCATCGCATAGACAGTGATGTAAGGGTTGTCTTGACCATCGACCACGCCTTGTTGCAGACCAGTAAACGTCTCAGACCACGCCATAGGTGTTGGGTTTACACCCCACGCCTGATAAGAGGCAATCATAATTTCGTTACGAGGGACACGAATCACCAAGCCTTTTAGGTCAGCCGGAGACGCAACCGGTTTTTTCGAGTTTGTCAGCACACGGAAGCCTGAATAGGCCCAGCCCACAACACGCACACCAGCATCACGGATGGTGTTTTCCACCAGCTCCTGACCGACAGGGCCTTGCGTCAATAGCACGGCTTCTTCAGCACTTTGAATCACGTAAGGCATAGTTAAAAGGCCAACAGTTGGAGAGAAAGGTGTGACGTTATTGATCGCCAAAACAGAGAAGTCCAACAGTCCAATGGCCGCGTCGTTGACGGTGTCTTGCTCGTTACCTAGCTGACCATTCGGAAACAGGTCGATTTTGACCTTGCCATCCGTTTTTTGCTCCATCAACTCTGTAAACTTAGTGCCGAGTTCCCATTGAGTGCCACCGGCAGCATCGCCGATTGCCATCTTGAAAGTTTGTGCAGTCGCTGTGTGTGACAATACTGTCATCGCTACAATTGTCATGCCTGCTACAATTTTATTCTTTATAAGTTTCATAGTCTTAACCTTTTCATATCGCGCAGATTCCCTACCTGCGCTTTGCTCACAAGGTGACCTGGTACAACTTTCCTGGTCGTTTGTATTTCCCTAATCTGGAACGTTTAACTGATTACAGCACCTCATCTTTTAGCTGATACCATTGATAGAGGAACCGCTGCCCGACTCGTCGAAATGGTGCAAATAACTCCGATTCCACCACTTCTCTCACGTTCGGGAACGGAAGTTTTGATTCAAATATTGGAAGGTCGAGTGTATGGCCTTCACCTGCTATCCACTGTGCTAAGCGCTTACCAGCCTGCGCCGAATACATCACACCATTTCCGCCATAGCCCAACGCATAGAAGATGGACTCGCTCGGATTTGGCTGATAAATCCGCGGCATCATGTCGTGGCTGACGTCTACCCAACCCCACCACGAGTAATCGACCTGAATCTGATCCAATGCGGGGAATTTACGCGCTAGATCTGCTCTTAGCATGTCTTCGTACTTTTTCTGCGGAGCATCACGCCCGGTGATAGCACTTCGTGTACCGATCTGTACTCGGTTATCAGGCAATAAGCGGTAGTAGTGACGCAATACACGTGTATCGGTGATCACCTGATTGGTTTTGAAATTGCATGCTGCTATTTCGTCTGCAGTCAGTGGACGCGTCACCATGGAGTTAGATAACACCGGTAACAGACGATTTTTGAGAGAAGAGTGCAGACCTTGACTGGTGTAGCCACCCGTACACACACCGACCGACTGCGCTTTCACCACTCCGCCGGGTGTCTTGAGATAATGAACACCACCTCGGGTTTCCCACCCTGTGACTGGACTGGCAGGGTGCACTTTAACTCCAAGTGCTCGCGCCTTTTTCAGGTAACCAAACGCCAGCTTGCCCGCATGAATACCGATGCCTTCAGGCTCATGCATCGCCCCCGCCGCTTCCTGATCACCAACGTATTCTCGTTTCACGGTGTCGGCATCTAAGATCTGCGCGTCATAGTTGAAGGTCTCACGAAGCAATTTGGCTTCCTTCTCCAACGTCGGCATGATCTTGGCACGGTGAGCAATATAGAAGTGGCCACCCGGCTGAGGATCACAGTCGATGTCTTTGATCAGAGACTTAAAGGTGTTCATTCCATCCACACACTCTTGGTGCATTTTTAGAGCAGTATCAACACCCCAGCGTTGGATCCATTGTGAACGCTTCAGTCTTCCGGAGGCGCATTGCGCTTGCCCGCCATTTCGGGTGCTACACCCCCAACTTAAGCGGTTGGCTTCAATCACTGTCGCTTTAATACCGTACATTTCAGCTAAATGAATCGCGGTGCTCAAGCCAGTAAAACCTGAGCCAATGATGGCGACATCAACATCCATATCGGATGTGATCGGGCCGTCGTCTTCTGGCGGTGCGCCTGCCGTATCAACCCAGTAAGTCGGCGCGTATTCCTTACCCTGTCCCGGGTTTTTGTCTTTAAGTGGATCGTACTTGGGATCGTACTTATCTTTTGCTTGTGTCGTTTTTACCTGAGGCTCTTCAGCATCAAAGGCTGGCTGGTCCATGACTAAACTCATAATTCGACTCTCCTGGTCATAACACGTGAATAACGATTTCTTAGCGCGTTTATTTATTAGGAGTCTGTGCTGGTCGAGTTTTTCTGAACGCATTCTTCACTTGGATCTTGCCATCTTTAAGTGTGAAGACATCGACCATACGAGCTTCAGTCACACTGCCATCTGGATTGGTGGCAGAGAACGTTGATTCTGTAATGGCTTGGTCACCACAGACGAAGTGAACCGGATCACTCCAAGCTGCATCAGGGAAGTTTTTGAAGACCGCTGCAAAGCTGTCACGAACCGCTTCTTTTCCTTCAATAGTGGTGCCAAACAATCCTTCGCCAGCAACCGTGTGGAATACGCAATCATCAGTCATGAACGTCATCAAGGCTTCAACATCGTGATTGTTCCACGCATCGCTAAATGATTGTAAGAAAGCACTATCGACTTGGTTTTCTTGTACTAATGTCGCTGCAGTAGTTTGCATATTCATATTCCAAGGTCCTTTTATGTTTACGTTATTGGTTTAATATCAGCAGATGATCTGCCATTTATAATTAGAGCAACAAGACTAGTTAACATTTTGTTAACAAGGTCCCTCACTTTATCTTTGAGTTTTATTTAATTCAAACGTTGAGTTCACAGATTACAGTTTTATGACTATTTAATTATTCAATTAAAAATAAAATCTAGATTTATTTAATAAATTTATCAATTTTAATTATTAAATAATACTGACACTTTATGCTCAATCAAAATCAAAGTCCTGATGATAAACTCTTCCGTATTGTTCAAGAACACGTTGTTCATTTTTATTATCATGTTCTGAGGAAATGTCTCCTTTATTTTTATTACTCATGATTTCTGCATCATTTAAGTGAGTATGCACATCTGTATTTTCTTTTTCAGGTTGATACGAAATACCCATAGCTATCAATTCCTCTATAAGTTTCTTTTTCACTGAAGGTAATATATGAATCAATGTCAATCGATTTGCATATTCTTTTTCCGCATACAAGGATTCAAAGTATTCTGTCGCGCTGCGTTTCAGAGGGTGGATGGAATACCACTTCTCTCGGTCTCGCTCATACGTATCACAGCTTGCAGCATTAAATATCTTTGTGCTTTTCAGAGAGTATGGACAATCAACAAATCTAACATGCTGATTATCATTAGCTTTAAGTACCGTCATACTCTGAACATTATCACTGTGGCAGACAGACCACAGCGCTTTACTGGCATTCTCAGTCCATTCTAATAGCCTGGTTGGAAAGCCTTGTAGCCTCGCCATACACATCAAGAGCCAGTCATTAATCTCACGCTTATCCTGATAATGGAAGCCATAAACTCTAATGGCTGATAACGTCTCTTGCTCTAAGTCATATATATTTCTAGCACGCACACAACCAAGTTTAGGAACTAATATTGAGTTATTATTTTCATGTGCATGATATAAAGTTGGACCGCTATTATTACCAATGGTTTCTATTATATTGAAAAAATCTTTAATCGAACTTATGTAGTATTTATCATCCATAATTACATCCTTACAGTACTAATAATCACAAATACTAAGAAACCATTCGTTGACCATAAATCACAGTCAACATATATCCTGCTATAAAGACAGCATTAAGCAGTAATAACAGTATTGGTTTCCATCCGAGAGAGAAAAGCTTTTCAAATGAAGTTTTTACCCCTAAAGCTGCAATTGAAATCACCAGACACCATTTAGAAAGTTCAGACATACCTTCTGCCAATGGCGCAGAAACCCAACCAAAACTGTTAATCGTAATTAATCCAATAAATACAATCAGAAAGAACGGCATTATTGGTGTTGATATATTCGAATCTGAATTGCCGTTATGACTTTTTACCCTGAAAGTTAATGCAATGAGTAAAATCACTGGCATTAGCATGGCGACTCTGAACATCTTCGCTAGCGTCGATGCATCACCGATTTCTGTCGATAACATGAATCCGGCGCCAACTACCTGCGCCACATCGTGAATCGAACCACCGAGGAACATCCCCGCTTCGCTCGCTGTTAAGCCAAGTGAATTAACAATCAGTGGATACAACACCATGGCAATTGTTGAGAATGCAGCAACACCAATTGCTGTCATCAGGGTGTATTGCTCGTTCTCCTTGCTTTGAGGGATGGTGGATGAAATGGCCATGGCCGCTGAAATGCCACAGATTCCCGTTGCACCCCCAGCAAGCAGGCCAAACGTTCCCGATACGTTAAGCAGTCTTGCCAATATAAGGCTAAATGAAATGGTCAGTACGACTGCGCCAGCCAGAATCCCTACCCCTTCCAGCCCAATCGCACTGACATCGCTGAAAGCAATACGCACGCCCAGCAATGCCACACCAATCCGCACCAGTTTCTTTGCCGCAAACTCGATACCTGCACCGCACTTTTCGTGATCGGATAAAAAGTGCAATGAGATACCCAGCAACAATGCATAAAGAAACTTAGGGCCTCCATAATGATCAGAGACAAAGGTTGCTGCCGCTGCAATCACGACACTTAGCAGCAATCCCGGTGCGATGCCTGTCGCCTCAAAGTAGAGACTACGCGGCATTTTCATTGTTTTAGAAATCATTACATCCACCATCTTACTCAATCCCTGAGTCCGGCCACTTTCTGGCCGGACAGCCAGCCCGCGACTTATACGTAGTCTTTGTATTTGTCGAGGAAGCGTACAGGTTTAGACAGTGCATCTCGGCGGAACGGGTCGCCCAATTCCTGAGTACACATGATTTCGATGATGGTGGTTTTGCCTTCGTTCATTTGCATGTCGATGGCTTTTTGCAGAGTTGGGCCAACATCTTCCAGTTTGTCGACGGTAATCCCTTCAGCCCCCATTGCGCGTGCGATTTCTGCGAAGCTCTGGTTATCCAGCTCACCAGCAACAAAGCGGCGATTGTAGAAGTCGACCTGGTTCTTCTTCTCTGCGCCCCATTGACGGTTATGGAATACCACCGCAGTCACAGGAATGTTGTGACGAACACACGTCATGGTTTCCATCAGGCTCATCCCCCATGCACCATCACCTGCGTAAGAAACCGCCGGACGATGTGGCGCTGCAACCTTAGCACCGATTATGGTTGGGAATGCGTAACCACAGTTACCAAAGCTCATTGCTGCAAAGAAGCTGCGCGGTTTTTCAAAGCGAAGATAGCTGTTCGCCACTGAGTTGATGTTACCGATGTCGGTAGACACCATAACATCTTCTGGCATCGCTTTTTCAAGTTCACGCAGTACCTGACGTGGGTGTAGATACTCACCACCAGAGAACGGCGTTTCATTGGCATTTTCTTCGATCATGTCTAGGCTGAACGGGTCACGTTCATGCGTCCACTCGTCGAGCTCTTTTTCCCACAATGCTTTTTCTGTCGCGACTTTGTCCAAGCGTACTGCTTTGTTTTCATCACATGCCAGAGCACGTCCTTCAAGCCTTGTCGCTAATGCCACTGCTGATGCTTTCGCATCACCACAGATACCAACAGAAATTTTCTTAACCAGACCCAACATTTTATTATCAGCATCGATCTGGATGATTTTGGCGTCTTTCGGCCAGTAATCCATGCCGTGCTGTGGCAGCGTACCAAATGGACCAAGACGAGTTCCGAGCGCAATCACCACGTCGGCCTGAGAAATCAGCTTCATTGCTGCTTTAGAACCTTGGTAGCCTAACGGGCCACACCAAAGAGGATGGCTAGCTGGGAATGAGTCGTTATGCAGGTAGCTGTTAACCACTGGAGCGCCTAAACGTTCTGCAAGTGCCGCACACTCTTCAATCGCATCAGCCATGACCACGCCACCACCTGAAATGATGACAGGGAATTTCGCTTCTGCGATCAGCTCTGCCGCTTCATTAAGGGATTGTTCACCACCTGGGCCTCTGTCCAGACGAGCTGGTTTTGGAATCTCAGTCTGAATTTCACCATAGAAGTAATCACGAGGAATGTTGAGCTGGGTTGGGCCCATTTCACTCATTGCTCGGTCAAAACAGCGACCTGTGTACTCCGCCATACGATCTGGATGGGTCACATGGCCCTGATACTTAGTAAACTCCTGAAACATTGGCAGCTGGTTACACTCTTGGAAACCGCCAAGACCCATAGTCTTTGTGCCCGTTTCTGGTGTGACAATCACAACTGGGCTGTGTGCCCAATAAGCCGCTGCAATCGCAGTAACACAGTTACTGATGCCCGGACCATTTTGTCCAATAACAACACCATGTCGTCCAGAAACTCGTGAGTAACCGTCAGCCATGTGAGCAGCGCCTTGCTCGTGCACTACCGGAATCAATCGAATGCCTGCAGGAGCGAATATATCCATCGCATCCATGAATGCTGATCCCATGATGCCGAACATATCTGTTACGTCATTGGCAACCATGGTCTCAACGAATGCTTCTGATGGTGTCATTGTCGCATTGCCGGAAACAACCGTGCGTTTTTCTTGCTCACTCATTCTTCCCTTCTCCTTGAATTGACATAAATTTCACTTTTCGGAATGAATTGTCTCTTTTTTTGATTCAAATTCACCTTAGTTGGGGATTTTTTCGCCGTCAAATTTTTTCATCAAATTGGAACAATTCATTCTAATTAATAAAACTGGATCACATTATTGATAGTTTTTTGTACAGAAAGTGTCGTTAAGTCATTCAGACCTGCTCATAATCGAGCACAGATTTGTTCAAGCTAGTAGATCGTCACTGAACATATGGGGATCAGCGCTGTATTAAGAGGGAAGGAAAATGGATCAGGCACTCATGGCACCAAACAAGCAGGTTAGCGTTCGCGAAACCTTTGGCATCGACAGTGATTTGGAGGTGTTAGCATTTGAAAAAAGAGGAGAATATGTTCCTAAAATAGACCCTAACTATTGCTTTGATCCTGAGGTCACACTGGCGATTTTAGCTGGGTTCACTTCAAACAGGCGTACCTTGATCCAAGGCATGCACGGTACGGGCAAGTCTTCGCACATCGAACAAGTCGCAGCGAGACTTAACTGGCCTTGTCTGCGAATCAATTTGGATGGCCACCTGAGCCGACTCGACTTAATTGGCAAAGACAGCATAGTGCTCAAAGATGGTTTGCAGATCACTGAATTTAAAGAAGGTATTCTTCCTCAGAGCATACAGCAGCCAATTGCATTAGTACTGGATGAATACGATGCTGGCAGGCCAGATGTGATGTTTGTTATCCAGCAATTGCTGGAACAAGATGGCAAATACACGTCTCTCGAACAGAATCGCGTGATCACCCCTCATCCGTTTTTTCGCCTGTTTGCGACATGCAATACTCTCGGTTTGGGTAACTTTTCTGGACTGTACAGCGGAACTCAAGTCCTCAACCACAGTCAGCTGGACCGCTGGAATATCATCGCAACTCTCAACTATTTGGATGCCCAGCATGAAGCCGCAATCGTCTTGTCGAAGATCCCCCAGCTCAACACGGAAAACGGACGCCAACTGGTCAATAAGATGATTGCCACTGCGGGGCTTACCCGAAATGGCTTTGCCGCCGGTGACCTTTCCACCGTGATGTCTCCAAGAACCGTTCTGACTTGGGCGGAAAACATTCAGATTTTCAACAGCGTCGCCACCGCTTTCAGGCTGTCTTTCGTCAATCGTTGTGAAGATGAAGAGCAAGAACTGGTCGCTGAGTATTACTACCGCTGCTTTGGGGAGGCTCTGTTCTCTGACAACCGCGCGACCACGCCACAGGAGCCCGTCAACCATGGTTAGTGTTTCCTCTCAGCAGAAAAAGATCCTCGACCTGAGTGTTTCTGTTGCCCGCGCAATCAGTGGTGAAGACACATTAAGTTACCGAGGCGATCGTCTGTACAAAGGTAATCACCCTTTTTATTTTCTGTCTGCCCACACCAATGACCTGACTTTTTTAACTCGTCACGAACTGACAAAAAGTAAACAGGCTACGCAGGGAAAAATGGACTCAGCCGCACTGAGACTGATTTTATCCGACTCACATATGCACCAAGCACGGCGACCAGAACATGACATTGAACGGCTGCTTTTCGACTTCTGCGAACAAGTACGGGTAGAGTCATTAATCCCAGAGCATTTCAAAGGTGTTCAACGGAGCACTCGCTTTAACTTCGCTTATTGGAGTGAGCAATATCATCAAAATGGTTTTACTGAGTCTCGCCTCGGTATTCTGCTGTTTACCCTTATGCAGGTGCTCTATTCAAGATTAACTGGCGTTGCTGTTGCTGAACCGATTGCCGAGTCGATTGAAGCGACGCGCGCCGGAATCGTGCCGTTAATCGGGCATTCGCTCAAGTCATTAAAACAAAATAGGCCTCAGCAAGCCGAGTTTTCGACTTACGCTCTGCAACTTGCCCAGTGTGTTTCCGAACTCATTGAAAACGAAGAAAAAGAGTCCGATAGCCAAAGCACACCTACCGTCGAAGAAGACATCAAAATCCTCGCGCAAATTGCCCTTATCGTCGACGGAGATATAGAAGACACTGACATTCCAGCCGACGAAACCGGCCAGAGTAAAGTGTTTGAATTGGCCGATGCGCAGTACCAGGTTTATACACGTGAATTTGATCAAATTCGCCAAGCGACGTCCCTTGTCCGCCATGCTCTGCTCGATGAACTAAGACAGAAACTCACCGATGATATGATGGCGCGTTCGATCAATACCCGACGTCTGGCGGCGATGTTAGCCAGCAGTGTGCTAATGCCAGAGCAAAATTGTCATCAGGATCAGTTGGAAGAAGGCATCGTTGACGCCGCCGCCATTACACGGGTGGTGACATCGCCCCATGATCGCCACATTTTCTTCCAAACTGATGTCGGCGCCTCTTCCAACGTTGCTATTTCCTTCCTGATCGACTGCTCAGGTTCAATGCAAAAACACGCCCATAAGCTCAGCATGTTAATGGATACCTTGCTTAAATCTGTCGGGCTGGCCGACATCCCATGTGAAATTCTCGGATTCACCACAGGAAACTGGAATGGCGGCAGAGCTTATCGGCAATGGCTGAAGCAAGGGCAACCCCAGCACCCGGGGCGTTTAAATGAAGTGCGCCATATTGTTTTCAAAGACTTTGATACCCACTGGCGCCGGGCAAGACGAGGAATCGCCAGCCTTCGTAAAGCCGACATTTTCAAAGAAGGAATAGATGGTGAAGCTATTCAGTTTGCAAGCCAACGGCTCACCCAACAAGGCGCACAACGTAAGATTCTGATCGTTTTTTCTGATGGGTGCCCGATGGATACCGCGACTTCAACAGCGAACGATTCGTTTTATCTCGACAACCACCTTAAACAAGTCATCGAGCAAGCAACGAATAACGCCAAGATTGACGTCTATGGCGTTGGCATGGGGGTCGATCTCAGCCCTTATTATCAGCGTAACATCATTATTGATCATCAGGAAAACTGCTTGTTTACCATCTGTCGTCACCTGTTCACTATGCTAAAACGGTGAACAGAGCGTTGCTAAACTTGTAGTGAAAGAAGAGAGGCAATGATCAGGTAGCTGCCTATCATCAACAGTACTGAAAATACCAACTTCCTCAGCTGTTGATTGGATAAAGGGGGTGGGAAACGCCGCGCGATGATGGTCACCCCTGTTACCAAAGGAATAGCTACTGCTGATAGTAGCAATATGTTCAATTCTAAGCTGCCATCAAGATAGACATAAGCGGTGCGAGAAGCCGAAGTACACGCGAAAACCATCAATAAAGTGCTGCGCACTAACTCAATGGAAAACGGCTGTTTGTAGAGGTGGTAGACAATCGGCGGCCCAGCCATGCCAAACAGACCACCAGCCAGACCAGAGCCAAACCCTGAGAACAAAAAAGAAGTGGAAGCAGAACGGTTTTCAAGCGTTTTGGGCTTAAACATGAAGTTCAGCCCAGCACCGAGAATCATGATCCCCAGCATCCCTCGCATGATATTGGTCGCTGACGCGCTCAGTTCATCGAGCAAATACACACCCGCCATGACCCCAGGCACGATACCCACGACCAATGCCAGCATGATTTTCAATTCCCCCTTTAGTGGCTTACCAACAAGAGCTACCAGACAGTTAAACAGGGTAACAATGCTGACCACAGCGGCGATAACAGGTAAAGAGACCAAATTCAGACTGACCGTCAGGCCAATCACTATGATTCCTAACCCAAAGCCCGTTACCGTTTGAAAGTAAGTACCAATGGCGATGGTCACGAGTATGGCCAGTAAAGCGGGTATTTCCATTCAATCTCCTAATTCACGCTGCTGGTGAGCGCGGGGTCAACCGGGTCCGGTTGCGTGTTATTCTCTTCTTGTGCCTGCACTACTGTCACAGCAATGACATTCACGATATCGTCAGCGGTACAGCCGCGAGACAGATCGTTCGCTGGTTGATTCAAACCTTGTAAAAGCGGGCCAATCGCAACCGCCCCACCGAGCCTTTCTGCCAATTTATATCCAATATTGCCAGCCTCCAGATTAGGGAAAATAAGTACATTTGATTGCCCTTTGACTTGAGAGTCTGGCAGCTTCTTAGCGGCAATTTCCGTCACTATAGCCGCATCAAGCTGAACGTCCTGATCGACTGCGATATCTGGGCATCGCTGCTTCACCAGCTGGGCAGCATGGCGAACTTTGTCGACGGACTCGTGCTTGGCACTGCCGTTGGTTGAAAAGGACAGCATCGCGACTTTAGGTTCTTCCATCAAAAGGTTACGTGCGCTTTGAGACGCAGCCACAGCGATGGAGGCCAACTCGCTTTCATTAGGATCGATCACTAAACCACAGTCACTGAAGATCAATCCCCCTTTAAGGTTATGGAACGGTTCACACAGCATCATCAAGAAAAAACTCGACACCAATTCACTGTCTGGCGCTGGGCCAATTATCTGTAACGCTGCTCTCACCACATCTGAAGTTGTGTATTGCGCTCCATTGACCGTGCCATCACTTAAGCCTTCACGAACCATCAGGTTGGCGAAGATCAGCGGGTCTTGCACTTGTTGCAGTGCTTGGTCGTAAGACAACCCTTTCGCCTTTCTCAATAGGTAGTATCGCTCAGCCAGCACTTCTTTAAGTGGTGAACTGTCAGGAGAGACAATATGCACCCCAGCAAGACTGACCTGATGCAACTTGGCGGCATCACGAATCACTTGTTTGTCACCAACTAAAGTGATGTGGGCAATCTTCCTGTCCACTGCCATTCGAGCCGCAGCGAGTACACGCGGGTCTTGCGCCTCACTCAGTATGATCCGCTTACGATTCTGTTGAGCTTTGTTGATGATCCTTTTTATCGCTTTCATTTAACAAACTCCATTTAGTGAGACAAAATGTTCCATATATTAATTTAATGTTAATGACGAGACAACAAAAGATCAATTTTTATTCAGAAAATGGATATATTATTATTAGGACTGTACAATCTTAGACTTGGATGTATCGCAAGGATGAATAAAAGTATGACAAAAGAAGCACCTCAAATTCAGGGGGATACGCCAACACTCCGACTTTTTGCATTGTTGGAGGTGATCGCTCAGAAAGACGAGTTCATTTCACTGCAAGGCTTAGTGGAAGAGACCGGACTGCCAAAACCGACGCTACACCGTATGCTTCAGCAGCTCGAATCAGCAGGTATCATTCAGAAAGATGGCGATGAAAAGCATTACAGCTCAGGCATTCGCCTAAGAAAGTTGGCTGAGAATTTGTTGCTCAATAGCACCATGCACAGTGCACGTCGCACCATTCTCGAAAACCTTAGAGCGGAAGTCGGTGAAAGTTGTAACCTGACCGCTCTGTCCAGTGGCGAGATCATCTATCTCGATCGTGCCGAAACCGAAGCGCCATTGCGTTTCCATCTCCACCCCGGCTCACGAGTACCCGTGCATTGCTCCGCGACAGGAAAACTGTTCCTTGCTCACATGTCCAAGTCTCAGCGCCGCCGCTTGATAGAAAGCGTCCCGCTAACCCAATATACGGTCAACACCATCACCAATTTTGATGAGCTGGAGAGAAACATCGACGATGCAAAAATCCACGGTTTTGCCATCGATGACGAAGAATTTTTACCCGGCTTAGTCTGTATCGCCGTATTGGTTCCGTCACCAAATGGACAATCTAATCTCGGTTTAGCTATTCAAGCCCCCGTGATTCGAGTCAAACCGGATGAAGCCATCAAGTTCCTCCCTGCCCTGCAGAAAGCCGCTAAAGCACTGGCAAAAATTGAAGCTGAGAATTGGGGCGGATAGTATTTTTGCAGTCACACAGACAGCCTCAGATCAAGCTGGTCGCAGCTTTTCTCGCCAGAGATATGTACGACCAGCTCTATACCTTCCTAATAACAAGACAATAATGGCTTAATCTTCCCTCAGCTTCATTCCAACATTGCTACAGCTTCAGTCCACTATGTCAGAATAGAGCATTAACTATTGAGTCTTAAGTAGAAATGACACAGCCCAGCGACTTCACTAAGAGATGAGCAACAACAAAATTTCATCCATTTTGTGAGACATGTAGCCAAGATCTATTACTTTGGTGAATTTGAAGTGCAATCCATTCATTATACCTATGTTTTTAGTTAGATTGATGTGCACTTTCTTTTATATCATTGCTTATCTTTGTTTGAATAACTCAAGGTGCATCATGGGTGTAACAGTTTGTGCTAATGGACTTAGCGTAGTCCATAAGGGATCCGGCGGTGAAGCCAATGCCACATTGCCCGACGTTTGTCTGACCACAGTCGGTAATGCCGTTGTACCTATCCCATATGGTAATAATGCAAAATCCGCTGATCTAGCAGATGGAACGACCACCGTATCTATGGATGGCGGCAATAGTATTGCGATTAAAGGCAGTAAATTCGCGGCAAGTACCGGCGATGCGGGTGGCGATAAGAAAGGTGTAGCGTCAGGCACTATAGAAGCTGAAGCCGAGTTCATCTCAGCCTCCCCAACTGTTTCAATGGAAGGAAAAGGTGTGTGTCGCTTGTCAGACCAAATGACAATGAACAAAGCCAACACCATGTGTCTTGGTGGTGCCCAAAATCCTTCTGTCACCGTAACCGAAGATGCTGAAGGGACTTATACTGTTGATCTCTTCCTTTCTTATTCAGATGGTGACCCTGTTCAAGGTGCGACCTACAAGCTAACCGATCAAAAAGGCGGTGTTTTTGAAGGCAAACTGGATGATAAAGGTAAGGCATCAGTAGGAGGTGTCGCACCTGGGGAGTTTGTTATCGAATATGGTGAAGACTCTCGCGATTTCGCACCTAATGTTCCGACAAAAACCAACCCCAACTTTAATCCAAATGCTAATGCACAACTGCTTATAGAGAAAACAAAAAAAGGTGAAGTGGGCTTTTGGGAAAATGCTTGGAAGCGTATGTCCGGTGCAGCTAGCTGGATATGGGGAGTTATCCTTGGGGACTTCAATGATGACGCCTCAGTAGAGCAAATCATCGCTAACACAGCACTAACTATGATTCCAGTCGTTGACCAAGCAGCAGATGTACGAGATCTGTCCGCTAACGTCATGACACTGCTTGATGAAGCTGAACGTGATAAGCCAGAAAACTGGCTAGCACTCTCCCTTACCCTCATCGGTTGTATCCCAACCTTCGGCAGCGCGGTTAAAGGTACCTGTAAAGTCGCGCTAAAAGGTGGCAAAGGGACATCTAAAGACACTTTACTTGCGGTACTTCGAGGCCTTGGAAAAGGAGACCCCGAAAAGTTCCTCAGAACTCTGGATTGGATGGACTACGCCAAACAAGCAAGCAACATTATCTCCGATGTACTGAAACCATGTATCGAAGTAGCGACAGAGCTAGCCTCTTACGCGAATAGAATGGGAGCGGACGAGCTTGGTGCGTATTTCTTAAAGCTAGCCGACGAAGTCAAAGTGATTGATAAAATGGTGCCAGATAAGCTGAAAGAAGCAATGGGCGAATTTGATCAACTTTTTGCACGAATCTTAGGTAAAAGTGAAAGAGCTTATCCAGCAAAGGTGAAGCATGATACTGGTAAGTCTTCTCAGTCGGGAAAAAGCCGCGATAAAGCGAACGAAGAAAAAGACAAAGATAGCCCTAGATGTAAAATCTGCAAAAGGCCTGCAGGAAAAGGGGAAAGGCAATGTTCTGATGCTCTTAGAAGCAAAGGGAAAGCTAAATCATGACGAGTACAAACGAAAACAACAAATGTTCAGTTAAAGAGTTCGAAGGTGACGTAGTCCGTCAGTCAGACTCATATAAACTAGCGAGCGCTGAACTTCGTTCTTCACACCCTCTAAACTTAAAATCCGGTACACTTGATGCTCATCATATTATTAGCGATATGGTTGTAGGCAGTCTAGCAAGTTTTCGAACTTTACAAATGCAAAGGAAAGGTTGGTCCATGAATCATGGGAGTAACCTAGTTTTGCTTTCCTCAGATGAAGAAATATGTTGCTATTATGAGACCCCACAGCATTCTTCAGGCCATACTGACCCCAATATAGAGGGTTCTTTTTACAGTTCAAAAGCTAAAATGTCTGCCGAATCAGCTAAAGTAAAAGACAAGAGCCTAAAGAAATCGATTGACTCAACTACTGGGTATCATAAAGTGGTTGCAATTAAGCTTGCTTTAACATTAAAAAACTTAGATTGTGACACAGACTTTAAAATCTATGTTAAGGAAATAGATAAAGTATCTAATAAGATCTTAAAATATATATCTAAGTTTAAACTTTTGCTAAAGTCAGATGGAGTTAGATTCAAAGAAAACAATACAGGTTGTGGCATGTGTGTATCAAGAGATAGCCACTATAGCTCAAAAGAGTTTGTTTTTTATAATAGGAAGTTAGATAAAGAAGAGACTCAGGAATATAAAGAAAAAAATAATGGTTCTATAGTAGAAAATAATACATACGAAAAGAATGACAAAGAGTATTTTGCCTCTTCAAATAAAAACTCTGTCTATGAAAATATTTATAAAGAAGTAAAAAATAAATCTGAAGTTAAAATTATTATTTTTGACTCAAAAAAAGGTCGTCTCAGAAACGTAAAGGAGCTAGGTAAATGATAGAAACCGAAATGCTAGCGACATTTAGTGAGAACTTATTGTCAAACGACATTATAGCTAAGCCAGATGATGCAAGAGAATATCTTTATTCAAATAATTCATATATTCCTGTGTCAGCCCTGAGCCCAATCATTTGGCTAGCAGGTGACCATGATCTAGATGAAATACCCGATATTATTGACAAAGGTGACAGGATGGTATCCGAGTTGATAATGAAAGCTATCATGTCTTGGGATCCCTATGGGATAATCTTTATGCCAGCAGCGCTAAAATCTGAAGATAAAAAATATTCAAATAGATATATTATGGCCACAAATAATATAATCGATGTAATGAATGTGGATGAAAGCCATACTTATATGGAAGATAACTCTGATTATGGACTTCCTCCGGAGTTAATTGTTGACGAGCTTTTTATTTGTGAGAATAAGTATAATTTAATCCCTGAACACAAGAAGCACATATTTAGAGTAAAAGGTTCTGATGATACTATTTTCTTCTCTGCGGAATTAGTTAATCATGTATGGGATATTGCAGAGAAAAATGGAGCTATAGGCCTTGTGCAAGAACCGTTTAACTTTGATGAAGAAGCACCGGTGTTTTAAAATGCATAACGAATATCAAATACTATCTACTCAAAACTTCAAGAACTTTCCGTTCAAAGCAACTCCAGCACCTATAGTTCCAGTGGAACCTGATTTGCTGTTGGAGATGACCTTTTCACCAAAGCTGTTTATTATCAGCGATATTGCCTCAAAAGTAGAGCAGCTAGTGCAGCATGGCGTTGAATGGTTAGATGCTCGTGTTGACTGTTCTCCAAGCCAGCCTTCAGATGATCAAATAAAGGTTTATGAAGACTATCGAATGCCGTATATCCATCAAACTTATAGACTGACGGACAAAGAAAAACAATATGGTAAGCTGAACTGGCTAGACGTTAATTCGACAGATTTTGACTTCTCTAGACTTGAACATATCCCTCTAGAGGAACGTTTGATATTTAAACTCGAAGAAGATTTTGGGTTAATTTTCGTCCACCAAAGTGTGATCGATTTGCTTAAGAAACATGTCAAAGACGTTTGGGTTAGAGATATTTAGTGACTAAAGGGGAGCACTATGTAGGTGCACCCTTTTCTATCGTATGTTGGAAAGCACCACTACTTTGGTAGAACGATTATATAGATTTCAAACTCATCACCTTAAAATTGATAACAAGATTTAAGAAAGGCCTCCAAATCAGTCTAAAACCGATAAACTTAACCTATGAAATTCTCGATTATTAGCGAAAATTACCAAGTTTCGAGTACAAGTTTTACATGTGTAGACAACAGAGAACCTCTTTACAGTAAAGCAGATTACGAACCAACTAGTTCAGCAGAGCCTATTGTTTGGGAGGCTACTGATGGCTCAATAAAAGGTGTCGGAAGCATATCAGACAACGGCGATCTTTGCGTAAGTAAGGAATTTGCTGAGCTAGTTATGAGCTTTGATCCTTTTGGAATTGAATGCTATCCAGCAGAACTTAGATTGCAGGGTGGAGTGCTTAAGAACAGGTATATATTGGCTTTGAATAATGTCATCGATGTCATTGATGAATCTAAATCAAGGACTAGAAAATCCCCCAAAAGAAATAAATTACTAATTATGGCTCTCTATTTGTCTGAGGAAAAACTATTTAATACTCCATTCAATAAAAGAGTATTGTTCAGAGTAAAAGGTGCAGAAACAGCGACGATATTCTGTGAAGAGATTTATGATCTTGCGAGAAAAAGCTCACTATTTGAAGACTTAAGAATGTTCAAGTTAGACTGTGACCAAGAAGTACCAAAGTACTAGAGAATTGGTATAAAAGAACAATACGATAGGTTGAACTGGTTAGACGTTAAATCAACAAATTTTGACTTATCTAAACTTGAAAATGTACCTCTAGAAA
This sequence comes from Vibrio sp. B183, assembly GCF_000740665.1. Classification (NCBI taxonomy): domain Bacteria; kingdom Pseudomonadati; phylum Pseudomonadota; class Gammaproteobacteria; order Vibrionales; family Vibrionaceae; genus Vibrio; species Vibrio sp. B183. Next base: position 66,460 of record NZ_JPQB01000015.1, on the reverse strand, counting down.
AACATTTGATATTTAAACTCATAATCTCATTCATTTCAGGACGAGCCATAGAATGCAAAAAGCCCGCAAATCACTTTGCGGGCTTTTTAATGGGTGGAAGCCCCAGCCACATCCCGGCACACAAGTCACTCGCTGCGGCTGCTTCCTTCCGGACCTGACCGAGTTCACGAGCTATTGTTGCGGGAGGACCAGGGCCTCCATAGATTCTGTTTCCTTAGCATGGCTAAGGAGTGAGGGGATTATCAGCCATCACCGCAGGTAATTCAAGGGAAATTCTTAATATTGCCTTCGATTTTGTGCCAAGTGATTAGTCGTTAACCACCCTTACTAAAATGGACAACATTTTGCTCATTGGACTGACGGCTTATTATACAGCGATGCTTCTCTCGTTTATGATCGTACATAGCTTGGTCTGCCTCGTTCAGCACTTCTTGCAGCGTCATAAAGCGGTCTCTTGGGCATGATATGCCAATCGCAACAGACACATCCAAGGAGACTTGATGGTCTTCGGAAACAAAGTGCAATGAAGATAACTTATCAATCAGAGCATTTAGAGTTACTTCCTCAGGCTGACCAATCAATATAAATTCGTCCCCCCCAATCCTATAACTATTTCCTTTCCAATAAAGTTCGATTTGGCGCGCTACGGCTTTTAAGACTTGGTCGCCAATTTCATGTCCATAGGTATCATTAATAAACTTGAATCGGTTGATATCCAGATAGAGCAAGGTGTAATGAGCATTGATACCAGAACGAAAACGTCGGTGCATTGAGCGTCGGTTTTTCAATCGGGTCAGATTATCTGTGGTTGACTGGCTGTGAAGGTATATAGCCACGATCGCTAAGAAACCTAACACCAACATAAACAAAGCCCTACTCTGGCGTGAAAAGCTCTGTTCCGCCTGAAGAGTGGCTTTCCAGTCTGGCCGATAGTCATAGCGTTTGACGATTCGTTCGGTGTCGATCATCTTCAACGCACGACTGAACAAAGGCGCTAAGGACGCCCCCACCTGATTTTTGGCAAACCCTATTGCAATGTCTGAGGTGTAATATCCACCTATCAATAGGTCTTCCGTCAAAGGAAGTAGATCTTTTGACTCTCGCAATAGCGTATTAAAGTTCGCTCGGCTTATCGCAATGTAGTCGACTTCATGATTCATAAGCGCCTTCAATTGCGACTCACTGCTGTCATACGTTAGCAATGTCTTCTTAGGAAGTAGCCCCCTTAGCAGCTCTTCGTAAAAATCATCTTTAACGACACCAATACGTTCAACAATCAGCTCAGAGACATTGCTGTATACATTATCTTTGTACCCTTCGCGCTTAACTAGTATCGCTTCAGGCTTATAATACGGGTCACTGTAGTAGACTAAGTCTTTGCGGGCTTCAGAAATCGCAATTGGAGAAAGCACATCAATACGTTTGGCAATCAAGTCACCATACATGCTCTCCCAGGATTCATCCGCGGTGCTTTCGAGCTTACAGTTCAACATCAGGATGTCACATGCCTGAAGAACGATATCCGCAGTAATACCTGCTATAGAACCATCATTTAGGTAAGTGGCGTACTGACCGATATTTTCGATTTTAACTCTGAGTGGACGATTAAAGTTGATACCACTATTGAGTACCGCTTGTCGCAGTGCCTGCTGACGAATCTCAAATTGATATTGGTTGATAGATTCGCGTAAAAGCTTTTGCACTTCAGCGCTATGTACATAGTGCTCGATCATTTTCAATAATTGGTGGTGGGCACCTTTAAGTGAAACGATAGAAACAGGCTTGATTGAAAGCTGGTGATTGAGCAGCTGCGCATCATACCCCGCAAGCAACATAGGCTTGAGCTGATTGATAGCATCAACCACACCATCCACCGTTCCTTGTTTGAGTAACTGTAGAGCTTCAGACTGACCAGAATACTCAACCAATGCTATCGCAGGAAAAGCCTTGCGGATCAGCTCGCCATATATAGTGCCTTTCGGTACACCGACGGTATGAAGTTTATCTAATGTCGCATTAGTAGCGCTGTAGACGTAGGTATACTCAATATTGGTTGGGCTAGAGAAATCAAAGTAGAGCGCTCTATCTGGCGTGTAAGTCACGTTCGCCGCAAAGTCACTCTCTCCTGCTTTCACTGAGTCGAGGATCGCATCAAAGCTAGGGTAATAAACGTATTGAACATCAAGCTGAAATTTAGACGCAACGGCATCAAACAGAACACGCGTCACTACGTCGTCTGCTTCCATGGCAACTTTATAACTGGGATTCTGGGCTTTGACGGGCAGAAACCAGATAGCGAAAAGCAATACAGCTATCCAGCCGAAGCGTCGTTTTATTGGCATAGAGAACGTTCAAAAAGACAGTGCGACTAGGAGGTGGTTATAGTGCAACCACACAATAAGTAATGTTTAAAATATGCGCAATTCTGGCATAGATAATGAAATTGTCCAAGCGCATATTTTAAAATGAACTTATCTTCTTTAACTATAAATCGGCTTCCTCATCTGAGCTGCGCAATATGTAGTCGGTCATCCATGCGGTACCCAGCAAGCAAATCCACACGACAAAGACAGGGTTTGGCACCTCAACCGTTGGCGTTACCACTAACGCTGCAAATCCAACCGTAGGGAGTGTCCAACACAGCAGTTTCCCCCAACGGAAGCTTTCTAACTTAGACAAGCTTTCCATGGACGCAAATATTCCCGTGACACATAGCGCAACCAATGCCGCGTAGGATAAGTCAGCCATCCACAAAGGTAGAATCAGCCCCAATGCCCACCAACTATGTTTGTTGTTAGACTGCCAATGGCGTGAAGCCCACCATGTCACAATCACCGACAAAGTCTGCACAACGGTAATCATCGGATCTCCACCGAGTTTGCCTCCCGACTGAGTCACCATAATTCCCACCTGCAATGTCAACACGATAAGTGCAGCGGTCAATAAGACACCTAAACTGCTTCGTCTGGAAAATACCACCATCAGCAGCGGGAATAATATCCACTGGCTAATCGAAAGTGCAATCGGTTGATAAGGCAACGTCAAACCATAGGTCGTTAGCGCGGCCATCAGAATAAGCCCAACAACACCCCCTTGCGGAAATATCCATAACGCAGGAATGATCAAAGCCAAAACAGGAATGTCGCCGTCACTCAGACTGATAGCCCGAGCACAAACAACAGCCAACAAGGTTGTCACTAAGAACTGAAATGTAGAAAATACCATGCCCTCTCCTTATCCCTTCCATGGAAAAATCGAACTAGGACAAAATCATTATGGACCAGTTTTTAGCGCAAATCTTTGCGGTGATTCACCAAATTCCATGTGGAAAAGTAACCACTTACGGAGAAATAGCCAAACTTGCTGGTTATCCGGGCTATGCTCGCCATGTCGGAAAAGCCTTAGGTAACCTGCCAAAAGACTCAAAACTCCCTTGGTTTAGGGTCATTAATAGTCAGGGAAGAATTTCGCTAAAAGGTGAGCATTTAGTCAGACAAAGAGAATTGCTGATAGCGGAAGATATTGAAGTCACCAACGATGGAAAGGTGAGCTTGAGAAAGTTTAGATGGCAGCCTTAGGCTGCCATCTAACATTGCATACTAGTGGCTGACTCCAACCAAAACTAAATCAACGTGACTGGTCTGATTCTGATCGGTGATCACTGGATATACGGTATCACTGATGAAACGCAGTTGACCGTCTACTTCGATTCGCGCACTGACACTATAAGTGTGATGCGGCTTTATTTTTCTCGGATCAAACGCTAAATCAAACTTAAAAGGTACTTGAGTACCTCCCGTTTCAAATCGGTGTTTTGCTATCACTGTAGCGGGCGCATCCGCGAGTGAGATATCTTGCAGCGTCACGGTTACCAGCGCACTGTCAGGCAATGCAATGAATTGTCGATAAGCGACGGTGCCTGATACAGCTGTCATTTCCACTTCCCCTTCAACTTTCTGCGGAGACTGGCAACCAAGCAATGCCATACCCAACATAGCGGAAACAAACAGCATCAACGCTTTCTTCATAAAGCCTCACATAAACAATGGAATACCGGAAGATTATATGCAGTGGAGTTCGCTTTGTCATGTTCCTAACCACGTGATGCTCCCTCACCTAAACACGTTGGTCATTTTTATCACATAACGGCCAAATAGCTGTTTAACTTATCAGTTTGTGCTTAAAATAGACGTATATTGACTAAATTGTTAAAGGTACAGGAATGAGTAAGCCACTCAACGAACTTCTGGAATTATTGAAACTGGAGAAGCTGGAAGAAGGGCTTTTCAGAGGCCAGAGTGAGAATCTCGGCCTACCTCAGGTTTACGGTGGGCAAGTGATTGGTCAGGCGCTCTCTGCTGCTCGATACACAGTGGCTGATGATCGAACGGTTCACTCATTCCATAGCTATTTTCTTTACCCTGGGGATCCAGAAAAGCCGATTGTTTATGATGTAGAAAACCTACGTGATGGCAGAAGTTTTAGCACTCGCCGAGTCAAAGCGATTCAAAATGGCCGACCGATTTTCTATCTCACCGCTTCCTACCATGGCGAAGCACCGGGATTTGAGCATCAAAACACTATGCCAGACATTCCTGGGCCAGAGAATTACGCCTCAGAATCAGAGCTGGCGGAACGAATCGCGGACTTTTTGCCAGAGAAAATTAAAGTGGCATTCTGTGGCGAGAAACCAATTGAAACTCGCCCTGTGACGGTAGTGAACCCACTAAAACCACACAAAGAAGAGCCAAAGCAATATCTGTGGATTAAAGCTAACGGGGAGATGCCGGACAACCAACTGATTCATCAATACCTGCTGGGCTACGCATCGGATTGGGGTTTTCTAGTCACAGCATTGCATCCACATGGTGTATCACTGATGACGCCTAATTTCCAAGTCGCCACTATCGACCATTCCATATGGTTCCACCGACCTTTTAAGATGGACGAGTGGCTGCTTTACGTTATTGAAAGCCCAACCTCAAGTAATACTCGCGGTTTAGTTCGAGGCGAAATATACAATCGTCAGGGCCATCTGGTGGCTTCTGCTGTTCAGGAAGGTGTGATGAGGTTTACCAAGTAACCAATCCCCAAAAAGACACCCAATGTAAAATTTCTGTATGCTCAGAGAATTCAGGTTTACTCTGAGCATCTCATCGGATTAGGATGCTGGCATATGCATTATGTTTAGCTTATCGCGATGAAAAAAAATTTCCTCACTCTCATTCTGTTTCTTTTCTCTACACAAGTGCTTGCTGACTCACTAACAAAGCAGATAGCTCTGATTGAGCAGCAATCTGGCGGTCGTTTGGGCGTTGCTGTACTCGACACACAAAATCACAACCAATGGCAATATCACGGCGATGATCGTTTTCCAATGATGAGCACATTTAAAACACTCATGTGTGCCAATGCACTCTACTTAGCTGAACAAAAAAAGCTTAACTTAAATGCCACAACCAAGGTCAAAGAAAGCGATCTGGTGACTTGGTCCCCGATTACTGAGAAGTTGATTGGTCAAGAGATCACTGTTGAAAAGGCGTGTGAAGCGACTATGCTGATGAGCGACAACACTGCAGCTAATATCGTGTTGCATCAAATTGGCGGGCCAGAGCAGGTTACACAGTTTGTCCGCAGTCTCGACGACAAGGTCACTCGACTGGATCGATTTGAACCAGAGCTCAATCAGGCCACACCTGGAGATAAGCGAGATACCACGTCACCTAGTACTATGGTGGAGTTACTCAACACCCTCTTACTACAAGACGGGTTGAATCAGGAACCTCAACAACAACTACTGACGTGGATGAAAAACAATAAGGTCTCAGATCCTCTGATTCGTTCCGTTTTACCTCAAAGCTGGTCTATCGCCGACCGCTCCGGAGCGGGTAATCAAGGCTCCAGAGGTATCACTGCACTAGTGTGGAACTCACAGCGCAAACCAATCATCCTCAGTATCTACCTTACGCAAACTCAGCTTGATATGGCGCAGCGTAACCGTGTAATCAATCGAGTTGCTAATCTGGTGTTTGAACAGTTTTCTGTGAAGTAAACACACAAAAGAAGCCGCCAATGGCTTCTTTGTCTCACTTTAAGTTGTTAGTCATTACTAATGGGAATGCCCGTGTGAACGCTCAGCACTGTAACCACTAAAACTCGAATCGGTTGTGCCTTTAAAACAGTTGAGTACCCAAGGAAAAGTGTCCGTGACATAGTAGCCATACTGCCCATCTACCGTCATACCGTTACATTCATCAAGGTCCCCCAACCCGACCGTATATTCCCAATCCCCGCGAAACTGTCCATCGTAATTGCTACTGGCTACATTACCTCCCACAACTGGTGCGGTATAGCTTCCTTCATCAACACGAGCTCCCGATTTCAGTTGATAGCTTGAAAGCGCCTTCCTTACTTGACCTGTTGAACTGTCAGTAAAACAACTTCCGTATACTGGGAAACCATCGGCAGCAAAGCCAATAACAGGCGACGCTTCACCACCAGCACAATCCTGAATAAACATTGCCACCGGATTACCATGATAGTGATACTCGCCTGTTGGTTGTACATGGGCATTGTGGATATCAGTACCGAAACCATTCAAGGAAGACATAGGATCGTAACGCCAAGGGTTGTTAATCTGGTCCTGACCATACCCTGTTCTTTCATCTCCAACGCCATAGCAAGCAGCAGCAAGCAAATCCACTTTTACACCATTAAGTAAAATCGCTTCTGATGTGCCAAGACTCAGCTCGGTTACACTGGAAGCGGCGCTCGGAGAAGCTGTGAATTCATAACCAATACTCTGCTCCGACACATTTGTTGCAAATGACGCAGTCGCATCGTTAAAGTCATGATTGGGAATTGCATTCGACTGCACGATACACTTAGTGCCACTGGAGGAAATATCCACTTGTCCTGTAAACAGTAGCGACCGCTGAATATCGTTAACTGAAGAAAAAAAATTCCCTAAATACTGCTGACAATCACCGGAAAGATTGGTGAAAAAGGTATTTGTGATGTCAGAGCCGGAACCGAAAGCCGTGGCAGAGCTTTCCTCCTCGCCACTATTGCAACCAAACAGCAACAACGTTATTGCCGCCGTCGAGGAATATGAGACTAGATTTGAGACTGGCATTTTATTCACTCTATTTATGATTATTTTTAGTGAGATTAGCCAGACCTCCAAATTTATAAATCTGATTTACCAGACTTTACGTGTCTATACACTTCTTTACGTTTCTCCTATCGGCAACGCTGTTGTGTATTTGAGCGGTTCCATCGCAAAGGTTGAGGTAACATTGGATATCCCTGCGACAGAGTTAACCAGCTTTTTATAAAAGTTATCAAAACACTGCATATCTTTGACCTGAACTTTCATCATGTAATCGTATTCTCCGGCCATGCGATAGAACTCCATTACTTCAGGAAAATCCGAGGCTGTAGACACAAACTGACTATACCACTCATGGGAGTGATCGCAGGTTTTCACCAAAACAAAGGCAGTAAAAGATAAGTCGAGCTTTTCTGGGTTGAGCAAAGCGACCCGTTTTTCAATCACCCCTGATTCTTCCAGCTTTTTCAATCGCTTCCAGCATGGTGTTGTCGTCAGGTTTACCGCTTCTGCCAAATCATTGAGCGACAAAGTCCCATCTTGTTGTAACAACGCTAGGATTTTTCGGTCTACTTTATCCAGTTCCATACTCACCGTCTCATGATAGAAAAGTTTTCTCCAAATAAAACAAATTAAAGGCAATTAGGCAAAGTATTTCTCCTATTATATAGATAGATTATTAGCATAACGATGCTAAGGAGATACCCATGTGTACAGATCACAACTGGATTAATAACGCGATTCGAAAAATTGAGGCTGATTTCCAACGCTCCGCAGACACCCACTTGATCAAACTGGATTTACCAAGTGTGGAAGGGATCGATATTTACCTCAAAGATGAAAGTACACACCCAACAGGTTCTCTAAAGCACCGTCTAGCGCGTTCACTTTTCCTATACGCGATTTGTAATGGCTGGGTTGGCCCTGAAACCACCATTATTGAGTCGTCATCAGGCAGCACCGCTGTCTCTGAGGCGTATTTTGCTCGTCTACTTGGATTACCATTTATTGCTGTCATGCCGAAGTGCACAGCGAAGAAGAAAATTGAGCAGATTGAGTTTTATGGTGGTCAGGCACACTTGGTTGATCGCTCAGATCAGATCTACGCAGAATCGCATCGATTAGCGAAAGAACTTAATGGTCATTACATGGACCAGTTCACCTATGCCGAGCGTGCGACAGACTGGCGTGGAAACAACAATATTGCCAATTCCATTTTTAGCCAGATGAAGCTTGAAGATAACCCTATTCCTAAATGGGTGGTCATGAGCCCGGGCACGGGGGGGACTTCCGCGACCATTGGCCGTTTTATTCGCTATCAGCAACACTCGACTAAACTTTGCGTCGTTGACCCAGAAAATTCGGTCTTCCATGATTTCTTCAAAACAGGCAACCCTGAACTCAAAGGAAACTGCGGAAGTAAGATCGAAGGTATTGGTCGACCTCGCGTAGAACCAAGTTTCATTCCGGGTGTGATTGACGAGATGCGCACTATTCCAGATGCCGCTTCAGTCGCCACTGCGCACTGGCTTGAAAAGATCCTTGGCCGTAAAGTGGGCGCATCAACAGGGACTAACCTGTACGGTGCACTACAGATAGCAAGTGAAATGAAAGCACGTGGTGAAACAGGCTCTATCGTGACACTTTTGTGTGATAGTGGTGAACGTTACCTAGACACCTACTACAATAGTGATTGGGTAAAACAAAACATCGGCGATTTGCAACCTTACCTAACGAATTTAGAGACGTTTGAAGCAACTGGCCAAATCTAAATAACAATAACAACGTCAGTTGGAAACTCAAACGCCACTCATCTGAGTGGCGTTTTCATATTAAGCCATAAGCTGCAAGCTCTGATTAGCTCTTTTTCTGGCGTGCTTCGAAAGCGGCGAGTTGTTCAGGTGTCGCTTTCGGCTGATGGTTCTGCTTCCACTCATCGTAAGTCATGCCATAAACACGCTCACGAGCGTCATCAATGTCCAGCTCTAAGCCCTGAGTTTCCGCTTCAGCTTTATACCATTTACTGAAACAGTTACGGCAGAACCCCGCAAGGATCATCAGATCAATGTTCTGCACGTCTTTATTCTCATCAAGGTGAGAGAGCAAACGGCGAAATACCGCAGCATCGAGTTTGTCCTGCTCTTCTTGAGAAAGGTTTTTATATTTAAATTCAGCCACTTTACTTACCTATTGTTGTTCTGTATCGAATTATCTTATCAAGTCTTGGCCCAATACAAAAACGCCCAAGCACTTGGCTTGGGCGTTTATTACAAAATTGTGCTTAACCTTGAATACCGACAATCAACCATGGAGCGTTAGGTACCGTTAGGTCACGCTCAAGGTGCCAGATATCTTCAATGTTCTCTTCAACATTCTCTACAGCATCACGGTAGCGGCCGCTAAACTGTAAGCTAAGCTGAGCTTTACTTGCGTCATAGTCTGCACGAACGATTTCTGCATCAACGTACATAACATCAGTGTGTTGCTCACCTTCCAGTTTCGCACGCTCAGCTTTCAGGTCTTCAAACAGACTTGGAGAAACATATTCTTCAATCGTATCAAGCTGGTTGTGGTTCCATGCGCCTTGAAGAGTTCGGTAATGCTCACGAGAGCCATTAATAAAGGCCACTTTATCAAAACCCGGTGGGTAGTTGTGTGGAATATCAGATTGCGCACCAAAGCCAAAGCCACCTTGGCTACCAGACTGAGGCTGTTGCTCGAAGTTATGAACATTCGGTTGCTCAAACTTAGGTGCAGAACCACCAAATGCAGGCTGCTGTCTTTGCTGATTCATACTGCCCTGCTTCGAGCCAAGCAAACCGCGCATCAATTTGAAGATGATAAACGCCACTAAGCCCATGATCAGGATATCCATGAACTGGATTCCTTCAAACGCGCCCCCGAAGAATGCAGCTAAAAGACCACCTGCTAAAAGACCGCCAAGCAATCCGCCCATTAGGCCTTTTTTACTCGACCCTTGCGTTTTTGCGCCCTGGTCTTTACCAATCGTGTTTGTGTTTTGCTGTTGCTGCTTTGGTGCAGGAGCTGTTTTAAAGCTCTTACCAAATGACTTACCGCCACCAAACTTCTTCGCTTCTGCGATAGGAGTAATAGCAACAGAGACCATTAGCAAAGCAACGAGGGAAAAAAGTCGTTTCATATTTTTCCTTAGGGTTTCCTGTATAAGGTAAGAATTATACTTATGGGGCAATAGTAGCCTTTGTATCTAGAGAATGAAATATGCCAAAGTCGAATACATGTATCAAAGTATTGCAAATTAGCGCTTCGCCAGTTGCGCTTAGCCAAGACCCTTATTAGAATATTGAACGTTGTTCATTTTTGAAAATTTATCATGGCCCGTAGAAACGATCATACGCGTGAAGAGCTCATCGCTCTCACTCTCGACACTGTTAAAGACTTCCTCAGCGAAAACTCCTACCACGAGTTAAGCCTACGTAAAGTCGCTAATATGATCGGTTATGTGCCGAGCACGCTAGTCAATGTGTTTGGCAATTACAACTTACTGCTACTCCATGCTGTTGCCCAGACTCTCGATGAACTGGCTGAAGAAGCTAAGGTCGTCGTCTCACAGAGCCAAGATCCTAAAACCGCGCTCTACGAGTTAGCCTACTGCTATCATGATTTTGCTCAGCGCCACCCTCATCGCTGGCAGCTGATTTTTGAGCACAACATGAATGGCGAAACCCTCCCTGAGTGGCAAGCTGAACGTATTGATAACATGACTGGCATGCTTGAACAGCTTCTACAGGTTCTTGCACCTCATCGCTCATCGAAAGAAGTGTTGCAAGCAAGCCGCGTTCTGTGGTCAGGTGTTCATGGAATTACGCTACTTAGTGTCGATGATAAATTCTTCGCAGCTGAGCCAGTTGACGGCAAAGAGCTCATCAACAACTTGCTATCTCACTATATCGCGAACTGGTAATCGCATCCTAAAGGAACAGGGATAATCATGCCAAACAGCCAAACCTCTCTTTTAGGGCAGAGACGATTTCTGCCCTATTTCGTGACTCAATTTTTTGGTGCTTTCAACGACAACATCTTCAAAAACGTTTTACTGTTGTTTGTTGCTTTTGCTGGAGTTGGAGCGCTACCTATCTCTAGCGACTTGTTTATTAACCTAGCTGCGGGACTATTCATTCTTCCCTTCTTCCTTTTTTCCGCGTCCGCTGGTGTTTTAGCCGATAAATACGAAAAGTCTTGGTTCATTCGCAAAGTAAAGCTCGCTGAAATCGGTATCATGTGCCTTGGCGCTATCGGCTTTATTACTGAAAGCTACATCATTCTTCTTATTCTACTGTTTTTGATGGGGACACAATCTGCGTTTTTTGGCCCGGTCAAATACGCATTGCTTCCACAACAGTTAAAACCCCAAGAGCTGGTGCCTGGCAACGCTCTGGTTGAAACGGGTACGTTTCTCGCAATTCTTCTTGGTACGCTAGGTGCTGGAATTATTGCTTCAGCCGAAAGCGCCAAATACGTAGCAGCCGGATGCGTCGTATTGTTTGCAGTGTTTGGTTATCTCGCCAGTCGTTCAATTCCTGAAGCACCCGCCAGCGCGCCAGACTTAAAGTTCCGCTGGCAGCCGATCAAACAAACCCGCAATACCATCGCCATCGCTAAATCAGACAAAACGATCTTCCAAGCCTTGATGGCAATTAGCTGGTTCTGGTTCTTAGGTGCAGCTTACCTGACCCAGTTCCCCAATTTCACAAAAATCTACCTTAATGGCAGTGAAAGTGCAGTCTCGTTTCTATTGGCACTTTTTTCTGTCGGCATCGCCTTCGGCTCTTTGGCCTGTGACAAACTATCCAACCATCGCATTGAAATCGGTATCGTCCCGCTGGGCAGCTTAGGTATCACCATCTTTGGGTTCTTAATGGCAACGTCTGTACCAACCAGCCTGCCAGAATTTGAAACCTTTACAGACTTTGTCTCTTATCAGCCACTGTGGCCTGTATTTATCTCGCTGCTGATGCTGGGAGCATCCGGTGGCGTGTTTATTGTTCCGCTCTATGCATTGATGCAGCAGCGTGCCAAAGTCACAGAGCGCGCTCAGGTGATTGCAGCACTTAACATCTATAACTCACTGTTTATGGTGGGCAGTGCCGTACTCGGTATCATCTGTCTAGCGATTATAGAAATGAGTATTCCACAGCTATTCCTATTACTCGCGCTCATGAACCTAGTGGTTGCTATTACCTTGTTCTTACGAGTTCCCATTTTCGCCGTGCGTTTTATCGTTTGGGTTCTCACCCATACTATGTATCGCGTTAAACACAAAAACTTACACCACCTACCTGAAAAAGGCGGAGCGTTGCTCGTCTGCAATCACGTTAGCTATATGGATGCTTTGCTGCTAAGCGCGGTTTGCCCAAGGCTGATTCGTTTTGTGATGGAAGAAGATTACGCCAACCTTCCACCTTTGCGTCGTTTTCTTAAGCGCGCGGGAGTAATCCCTATCTCTGCTTCCAACCGACGCTCCATTCGCAATGCGTTTGGTGAGATAGAACAAGCGTTAGAAGAAGGCCATTTGGTATGTATTTTTCCTGAAGGACGCCTCACTAGCGATGGTGAAATGAATGACTTTATGCGTGGCATGGACATCATTCTAAAACGGAGTCCTGTCCCAGTGATCCCGATTGCGATTAAAGGTTTGTGGGGTAGCTTCTTCAGTCGCTATAAAGGAAAGGCTTGTAGCGGCCTACCAACTAGATTCTGGTCCAAGTTAGAGATAGAAGCAGGCCAACCTGTTGATTCCGCGGCGGCAACCACTGAGTTAATGCAGCATCAGGTCTCTCAGCTCAGAGGTGATTGGAAATAACTTTGCGAACATACGTTCACTAAATATGAACGTATGTTCAATTCATTCAAATCTACTTATCGGCTGGTTTTAGTTACACTCACCAGCTGTTTTGATTGCTATTTTGTGTAATGACAACGATTAAAAAGCAACTGCCATTTTGGTTGGCAATGATCATCTGCCTAACACCATGGGTTACTTCACCAACCGCATTGGTGATTGGTTTCTTGCTGGCTTCATTGGGCATGGTGCCACACGATTTTAATCTGGCAAAAGTGACCAAAAAGCTATTGGCTTATTCAATCGTCGGCTTGGGCTTTGGTATTCAATTCAAAAATGCCCTTGCGGTTACCTCCGATGGCATAGGCCTTATCGTTACCACCATTATCGGCACATTATTCATAGGCTGGTGGGTAGCAAAAGCCATTGGCCTAAATAAAGAGACGGGGTACCTGATTTCTTCCGGAACAGCCATCTGTGGTGGCAGTGCTATCGCCGCGGTTTCCCCTGCTATCAAAGCAAACGATGAGCAAATCGGCCTTTCTTTAGCCACCGTATTTGTCCTCAATTCTATAGCTCTGTTTGTCTTCCCTGTGATTGGCCATGCGCTGAATCTCGATCAACATACTTTCGGTACATGGGCTGCGATTGCCATTCATGACACTTCATCCGTCGTTGGTGCGGCATCCGCCTACGGTGATGAAGCACTCACCACCGCGACAACCTTAAAACTAGCAAGAGCTCTTTGGATTATTCCGGTTGCGTTGTTCAGTGCCTTTTTATTCCGCAGTGATTCGAAGAAAATCACTATCCCCTACTTCATCTTGTTTTATTGCGTCGCCATTGCAGTCAGCGATCTGTTGCCACAGTTTGAGGTGATCTATCAGGGAATCTTTGATGTTGCTAAGCGGGCTTTAGTGGTGTGTCTGTTTTTGATTGGTTGCGGAATTTCGGTGGAAAAACTCAAGTCTGCTGGGCCTAAGCCATTGCTGTTTGGTGTCACGCTGTGGATTGCCATATCGACCAGCTCATTGGCATGGTTGACACTTAGCTAAAGTTCTTCAGGCTCTATTTTGAGCTTTCTGCGCTTTTGTCGTTGGTATATTAAGACCAAAGCGGCGATAAATAGAAACGCAGATAACTCAGCCAGTGATCGCACTAAGCCTTCACTTTGGACTGCGACTAGAATCTGAATCAATATTGCCAACACAATGACGGCTTTCATGAACGCCTCTTATATCCATATACTCATATTCCCGAAAGCATTATGAGATAGAGTTATAAGTTTGATAAATTCAGATTTGGACTATGAAAGATCAATTTCAACTAAGTTGACTTTCGCATTTACAGATTGAGTTAACGTACGAGCCATTGCTTAATTCAGTAATTTGAGCATTAGTGCTCAGCCAAAGAAAAAACACTCGTCAGTTAACAGAGAAGAATGTGGTGATTTCACCATCCCCCTGAAGTGCAAGATCGACTAGTCACCGATGCTGCACTTCACTTTATTTATCGATTTGATTTAAAAGCCAATCTTTGACTGCTTTTCGCGACACTTTGATCCCCGTCTGGCAAAGAAACTCCGGCAACTCATAGTAGGCTACAGGCCACTTAAACCGAGTTAAGGACTGACCGAGACGCTGCTCGATACACTCTATATCTAAACGTTGATGACTTTGAATGACTGCGACAGGTCGTTGTCCAAATTCTATGTCTTCAGTCGGTACTATGATGGATTGAATGACTTCTGGGAGCTGGTTGAGTACGGCTTCTATCTCTTCGCAGTGAATGTTTTCGCCACCTGAGATGAACAGATTGTCTGCTCTGCCAATAATTCTCAGCTCACCGTTTGTCCATTCACCGAGATCTTTACTATCAAACCACGTGTCTTGCACGATAGGTTCAAGAACACCCTGCTGATAATAACCAGATGCTAGCGTTTCACCACCGATATAAATCCTCTGCCCCTCAAGTTTGACTCTGCGCTTGGGCAATACCTTCCCTGCCGTATAGTCGCTATCCACCCGCTTAGCCGTCACAGTAGAAGCGGCTTCTGTCATCCCATAACCTAGCCACGTTTCAACCCCCTGTTGCTCAGCTTTGTGGCTCAGAGAAACGGGGATGTGACTGCCCCCGAGTAAGACATGAGTCAGTTCCAGTGGCGTATTACTGTCCAATAACCGCTGAAGTTGTGTTGCAACCAACGACGCATGCGTCACGTGACGAATATCTTCTTGAAGTAGCCCGCTTCCCACTTTTAACGTCGCGCCAGCATGCAACCAGCGATAGATAATCGCCAGCCCAGAGACATGATACATAGGCAAACTTAACAACCAGCTATCGCTTTGCTTGAAGGTGAATTTTTCCAGTAATCCTGATGCAGAAGCAAGGTGTTGGGCAGAGGTGTGCGCGACCGCTTTCGGTGTTCCTGTTGAACCTGACGTAAATACAATCGAAGCTAAATTGTCTTCTTGATAACCCGCGGGATAGTCCGTCAAATCTGCACGCTCTATCGTCATCGTCGACAAGGAAGAAAGCATCAAATTAGGTGGTGCCACCCAGACTTTCCGCTCAGATCCTGTCATATAGAGTGATGTTAACTTGGTTTCTAGCTCCACTTGGGTCTGTGGCATGGTCAAGGCACATACAGCACCAATCTCCATACACGCAAGATAGGCTAACAATAGATCCAAGCTGTTTTTACCAACACACGTCAACACCTCGCCGCGCGCTAGCCCCTGTGCAGATAGGCTTGCGGAAACTTCATCCACAAGTTGCGCTAGCTCAGCCCAATTGTATTGCCTCTCTTGATGGTGCAGGGCTAACAAAGATGGGCTCAACTGAGCCCATTGTTTCAAAGGAGAGAGTTGGTTGTGCATTAAGACTGCCAGATTAGTGACTGGTCTGACAGAGAAGTCACCGGAAGCTCACAGCCAGGCCAAGTAACTTCTAGCTGCTGGGCAAACAAACCTATGGTATCAAGGCCCGGAATCTCTTCAGGTAGCTGCCATTGTGCGAAGCGAGCCAATTGTGTTAGACCCAAACTGGATTCAATACTTGAACTGATCACAGGCTTAATACCTAGCTCTTTAGCACGATTGATAAGCTCGATGCAGCGCTCTAGAGAACCAATTAATGTTGGCTTGATAATAATGGCTTTGGCGCCGTTGAAGTCTTCTAGCTTAAAGTCATCTTTACGGATAGCATGTTGAAGAGTTTCGTCCCAAGCAATTGCTATCCCAGTATCGATAGCAAAAGAAAAACTATCACCCGGAGCCTGACACGGCTCTTCGACGAATGCGATTCGTTGGCGCAAAGAAGGGGCAATTTTTTTGGCAAATTGCTGCGCTTTTTCTGCAGTCCAAGCACGATTTGCATCCAATCTTAGTGTCAGATCCGGAATAGACTCCAAAAACAGACTGACTAGCAGCCCATCCCGGACAGGTTCATACAACCCCACTTTGATTTTCGCCACTTTTTGGCCTTGCATGCTATCAAGCTTAGGTAACAGTTCATCTGGGTCTCCAGAACACAGTGGCGCAGCTTGGTAACAGCCTGTATCAGGAAGACCATTAGCTAACTCCAGTTGAGCCATAGATAAACCAAAAGCCACCGATGGGTATAAATCTGTATAGTCGAGTGCTTGGCCACTCTGCCACAGGGCCAGTTGTTCGATGAGCTGAGAGTATACGTCGTCCATACTCTCGATACTAAATCCCGGCAAAGGCGCGATTTCACCTCGACCTACTTCCCCGTCACTTTCTAGTACAACCACAAAGCCTTCTCGTTCCGTGAGCCTTTGTTCTCTCAGTATCACTCCGCTATCCATAGGCAGCTCGTAGCGATACAGTTTGGCTGTTCTCATACCAATATCCCTTCTAATCGTTTTGTAATCGTTGATATACGCTGTTGTTTATTTAATTCTTCCGATTTAAACGAGAACTAAAGGCGCTTAGCAAAACACCTTTACTTTTTACGCTATAAACCGAACTGCGTATCAAGGATTACGAGGGAATTTATTAAAGTCTGGTCGACGCTTTTCATTAAACGCATTGCGACCTTCCTGACCTTCTTCAGTCATGTAAAACATCATGGTTGCGTTACCAGCCAACTCTTGGAGACCAGCCTGACCATCACAATCAGCATTCAGTGCAGCTTTCAGGCAACGCAGTGCCATCGGGCTGTGTTGCAATGTTTCACGACACCAGCGAACGGTCTCCTTTTCCAATTCTTCAAGTGGCACAACTGTATTAACCAGCCCCATATCCAGAGCTTCTTGAGCATCATAGAAACGGCATAGAAACCAAATCTCACGCGCTTTCTTCTGGCCAACAATTCGAGCCATGTATGAGGCACCCCAGCCGCCATCAAACGAACCAACTTTTGGCCCCGTCTGACCAAACTGAGCGTTTTCTGCGGCAATGGTCAAGTCACACATCATATGCAGTACGTGACCACCACCCACAGCCCAACCTGCAACAGCCGCGATAACTGGTTTAGGGCAAGTACGAATCTGGCGCTGGAAATCAAGCACGTTCAGGTGATGAGTACCTGAGTCGTCTTGATAGCCCCCGTAATCGCCACGGATCTTTTGATCACCACCCGAGCAGAAAGCCTTTTCGCCAAGCCCTGTCAAAATGATCACGCCAACGCCTTCGTCATAGCGAGCATCCGCTAGCGCATTGATCATTTCTTTTACGGTTTGAGGGCGGAACGCATTGCGTACCTGAGGGCGGGCGATGGTAATTTTTGCGATACCATCTTCGGATTTATGGTACTGAATATCTTCATATTCACCTGTGCAATCGTTCCAGTGTACTGGTGCGTATAGTTCTTCTTCTGAAATACCGACTGTTTTTGCCATGGTGATTCCTGTTTGTTGACGTTGCGCTGTTAGAGAAATGCGCGAATTTGAGATTTAACAATGGCGGTAAATGCTTCGGGCTGTTCGATATGAACATTATGCCCAGCTTGCTCTACCTGGCTATAAGACAAACCGCTCTGTTCAGCCAAGCGGCTGAACTTACTGTCTTTTTCACCACAAATGTAATGTACTGGAATGCTCAAGTCTGTTAGTGACTCAAGCAAATAATCTTGTTTTGCTAATGAGGTTGCCATCAACATTTTGCCAATTGATGGGCCTAGGTTAGCACTGCGCTTGTGTATGAGTGTTTGTCTTTGCTCATGGTTTAGTGAACTAAATACCGGCTGCTGATACCAATCGCCTAACACTTGTTCAATTGGCTCATGATGAAATCGCTCAGCCCAGCGAGAGTCATTGTTTAAGCGAGCTGTTTTTTCTGCCCCACTACACAATCCAAAATTACCACCTTCAGAAATAAGCATTTGGATATTGTGTGCAGAAAAATACTGTTGAGTGAGCCCTACCATCGCAATTCGAGCTCCCATTGAATAACCCACTAACACTATAGGTGGTCGGTGAGGAAATTGAGTAAGTAGAACGTCAGATATTTGATCGCAGCACGTTTTAAAATCGCGACAATGCATCAATTTGCTCATCCCATGACCAGGAAGGTCAATACATAAAGTAGGGTATTCTGGAAGTAATTGCGCACAGCGGTCCCAATCATCACTGCTGCCAAGTAGACCATGCAGGTAAACAATCAACGGCTGCGAGCTATCATTGCTCACATTGTTGTAAAGGCGGTTATAGAGCATGAAGGCGCTGAGTGATTTCTTTCAGTTGTGAGGAGGCCTGCTCAGGAGGTGTCTGCACTTCGACAAGCAATGCCCCCTCACCCTGTTGTAGATGCTGACCAACTAACTCAGTGTATGCAGCAAGCGTAGTTGGTTTTTCGTATCGAATACCAAATTGTAGCGCGGCATGCTCGAAGGTATAACCATGAGGCATCTGATACAGAGATTGTTTCTGCGCTTGAGGGACAGGGAGCAAATCAAAGATAGCCCCTCCGTCATTATTGGTGACCACAATAACGACCGGCGTTTTTTCATGGGTCAACAGAGACAAAGAGTTCAGATCGTACAATGCCGACGTATCACCAATGAACAATATACTTGGCTTGTAAGTGGCTCGTACAACACCCGTTAGAGTCGCAATCAGACCGTCGATCCCCGATGCGCCTCGGTTGCTAAACGTTTCAAGGTTTGGCAGCGAACCGAACATATCCACCAGACGAACAAACAGACTGTTTCCCAAAAAGACCTGAGCTTGCTGTGGTAACTCTTTGATAGATGTAGCCAGCGCAATCTCATTGGCTGACTGCTGACTTTGTTCATATTGAGAAGATATCGCTGCCACGCGCTGAGAATAATGCTCTAACTCCGCTGCCCAACCAGAATGAGAGCTCTTATCTTCTGCAAGCTCTTTCATCCAACTCTCAATCCAACCCCCGATGCCCACTACGTGGTGAGTTTGTGGTAAGTGACTTTGGTTGTTGCGCTCTATGCGGGGAGAAACAAAATGATAATCCGCTTGCCTGGATTCAACTTGCTGAGATATCCACTGATTGAGCCGTTTTGATACAATCCGCGAGCCAAACTGCACAATAACGTGAGCCTGATTCAGCACTTCTTTTGCAGACGGGCTCTGCAACCAAAGATCATAATGTGCGAAAGGAGATGAAGTCCCCGATTGCGGATCGCACAAGCATGGCCAGCCCAATTTTTCCGCCAGCAGTTTCGCCTGCTGTGCTTCCTCTAGGGTGACACTACCAACGACAATAACTCCTGGCTTATCTGCTAAGTCGGCGTAGTGAAGAGCGGGTAATGATTGAGTTCGAGCCTTACAACTATAAGGCTTGTCAGAGTGAGACCAAGATTTTACTTCATCAAGATATGCCTGAAATATTCCTTTCGATTCAGAACCATACAAAGGCTCAGGAAACGGGCAATTGATGTGAACAGCTCCGCCTTTCTCTGCTTGTTCAAACATGTGTTGGTCAATGGAAGTCAGCAGCCACTTAAGCGATATGGAGTCCGAAGGGCTTGGTAACTCAAGGCTAGAGGTGACATGAGTTGAGAAAATTCCAGATTGATGGATCGCCTGATTGGCCCCACAGTCAATCAATTCTATGGGTCTGTCTGCGGTCAGCACCACCAGCTTTTCACTCGTCAGTCTAGCTTCGGCAATCGCAGGCAACAGGTTTGCTACCGCTGTACCCGATGTCACAATCAGTGCGACGGGCTTGTTGCTCGCCTTTGCCAATCCGAGAGCGAGAAAACCTAAACCACGTTCATCAAAATGCGTATGAAGATTCAGGTTTGTATTTTCTTGCGCTTCTAGCGTTAATGGAGTCGAACGTGAGCCAGGAGCAATACACACTTCAGTCACCCCGAGACGAGATAACTCTTCAAGCAAGGTCTGACACCAAATGCGATTGATGACGGCTTGGTTTTGACTACCCATTTACGACGCTACTCCCAGTGGAGGAATATCGGTGATCAGCGATAGCAAGGTCGACATTTTCTTATCCAACTCCTGCCATTCATTATCCGCCACAGAGCCCGGAACAATACCCGCGCCTGCGAATAGTTGAACCTCTTCCCCGAGAATAAGAGCGCTGCGTATCGCCACACAAAACTCCGCACGCTGATGACTGATAAAACCCATCGAGCCCGCATACCAACCACGTGCAAAGGGCTCGTTGTCTTGAATAAAGGCCATCGACTCCTTACGTGGTAATCCAGCAACTGCTGCAGTCGGCTGCAATGCTCCCAACAGTTGAACACCATTAATGCCTGGCTTAAGGTGTGCGTGGATACTGCGTTTAAGATGCTGAACTTTTCTCAGCCTAACCAAACGGGCTTCTTCCTCAACCTCGACATGCTCCGAGTGAGGCGTTAGTCGATCGATAATGTCATCGACGACATATTGGTTCTCATTAAGATTCTTGCTGTCTTGCGATAACCAATTTGCCAATTCCATATCGTGGCTGGCGTTGTCGCCTCGGCCTATCGTGCCCGCCAAAGCTTCAGTGTAGAGCTCCTGACCTTGTCTGGCATACAAACGTTCCGGTGTAGAGCCTATAAAGCTGTGCTTTTTATCCAGAGAGAGCATAAAGTGGAAGCTATGGTGGTTTTGCAGATAACTTGATTTGAGTAGCTGCGCAGCACTTACCGTGCTGTCCATCTGTACGGAAGTTCTACGGGCCAGCACAACTTTCTTAAAGTCGTCATTCTCTATACCAGTCAGAACTTTCTCAACAAGTTCAGACCATTGCGGCTTTTCCGGTATGTGGCTGATGCTTTTGATCTGCGCAGAAACAGGCAGTAGAGCGCCAGCTTCAACTTTAAGTTTACTGAGCCCTGCCAGCGTGCGGTGTTTGTCGGCTGTCAGGTTGACGGCTAATGACCAGCGGTTATCAAAACGAATTAGCTCAATTTGCGGCAGGAAGAAAAAGGAAGACATACAGCGACGATTCTTTTCTGTCTGGCCGTCAAAAGAACGCCCACCCCAGATGCGTTGGTCATCCGCCAGAATCGTATAGGCCGGAGCAGGATCAACAAAGGTGTGTAACTGCCCCAATGCCACCACTTCTTCACGGGTATCACGAGACTGCCAATAAAACTTTGGAAAGATTGGCTGGGCTTCCAACCAATCTATGAATGCAAAATCTGGTTTTTCCTCAAGAACTTGAACCAGACGGTTTACGCCGTCTTCTGCATCCTTTACGCGTTCGATCAGTTCAATAACGGCTTGATGAAAATGTGACAAATCAGCCTCGTATGCCTAGGGATTTTTATTCATTTTAGATCGCTACTCTATTAATAGACCTTACCCAGATCAAGGTTGTAGCCCATCTTTTGCATAATCCTGTGATTGCAAACGAACAAAGCGCATACAAAAAAGCGTATTAATTCAGTTTTTTATTCTAACAAAGACCTTTTTGATGTACTTTAATAAAGAAATACAATCATTTTTAGGTTTTACACAATGCAAAATATCGGGATGTCGTCAAAACTCGATAATGTCTGCTATGACATTAGGGGGCCTGTACTCAAACATGCTAAGCGCATGGAGGAAGAGGGGCATAAAATACTGAAGTTGAATATCGGTAATCCCGCCCCATTTGGATTTGACGCCCCAGATGAAATCTTGGTTGATGTCATTCGCAACCTACCGACTTCACAAGGTTACTGTGACTCGAAAGGCATCTACTCTGCTCGTAAAGCCGTCGTTCAGCACTATCAACGTAAAGGCATCCGTTCTTTAGATGTCGAAGACGTGTATATCGGTAATGGCGCATCAGAACTGATCGTTATGGCGATGCAGGCTTTGCTCAACAATGGCGATGAGATGCTGGTCCCGGCTCCGGATTACCCACTTTGGACAGCCTCTGTTGCCCTGTCTGGCGGAAAAGCCGTGCATTACCTTTGTGATGAGCAAGCAGACTGGTATCCAGATCTGGATGATATTCGCAAGAAAATCACACCAAAGACCCGTGGTATCGTCTTAATTAACCCCAATAACCCAACAGGTGCAGTCTATAGTCGCGACTTTTTATTGGAAGTGATTGAGATTGCCCGTCAGCACAAGCTGATTATCTTCGCTGACGAAATCTACGATAAAGTACTCTATGACGGCGCCACACACACCTCTGTTGCGACACTCTCAGATGATGTACTGACTGTTACCTTTAACGGCTTATCTAAAGCTTATCGCGTTTGTGGTTTCCGTGGTGGCTGGATGTTCCTCACCGGCCCGAAACATCTCGCGCAAGGATACGTTAATGGCTTAGATATGCTGGCTTCAATGCGTTTGTGTGCCAATGTACCGATGCAACATGCAATTCAGACCGCACTGGGTGGTTATCAAAGTATTAATGAACTGATCCTGCCCGGCGGCCGCTTATTGGAACAGCGTGACCGCGCTTTTGAACTGATCAACCAGATTCCAGGGGTTTCCTGCGTGAAGCCTAAAGGCGCAATGTATCTGTTCCCGAAAATCGACACCAAGATGTACAACATCAAAGATGATCAAAAGATGGTTCTCGACTTCCTGATTCAGGAGAAAGTTCTGTTGGTTCAAGGCTCAGGCTTCAACTGGCCAAAACCCGATCACTTCCGCATTGTGACCCTGCCACACGTTGAAGATCTCGAAATGGCGATTGGACGCTTTGAACGATTCCTGTCGACGTATAGCCAGTAGTAATTAGATTCGATCTTTCATATGCTTAAAGAGCACTCAGTGAGTGCTCTTTTTTATTAGGAGGAAGATCCATGACAGAGAGTAAGTCTAAAGAAAGTCATTTCTTCGCTCACCTCGCTCGTATGAAGCTGATTCAGCGCTGGCCATTAATGCGCTCCGTGTCGACAGAAAATATCTCAGAGCACAGTCTTCAAGTTGCTTTTGTCGCCCACGCTCTGGCATTAATAAAAAACAAAAAGTATGGCGGTAATCTCAATCCTGAACGCATCGCCTTGCTGGGAATGTACCACGATACCAGTGAAGTGCTAACTGGTGATCTCCCCACTCCCGTCAAGTATTACAACCCAGAAATCGCAAAGGAATATAAGAAGATAGAAGCCGCAGCGGAAAAAAAACTACTATCAATGCTGCCTGAAGAATTTCAGGAAGATTTTGCGCCTTATCTGGTCTCTCAAGCTGCGTATCCGGAGGACGAAGCAATCGTCAAACAAGCCGATACTATCTGCGCCTACCTCAAATGCTTAGAAGAACTCAGTGCAGGTAACCATGAATATGCGCTGGCCAAAAAACGCCTGGATGTCACTTTGCAAGAAAGACGAACCCCTGAAATGGACTACTTTCTCACCACGTTTGCCCCAAGCTTTGAATTATCTTTGGACGAGATTAGTTAAAATTGAGCAGCTCTTTTCAAGCCACAATCTCGGATGACATAACGTAAATTTAAAACGGCTCCTATTAAAGGAGCCGTTGTTATTTACATCAATGCGATTGTACTAGTTACAAGCCGCTTGTTGCTCCCACATGGTAGCAACACCTGGTTCATCACCTGCGCTCGCCCAGTATGCCGCAATCCAGAAGTAACCATCATGAGTCACTTCAGAATATTGAGCATACGACTTCGAGTCATCCCATGGCAGTACAACGTCACTGACCAGTTCCCAAACATCAGCGACTCCTGGCTCTTCCCCTACATTCGCATACCATTGGTTTTGCCATACAAAACCGTTATGACTAACGAGTGTTCCTGAATCTGGGTATTGTGCACTGCTATCCCAAGCTGGATGGTTGCCCGCATCTGGGTCTGGCTGAGGTTCACAGCTATCCCCTTCAGGGAAAGTAAAGTTCACGCTTCCACTTGCGGAGTCCGTTGCACCGAAGTTATCGGTTACGTTTAGCGAGAAGTTAAACTCTCCTTCCATCTCAGGCGTGTAAACCGTCGTGGGTTGATCCGAGCCCGGAATCGTCAGCGCGTCACCATTTGGTGCCGTACCGCTCCACGAGAATGACTCAATCCTTCCATCGTCACTGGACTTAGAACCATCCAAATGAATTTCTCCTCCTTCTACCGTTACGGCGATATCAGCGTGAGGATCTTCATTGGCGTCAGCATCTCCGGACACCACAATCGTCACGGAATCACTGTCTTCTAGACTTCCATCGGATACTGTTAGTGTAAAGGCTAGCGTCTGGTCATAGTTTCTCAGGCTACTACTATCAACCTCGATCACAGCTTTCGCCCCACCATCTTCAAGTGGCAGACTCTGGCCTTGTGTTTGTACCCATTGGTAACTCAGATCTTCCCCTTCGGGATCACTCGAGTTAGAGCCATTCAGAGTAAAACTATCACCACGGATAATGGACTGTTCTTGCCCCGCATCCGCCACTGGTGGCTGATTATCCGGTGTAGGTACCGTCAAGGTGTAAACCATAGTATCGCTTGAGCTAGCTTCCGCTTCATCTGTAACGGTAAGCTGGAAGGTTGCCGTCACATCAGAATCTACATCAGACACGGTAAAATGTGTCGTTGCTTGGGTTGAGTCATCAATAGAGATGGCCGAAGCATCTGTACCTTCCACATCCACCAAGGACCATGCATAAGTCAACGCACCCTGTGCACTGGTTGATTGGCTGCCATCAAGCGTATATTGCACTCCGGATTCAAGCTCAGCACTCATATCCGCTCCAGCATCCGCAGCCGTTTCCGCGTTTTCAGGTTCTAGGTTCGTTAACTCACGACACTGCTGAGGTGATGTAATGTTTGTACCACAGCTGTATATGATATTCTTCATATCAATGTTGCCTGAAGCATCTGTCTGCTGGTACCCCAAGCCTTCACGAGCTGCATTAAGCAGAATGCCGTTATCATAATCAGCCATCCAAGTGAAAATCCCTCCCAGATTGTACTTTTCTACATACTTCGCTTTCATATAAGCAGTACGTGGAGTATCTAAAGAGATAAAGAACTTTCTCTCGGGGCTGTATATGTAATCAGCGTTAGCATGTGTATCGGTATACAAGTTGTAACTTTCTATCTTGTCAATTTGAAAGCCGTCGATTTCTGAAATCGAAGCAAAGGTTTGTTCAATGTCATACCATTCGTAAATTCCAGGTTCCCATGACCCACCCACTTTTACATCAGGGTCCGAAGGCATACTGTAACTACCCTCAAGTGGAGAAAAGCTGGTCACCTGAGCTTCTGTCGCATTACGGCTGTATGTGGCGTACCCAATCTGAATCGCCTGAGATGGAACATTCATATTTTCAATCAAGTAGCTGATAGAATCATCCGCTGACCACTCAGCCTCTGCATAAGGAAAAGTATTGGTATGGTGGGCGAGAGATTCCGCCCAAGGCGTGCCAAAGAAATCATATGTCATCAGATGAATCGTATCGACACCCGCTCGATAGACATTACCGATATCACCTGCTTGAATTTTATCGACGGGCGCAGGGGCAGCAATAGCAATTTCGACGTCTTCAAGACCTGCGTCATCTAAAGCGCTCCGCAGCTCTCTAATCAACGTCGCATAGTTCTCACCATCCGCGTCGCTTGAACTGTTACCATCAGCACCACCTCCGCCAGGGTACTCCCAGTCTAAATCAATCTGAGAAAAGAAAGAGAAGCGCTTGAAGATCTCCACAACACTTGCGATAAAGATGGCGCGATTGTCCGGATCGGCAGCCATGCGTGAAAACGGCTCAGATAGAGACCAGCCTCCGACACTAAAGGCGACGGCTAAATCTGGATTCTGCCCCTTAAGCTTTTTCATTGCCCCTAAGAAGCCTGCAACTTTGTCTTCTCCCTGGTACCAACGCTGGAGCAAAACATCTTCCTCTTCCCAGTTTGGGTTACCTGCATCGGCAATTTCGTCATCCGTTAAGACACCGGCACCATCGGTTGCCATATCCGCCCAAGCATCGGTGGTCAGGACCTCAAAATCCTTACCATGCTCAGGGTTAGCATCTTTGGCAAAACCACAAAGCCTCTCTAGTGATTCAACCGCGGACGTATTCGAGCTATCACCTATTTCGGATCCACACATTCCAAAGAAGGAGAGTATTATCTTGTCGTAACCCTCGGAAAATTTGGATAGATCAACCCCACGAGCATAAAAGCCCCAGTTAGATAAATAAGCCGAGATTTTAGGCAGTTCAGAGTTCTCTTCGTACTCATTGACATAAAACGGGCTACCTGATGCAACAGGCCCTTTCGGTGCCAATGGATCTGTCCGTTCCGCCCACTCTTCCGGAGAGATGTATCTCTCATCTTCACGAGTAAAATCACCCGCAGTGGCAGTAGACGCTATGAGTACTAAAATTGACGTTGTTAATAAATTTAGCTTCATTTCTTAGATTCCAAATTGTTTTGTGTACATACGTTTAAATGACACAAATTTAATACAAACCAATTTCATATTGGCGAGTTCAATTTAGAACGAAAGATATAAAAAATAGGCAGGAAGAGGTGAATCATTCTAAAAACTTGGATACATAAAATGAGACTGGCATTAATGCAGGGATTTTTTAATACCACTCTCCCACCTCCAGGAGAGAAGCTTCCTTTGCTCTCAGCGTCATACTCAAGCACAATAAACCTATGCATCTCCACCAACATGTCAGGCGGCGTCGTTAAAGCGCTATATTATTCACGCAGTTAAAGGCCAAAATTTATATGGGTTCAAACAGTAAACTGTTATGGGAACAACGCCACGATGATGAACATAAGATTCGTCGAGACGATCACCGTAGTCCTTACCAACGTGACCGAGCGAGAATTCTTCACTCCGCAGCGTTTCGACGTTTGCAGGCGAAAACTCAGGTTCACGGCAACAGTTTTGACGATTTTCACCGCACTCGACTTACCCACTCTCTCGAAGCGGCTCAGTTAGGGACGGGAATCGTCGCGCAGATAAAGAAGAAACAAGCCGAGTTTCGCGATCTTTTGCCTAGCGATAGCTTAATAGACTCGCTTTGCTTAGCCCATGATATTGGTCATCCTCCGTATGGGCATGGTGGTGAAGTCGCCCTCAACTATATGATGCGTGAGCATGGCGGATTTGAGGGAAACGCACAGACATTTCGCATCGTGACCAAGCTTGAGCCTTATACCGAGCACTTTGGTATGAACCTGGCGCGGCGAACTTTGCTTGGCCTAATCAAATACCCGGCGCTAATCAGTAAAACATGCGCAGATGTGACTCCAGACAGCGTCTCTCACCAGCGTAAGCTCAAAGCCAAAGAGTGGGCGCCCGCCAAAGGTTTATATGACTGTGACCAGCCACTATTTGACTGGGTACTTGAGCCGCTCAGTGAGTCAGACAAACAGCTTTTCAGCCAGATGCGCGATGAGCAATTAACGGAGCGTCAGCATAAAAAGACCCGCTTTAAGTCCATCGACTGCTCTATCATGGAGCTGGCCGATGACATTGCCTATGGGGTGCATGATCTCGAAGATGCGGTGGTGCTTGGCATGGTGACAAGACACCAGTGGATAGAAGGCGCGGCGAGTTTGCTTTCAGAATACGGTGAGCCGTGGTTTGAAGCCCATATCGACTCCATTACGGACATGCTGTTTTCCGGTACTCACCACCAACGTAAAGATGCCATCGGTGGCATGGTGAACGCTTTACTCACCAGTATTTCCATCAAGCCCGTTGACGCGCCTTTCGAAAGTGAGCTGCTGGCGTTTAACGCTTATCTGGAGCCAGAAATGGCTCAGGCGTTGGAAGTCCTTAAGCGCTTTGTCAGTGAGTATGTGATTCAGGTGCCTCATGTTCAAGTTGTCGAGTACAAGGGGCAACAGATCATTATGGATATATTCGAAGCGTTTAGTGCTGATCCTGAAAGATTGTTGCCAGCTCCAATTCGTCATGTATGGCAGCAGGCAACATGTGAAAGCGAAGGTTATCGTGTGATTGCAGATTATATTTCTTCGATGACCGACGGCCATGCTCAGCGGCTGCACCAGCAGTTGTTCTCATCTCATTAACAGAAAGCGGAGCTTATGCTCCGCTTTCTGTTAACACCTGTCGACAAATTCATCGAGTTGGCTTGTCAGGCGTTGCTTCTCACTGTCACTGATAAAGCTCGCTTCAATCGCATTGCGACTAAATTGCGCCAACTCCTCTTGCGTCAACATGTGGCTATCTGCTACAGCAAGAAAGTTGTCGGTCATATAGCCACCAAAATAGGCCGGGTCATCTGAGTTGATCGTCACACACAGCCCTTGTCTCAATAAATCGACAACATTGTGTTGTTTCATTTCCTCAAATACTTTGAGCTTAGTATTGGACAGTGGGCAAACCGTCAGCGGCATACGCGACTGAGCCAGCGACACCACCAGATTCGGATCATCGGCGCAGCGAACGCCATGGTCAATGCGCGACACTTTCAATAATTCAAGGCTGTTATAAATGTTGGCAACAGGCCCCTCTTCTCCTGCATGGGCGACCGTGAGAAAACCAGCCTCGAGTGCTTTGGCAAAAACACGAGCAAACTTCTCTGGCGGGTGACCCATTTCCGATGAATCCAGACCAACACCAATGATTTTATCTTTGTGTGCCAGTGCTTGCTCTAAGGTGGCAAAAGCACTTTCCTCATCCAGATGACGTAAAAAGCACATGATGATCCGACTACTGATATTCAATTGCGTCTTCGCATCTCGCAAAGCGCGGTGAATACCGTTGATCACTGTGTCAAACGCGATACCACGCTCAGTATGAGTTTGTGGGTCGAAGAAGATCTCGGTGTGAATGACATTGTCAGCCTTACAGCGCAACAAATAAGCCCAGGCTAAATCATAAAAATCCTGTTCATGAATCAACACGTTGGCACCTTGATAGTAGATATCAAGGAACGATTGAAGGTTAGTAAACTCATACGCGGCTTTGACCTCTTCAGGCGTGGTAAATGGCAGCGCGATTTGATTGCGTAATGCGAGTTCAAACATCATCTCAGGTTCAAGTGAGCCTTCAATATGCAGATGCAGCTCAACTTTCGGTAACTGGCGAATAAATTCGGTTTGGTTCACGCTTGTCTCCCCATTCAATTCGATTGGTATTCAACAAACGCTTTTCTCTTGTGAAGATAATCAGGCATACAAAGAGAAAAGCGCAATGCACTTCACTCTTCGTAATCTGAAATTTGCGGTTTCAGGTAGAGACTCCCACACCCTATCAGTGGGATTATACGAAGCATCGTTTATGACGTAACAGCCATAACTAAACGATTGCGCGTCATTATATTCTGACAAAGATTCACTGTACAACGCTGCGCTTGAAAATAATTTTAGACCTCAAATGACGAGTTTGCGTTTATTACCGGTAATTTTTTTCAAACACACCGGGTGGCATCTGCTTGATTTGAAAGTCAATCATGTGATTGAACGTATCAAGTAATGGGGTGAAGTCTCGCTCTGGTTGCAGCAAAGTCAGGATATGGTAGCCAGCCTCCACAGTAGACAAGCTATTGTCACTTGGCGCTTTGCGAATACGGTAATTGCCCTGTAGGGTCTCCGGCAAATGTACTAAAGGTAATGCCTGCAAATTCTCAGACAGTTGCCACATTTTGTATGCCTTTTTCCACGTGCCATCGAGCAAAATGATTCGCACTTTTTCTTCTCTAACGATGGCTTTAGCTACCTCTTCATGGCTGACAGACACTTCTCCCGGGTAAAGCACAAAATGTTGATAGCCTTCTTCATCCAACAGCTTATTCAGTTCACTATGCTGAGTAAAATTTTCACCTTCAAACAGGTAGCTGTTCTCAAGCGAGAGCCTGAGAATACGCGCGGTGCCCATAGGCCTGTTTGTTTCTGTCGGATGCTGTAAGATGACCAGCTCAACATTCGATGTTAGGCTTTGTATCCACTCACAAATACAAGCTTTGAGTGACTTACCACATTGAGAACAATATCGGGACATAGCGTGCGTTTACTTCTTCTGTTAATTGCTATCAGCTTAGTCTGCCTAGGCGTGCAGTTCGAGCCGTTAGCCAGCCTGACATACTGGCATCATCAACTTATTTCTGAAGGCCAGTGGTGGCGAATCCTAACAGGAAACTTCACCCACACCAACTTTGCTCATTTAGGCATGAATCTGGCTGGCTTGTGGGTTATCACTTATCTGTTTAAGCCAAGAGTAACTTCTCTGCTCTGTGTATTGTTCGTGATTAGTTTATCCGTGGGTGTACTCAACCTGGCAACAAGCATGACTAGCTATGTTGGTCTTTCTGGTGTGCTGCATGGCATCTTTGCCTATTATGCGCTTCAGGAATCCTTACAAGGTCGTAAAGGTAGCTGGTTACTTGTCATTGGTGTATTAGCCAAAGTGGGCTGGGAAATGACCATGGGCGCCTCGCAATCGACCAGTGAGTTAATCAATGCCCGTGTAGCGGTGGAGTCTCATCTGTTTGGCGCATTGACCGGTCTCGTGCTTGCTTTTGTCACTACTAAGCTAAACTTTCAGACAAGACTTAACCGCTCTCAGAGATAATTTCTATTGATGTTCCTGACCAAAGGGCTCAGAATGGCGCCCTTTTGCTGGTGGTCGATTGCCGCCAGAGCACTTATCTCACCTTAAACAGAGAACAATTTATGGGTTTTACCGCTTTAGGCCTTTCTGCCCCGCTCCTCAAAGCCATCGACGATCAGGGTTATGACAAACCATCTCCAATTCAGGAGCAAGCCATTCCTGCAGTGTTAGCAGGTAAAGATGTCATGGCAGCGGCTCAGACAGGTACGGGTAAAACCGCAGGCTTCACATTACCGATTCTAGAACGATTAGATAATGGCACCCGAGTCAAAGGCAACCATGTAAGAGCACTGGTGCTGACACCGACCCGTGAATTGGCGGCTCAGGTTCAGGAAAACGTGTTCAAGTACAGCCGTTATCAACGTCTGACCTCAAATGTCGTATTCGGCGGAGTGAAGATTAATCCACAAATGATGAAGCTGCGTAAAGGCACAGACGTGCTTGTCGCAACCCCAGGTCGATTACTCGATTTATACCAGCAGAATGCAATTAACTTCTCCCAGTTAGAAGTTTTAGTGCTGGATGAAGCAGATCGCATGTTGGATATGGGCTTTATTCGCGATATCCGTAAAATTCTCGCACTGCTTCCGGAAAAGCGCCAAAACCTACTGTTCTCTGCAACCTTCTCAGCTGAGATTCGCGAACTAGCCAAAGGTCTAGTCAATGATCCGGTCGAAGTCTCTGTTAACCCTGAGAACTCCACTGCGGTCACCATTGAACAATCTATCTACCCAGCAGATAAGCGTAAAAAAGCACCTATGCTGGTGAAGCTCATCAAAGATGGTGATTGGAGACAAGTTCTGGTCTTCAGCCGTACCAAACACGGAGCGAACCGACTTTCTCATTACCTTAATGATCAAGGTATTACGGCAGCGCCTATTCATGGTAACAAAAGCCAAGGTGCGCGCACCAAGGCACTGGCTGATTTTAAATCCGGAGAAGTGCGCGTATTAGTTGCTACAGATATTGCCGCACGTGGTATCGACATTCCTCAACTCCCTCAGGTCGTTAACTTCGAGCTGCCTCACGTGGCAGAAGATTATGTCCACCGAATTGGCCGTACTGGCCGTGCCGGTGAAGTCGGCAAAGCGATCTCTTTAGTTGAAGCAGCGGAAGCCAGTGAACTATTTGGTATTGAACGACTAATCCAGCAAGTATTACCTCGTTTGGAGCTGGAAGGCTATAAGCCCGTCAATGTGCTGCCAGAATCTAAGTTAAATACTCGCCCAATCAAACCTAAGAAACCGAAAAAGCCTAAGAAGCCAAAAGTCGACCATGCCGATGGTCAGCGCTCAGGTGACAATGCTCGTGGTCATAAGCCAGCGGGGAAAAACAAACGTCATTTTGGCCATAACAAGCCCAACGGTGATGGCTCCAAGAGTAATAATGGTGGCAAACGTAAGGACGGCAGTTCTGGCAATAGCAAAGCCTCAAACAATACTGGCAATAATGGACAGAAACGTCGTAGACCAGCGAACCGCAAGCCAAACCATTCACAACCTAAAGCACAGTAACCAAATACACAAAGCCCCTCAGTTGAGGGGCTTTTCATTTAACTAAACAAAAGAAGTCAGCTTACACGATAGGACGCTGACCACGATCAATTAGCTTCATCAGTACGTTATCAGCCGCTTCACCTGCCAGACCTGCCAGCTTAGATGTCAGCTTTTTCTTCTCTACGTAGTGAATCGCTAAGACTGTTTTATCTTTGCACGCTTCCACAACCAGATCATCAGAGGTTTTGATTTCATCAACCAGACCCAATGAATGCGCCTGAGTGCCAAACCAGTGTTCACCAGTTGCCACTTTATCTAATTCAAGTTCAGGGCGACGCTCACGAATAAAGTCTTTAAACAAGCCATGTGTTTCTTCGAGCTCTTGTTTGAACTTATCACGTGCTTTATCGGTGTTCTCGCCAAACATGGTTAAGGTACGCTTGTATTCGCCTGCTGTTAGCTGTTCATACTCGATATCGTACTTTTTGAGTACTTTATTGAAGTTAGGCAGCTGAGCAATCACGCCGATGGAGCCTACGATTGCAAATGGTGCTGAAACAATCTTGTCAGCAATACATGCCATCATGTAACCGCCACTGGCAGCCACTTTATCTACTGCAATCGTTAGTGGTAGCTTAGCCGCCTTAATACGATCAAGTTGAGACGATGCCAAGCCGTAGCCATGCACCATACCGCCACCAGACTCTAGGCGCAGTAGTACTTCATCCCCTTCACGAGCTACCGCGAGAATTGCGGTCACTTCTTCGCGTAGTGACGCGACTTCTTTGGCGTCAATGCTGCCTTTGAAATCCAGAACAAATAGGTGAGGCTCACGCTTGCTGTCCAAATCACCGTCTTTTGAAGCCTGCTTCACTTCTTTTTCACGGGCTTTTGTTTTCTCTTTCTCTTGTTTCTTTTCTGCCTTATCACGCGCTTTGATAAACGCTGAATCATGCAGGTGATGCTCAAGCTGCTCAACGGTGTTTTTATGCTGATCCGTCAAGTTGGTGATCTCCAATTCACCCTTTGCAGCACCACTCTTACCCCCTACGGCTTTGGCTATAACAAGAATCGCAATCACTGCGACTACAACAGTCACAATCTTGGCTAAAAACAGCCCGTAGTCCAACAAAAATTCCAATGTGATATCCCCTAATGTGCGAATTAGTGTATTGTAACCACCATCTTACGGATTCATAAAGCAGAACATTACAATAAGGATGCATGTCGTGGATTATTCCGTTTCCTCAGACGCTTTAAAAGACAAAGTCATTCTCGTGACAGGTGCCGGTGACGGCATCGGTAAACAAGCCGCAATTTCATTTGCTCAGCATGGTGCCACCGTCATTCTGTTAGGTCGTACAGTGAAGAAGCTTGAGCAAACTTACGATGAAATCGAAGCTGCTGGCTATCCTCAACCAGCGATCATTCCTCTGGATATGAAAGGCGCAAGCAAGCAAAACTATATTGATATGGCCGATACCATTGGTAGTCAGTTTGGTCGACTTGATGGAGTGCTACACAATGCCAGTCAACTGGGTGTACTGAGCCCATTTGATCAGATTGGTGAAGACACTTACGACGATATCATGCAGGTTAATGTTAAAGCTCAGTTCCTGATGACTCAGGCAATCCTTCCGCTACTGCATAAATCAGATGATGCCAGCGTTATCTTTACTTCATCAACGGTTGGCCATGCTGGCCGTGCTTTCTGGGGAACTTACGCAATATCTAAGTTCGCAACGGAAGGCATGATGCAGATTCTGGCAGATGAATTGAGCGATACACACATCCGTGTCAATGCAATTAACCCAGGTGGTACACGCACTTCCATGCGCGCGAAGGCTTACCCAGCGGAAGACGCTGAGTTGCTCAAAACACCACTGGATATCATGCCGCTTTATCTTCACCTGATGTCGAACGAGAGCAAAGACGTTCGTGGTCAGTGCATTGACGCACAGCCAAAGAAATAGAAAAAAACTTCTCAGATATTCAACGCCTTGTGGAAACACAAGGCGTTTTTTTATCCACTTATTCAGCCCTTCCCTTGCTGATAAATAATAATAATTTATACTGTATATATATACAGGTAAATTGTTATGTATGAACTGATCGAACATCTTAAGAAAAAACAATGGCTTTGGCAGGGCAATCACATTCCTGAGTCCAGAGATCACCACCCGACTGGTTTTGATCTTCTGGATCAAAAACTGGAAGGCGGCTTTCCCATTCATGGTGTGGTGGAATTGCAAACGACTCCCGGCATCGGAGAGCTTCGTCTGCTACTCCCTCACCTTAAAAACAGCAGCCAGGATAGGTTGTCCGTATTCATACAACCACCTGGTCATCTGTCTGCGCAGTCTCTGACAGCAGAAGGCCTCGATCTGAATCATGTTCTGTTGCTTTATCCGAAAACAGATAACGAAGCCTTATGGGCTGCAGAGCAATGCCTAAAAAGCGGCGCTTGCAGTAACGTGCTGCTTTGGCATTCTGGGCTAGAAGTCCACCATGCTCGTCGACTTCAGGTCGCCAGTGAAACTGGAAATTGCCTCTCGTTTTTGTTTAAAACCGAACAGCGCAGTCTCTTTTCTCTGCCCGTTAGTTTGAGCATGACGCTACTCCCCCACTCACTTGGAATTGAAATCACCATCACCAAACGCAAAGGTGGGTGGCCACATGCCAGCTTCGTTCTGGACATGAGTACACTCTGGCCTTCATTAACAGAGTCCAGACTTGAGCCTGTCATTCTTCCTTTCCCACTGCGTAAACAAGGCTAACTATGCAGGTGTGGCTGTATTTGTATTTCCCTACTCTACAACTGGATGCGCTGTACTCTGAACAGGCTCAGCAGCCCTTGGTGGTGGTTGATTCCAAACGTTTCCAAATCGTGCAATGCAATTTCGCCGCGCACGAACAAGGTATTCGACCGGGAATGGGACTGGGCAGCGCCAGCGCTTTGTGTCACTCGCTTCAGGTCCATCCCTATGATGAGAAAGTCGAGCAACAAACCTTACTGGATATCGCCCAGTGGCTGTATATGGTGACCTCTGATCTGGTGCTCTTTCCGCCACAAGGGTTATTGCTAAAAGTCACTGATATGCTGTCACTCTATGGTGGGCTGGATGCTTATTGGCGCCGAGTCTCTCAGCATTTACAGCAGTTGAATATCCAGTATCAGTACGCTACCGGCTTTTCCCCTTTCTCTGCCATTCTGCTGGCAAAATCTGGAAGTGCATTGATCAGCCAAGATAGATCTCAACTCTGTGAAGCACTCAAATCTTATCCGATTTCAGCGACTGAGCTTGACAGTAAACAGGTTGAAAAACTCTCCCGTGTGGGAGTGTTGACCCTCAACGATCTGCTGGAACTGCCGATGCAAGAAGTCGCCAGACGTTTTGATATCGACCTGGTTAACTACGTCGGACGACTGATGGGTCAGTTTAAACATCCAGTAAACTTCTACCACCCACCTGAGCACTTCCAAAGTTATCTTGAGTTGCTGTTCGATATCGAAAATACCCAGTGGTTGGAAAAACCGCTATTGAAACTGCTGGAAAAACTGGAAGGGTTTCTGACATTACGTAATCAGGTCGCATATGAACTTGAGCTGACCCTCCATCAACGCGATCATGCCGCTGGTGTGATTGCATTTACTTCCGCCTGTGGAGATTACTTCGCTCAGCGCTGGGCTAAGCTTTGTCAGCTGACAATGGAGTCCATTAAACTTGATGCTCCAGTCCAAGGTTTGACTCTGAAAGTGGTACGTAGTGGCGAGCTTGAGTCCACCAGTCAAGACATTTTCGCAGGACGTAAAGGCCAACAAACGGAACTGGAGTTGATAGCCACGCTACAAGCTAAGCTAGGTAATCACCAAGTCCTTAAAGTCGCACCAACAGATGACCCTAGACCAGAGAAATCGATTTCATTGTGTGCCCCCGAACTCCCCATTCCTACTAAAGTTTCGCTCTCTGGCTTACGCCCCTCTTTGATG
This sequence comes from Vibrio sp. B183, assembly GCF_000740665.1. NCBI lineage: Bacteria > Pseudomonadati > Pseudomonadota > Gammaproteobacteria > Vibrionales > Vibrionaceae > Vibrio > Vibrio sp. B183. Next base: position 30,101 of record NZ_JPQB01000015.1, on the reverse strand, counting down.
CTACCAAACCCTGAGCCTTTAACAGAAAAGGTCAATATTATGCACGGCCCTGAACGCTTTGTGACTGGCTGGTGGGATGGTGAGGAAATGACGCGGGATTATTTTATTGCGCGCAGTGACAGTGGACGTTGGCTCTGGGTATTTCGCAATCAAGAAATGCAGTGGTTTCTGCATGGGTTATTTAGCTAAGCGGAGATGCGATAATGAAGTACGCTGAACTCTTCTGCCAGACCAACTTCTCTTTCCTCACCGGCGCTTCTCACGCAGAAGAGCTTATTCTACAAGCAGACTTTTTACGCTATCACGCACTGGCGATTACCGATGAATGCTCCGTAGCAGGAGTGGTCAGAGCTTATAGAGCGATCAAAACTCATAACCTCAATATCAAACTGATCATAGGAAGTATGTTCTGGTTAAACAATGAGTGTCAGTTCGTATTACTTTGCCCAAACCGTGAAGCCTATGCCGAACTCTGTCGAATCATAACAAACGCAAGAAGACGCACCGAGAAAGGGCAATATCAGCTGGCAGAATGGGATTTAATGTCGCTTCGCCACTGCCTGATTGTCTGGCTCCCCAGCCATCAACATAGCGATCAGAAATGGGGACACTGGCTTGCTCAACATCATCAACCAAGATTGTGGTTAGGGGTTCAGCGCCATTTAGATGCAGACGATAAAAGCTACCTTACTCACTGTGAGGAACTCGCTCAGGAACTGATGGTGCCAATCACCGCTTGCGGTGGTGTACTCATGCATACCGCTAACCGTCTTCCTCTACAACATGTTCTGACCGCAGTCCGGCATGGTAGTAGCGTTGATAAAATTGGTAAGCACCTACTTACTAATACAGAACGAACACTGCGAAGCAAAGAAAAGCTCGCCCGACTGTTTAAACAAGAATGGCTGGAAGAGAGTATTCGCCTCGCCGAGCAGTGCCAGTTCAGTTTAGAAAAACTCAAGTACGAATACCCCCATGAACTAGTACCCAGTGGTGAAACGCCGATGAGCTATCTGCGCAAATTGGTAGACAGTGGCAAGCGTCGCCGCTTTCCCGAAGGTATTCCTCACGATATTTCAGAAACTGTCGACAAAGAGCTTGAGCTGATTGATGAGCTCAACTACCCCTACTATTTCCTGACCATTCACGACATAGTGATGTTTGCCAAACGTCAGAATATTCTCTATCAAGGGCGTGGCTCAGCAGCCAACTCTGTCGTTTGCTACTGTCTGGAAATTACAGCGGTCGACCCTCGACAAATTTCCGTTCTCTTCGAGCGCTTTATCAGTAAAGAACGTGATGAGCCACCTGACATCGACGTAGACTTCGAACACGAACGTCGTGAAGAAGTCATTCAATACATTTATCAGAAGTATGGCCGTGAACGAGCAGCGCTTGCGGCAACAGTGATCACTTATCGCTTTAAAAGTGCCGTTCGCGATGTAGGTAAAGCGCTTGGGATTGAAGAAAGCCAACTCGATTACTTCATCAAAAACGTTAACCGTCGAGATCGTGAGCTCGGCTGGCAGGCGCAGATCGTCGAGCTTGGCCTTCAGCCGGATTCTCTCAAAGGTGAACAATTCATCGCTCTGGTTAATGATATTCTCGGTTTTCCTCGTCACTTGTCTCAGCATGTTGGTGGCTTTGTGATTGCCGCTGGCCCTTTGTATGAACTGGTGCCAGTTGAGAATGCTTCTATGGCAGACAGGACAGTTATTCAGTGGGACAAAGATGATCTGGAAAGCCTCAAGCTAATGAAGGTTGATGTCCTCGCCCTAGGTATGCTCAGTGCTATCCATAAATGTTTCCAGTTGGTCAAACGCTTCCATCAGCAAGATCTGACTATTGCAGAGATCACCCGAAGGCAAGATGATCCTGAAGTGTATGGCATGATCCAGAAGGCCGACACAGTCGGTGTATTTCAGATCGAATCACGAGCCCAAATGAGCATGCTTCCCAGACTCAGGCCCAAGACTTATTACGATCTGGTGATCCAGATTGCTATTGTTCGCCCGGGGCCGATTCAAGGGGACATGGTTCACCCTTTTCTTAAACGTCGTGATGGTATCGAGCCCGTGACCTACCCATCAGATGAAGTCAAAGATGTCTTATCTCGCACTATGGGGGTGCCTATCTTTCAGGAGCAGGTAATCAAGCTGGCGATGGTGGCAGCAGGCTTTAGTGGTGGTGAAGCCGATCAATTGCGCCGGGCTATGGCATCTTGGAAAAAAAATGGCGATCTGGTGAAGTTTCGCACCAAGCTGATTGAGGGTATGTTGGCTCGCGGCTATGAAGAAGAATTTGCTGAACGCATTTTTGATCAGATACTTGGATTTGGTGAGTACGGCTTTCCTGAGAGTCACTCCGCCTCTTTTGCTGTGTTGGCGTATTGTTCTGCCTGGCTCAAACATTATCATCCGGAAGCTTTTTACGCTTCACTCCTCAATAGCCTGCCCATGGGCTTTTACAGTGCGTCGCAGCTAGTTCAGGATGCAAGGCGTCACAACGTATTGATTCTGCCTGTCTGCGTCAACCAGTCACATTATGATCATCAGGTCGTTCATTGCGGCAACAGGCTGGCGATTCGACTCGGCTTTCGTCAAATCAAAGGATTCAGCGCAGAAAGCACTCTACAACTACTCAAAGCACGCGGCAAGCAGGGCTTTCAACACCCCAAGCAACTCAAGCATATCGGTTTGAATCAGCGAGATCTGGAACTGCTCGCTTCGGCTAATGCTATGCAGACTATTGCGAATAACCGTTTTCAAACCCGCTGGGCAATGATGGATTCGTTATCCGATTTACCTCTATTTAAAGATTTAGAAGAGCCACAAAGTGACTCAATCAGTAAGCCTTCAGAGGTTCAAACACTGCTGGAAGACTATTCTTCCATTGAGCTATCACTCAGCAAACACCCTATTACGCTTTTGGAACAAGCAGGTGTCCTAGGGCGCTTTACAAGAATGAAGGAGCTTATTCATAAGCCGCATCAGTCCCTGGTGACCATCGTCGGTGTTGTAACAGGTAAACAAGCTCCCGGTACCGCTGCTGGCGTCACTTTTTTCACTTTAGAGGACGACAGCGGCAACATGAATGTCGTGGTCTGGCAGGCAACGGCGCGAGCGCAAAAACAGGCCTATCTCACAGCCAAGGTAATGATGGTAAAAGGCATTCTAGAAAGAGAAGGAGAAGTCACGCACATCATTGCTGGGAGGCTGATCGATATGACGGACAAGCTAGAAGGGCTCAAAAGCAAATCACGAGATTTCCACTAACCACCATAAACGGAAAAAGGAGCCATTCGGCTCCCTTTAGATTAACAGTTAGACGAGTTACACATCGTCTTCAGCGTCCATACGTCTCTTTTTGTATTCCCTGTACAGTAACATGCATAAGGTCATCACAACCTTAGACGTGAACCATATCATGAATAGGAACTACCTTTAGCTTCTGATGAAAAGTGAAGATTAATTAATTCGTAAAGTAAATAATCGAATAAATACTATCAATAATTTAACTGAATTACATGCTTTATATCAATCGAGACACTATCTCGACAAAATATCACGCAGTCGATCTTGTGCCACTTCAACCAATAAATCTGGCTGGAACTTGGAAATGAATCGATCACACCCCACCTTCTTCACCATCGCTTCATTAAAGCTACCACTGAGCGATGTATTCAAGGTGATATAAAGATCTTTCAGCTTAGGGTCACTGCGTATTTCGTGAGTCAGTTTATAGCCATCCATTTCTGGCATTTCGGCATCGGTAATCATCAAAAGAAGCTCACGGGGTACATCTTTGCCCTCTTCACTCCAGCCTTTAATAAGCCTCAGAGCTTCGAGACCATCGCGACACTCAAGAATATTCAGCCCCAGTTGAGAAAGCGTTCCTTTAACCTGGGCTCGAGCGGTAGAAGAATCATCTACAATAAGCACATTGCGACCAACCATTTGTGCAGACAGATCTTCATCCAGCACTCCTTCAGAAATAGACACATCGTAATCGATGATCTCTGCCAGTACTTTTTCCACATCAATGATTTCAACAATTTGCTGCTGGTCTTCATTTTTGATTTGCGTAATAGCCGTTAAGTAGTTTGCTCGACCTGCCGTTTTCGGCGGCGGCTGAATCTCAGTCCAAGCTGTATTGACAATATTACGTACCTGACCGACTAAAAAGCCCTGCACTGTTCGGTTGTATTCGGTAATGATTAGATTTTGTTCTTGGTCTTCCTGACGAGATGGTGGAAAACCTATCGCGCTACGTAAGTCAATCACAGGTACGGATACACCGCGTAAAGAAGCCACGCCCGTAATATGGTGGTGCGAGCCAGGCATCTTAGTCAATGGCGGGACTTTGATAACCTCACGAACTTTAAAAACGTTGATCGCAAAGACCTGACGGCTGTTAAGACTGAACAGCAGCAACTCTAATCGGTTTTCACCTACAAGGTTGGTTCGCTGATCAACGCTATTTAAAACTCCGGACATACGATCTCTCAACTACTTTGTAATATATCAAAAATAGCCTAAAGCTAGGCTAAACAAAAATAAACCCATACAACTTGAAGGTTATATGGGTTTACATAAAAGATAAAGCTTATTAACTGCGAGCTTAGCCTTCTATCACCTTCATCAATAATAACCCATCATAGAGGGCCTGTTTGATTAATGCCGCGCCAGGCATGGTCGCCTGTTTGTAGAAGCGAGACTCTACAACTTCAAGATCCTGATGATAAACAGGCAGACTTTGCTCTTTAATGCAGTTTTGGATAGCAGGGTACAATACGTCTTTTGCTTGGTTAATCGCCCCACCAATGAGAATTTTTTCCGGGTTGAAGAGGTTTATGACGATCGCAATCGCCGAGCCCAGATAGCGACCAAGTTTTTCGACAGCATCCACTGCCAATGGATCACCATTTGCTGCAGCTTCACAAATATCTTCAACTGACAGCTCTTCAATGTCTGACAACGTTGATTCTTCACCATTTGCCAAACGTTCCGCCACTTCGCTACGAATCGCCTGAGAGCTGGCAACAGTTTCAAGGCATCCTCGGTTGCCACAATGACAAAGCTTACCATTAGGATCGATTTGAATATGGCCAAGTTCACCGATGTTACCGTGACGCCCTTGAAGCACACGACCATCAAGAACAATACCCGCACCAAGACCATGGTGGATAGAAATCAGTACTGAGTTTTCGTTTTCCTGAGAATGACCAAACAACTTCTCTGCCAATGCCCACGCTCGGGTGTCGTTAGCGATGAAGACGGGAAGACCTGTTGCTTTGTAGATTTCAGGGCCAAGAGAAAGGTTTTCAACATTGTAGTGCGGCATTTGCAACACAATGCCTTTTTCAGAGTTCACCAAACCAGGAAGAGTAAGTGCAATACTGGTTACACGGTCTAGTTGCTCGGAATATGTCTGGAAAAATTCATCGATTTCATGGAGCAAGCGAGCTAACACATCGTCTTGATCGATTTCATGGATATCGATTTTAGTGTCAATCAGAACATCACCGCCCAACTCATGCAAAGCAATGGTCAAATAGCCACGGCCGAGACGCATTGAGAGAAACTGCCAGCCTTCATTGTTCACCTGTAGCCCCACTGCCGGGCGGCCACGACTGGTCGCTTCCTGCACGGTAGTTTCGTGGATCAGATGAGCATCAATCAGCTCACGAGTAATCTTGGTAATACTCGCAGGGGCAAGCTCGCTCTCTTTTGACAAATCAATTCGAGAGATAGGACCTTTTTGATCAATGAGTTTATATACACGGCCAGCATTGACCTGCTTGATATGATCAATATGGCCTGGTTGAGCCATGTACATAGGGTGCTCCAAATATCAACAACTAAGCAATTTTTTTACTTTGCGAAGTAATTGTGAAGAGCTTTGGTAGATTGCCGTGACAAGCATCACGGATAAACATGATTCTTTGGGCGTTCAATCAAATTGCAAAACAGATATCACATTTAAAGCGCCATTTTTTTGCATTAATAAATATGTGTGCCTGACAAGATAAGTTATCCCTAAATCTCTCATAACTCAGCATTTTGCATATACTCAATTGGGGTCTTTATATTTTTATAATTTATTGCCGACCCAAAAAGCTTGATCAAGGAAATCATCATGACCGCTATACAAAGAAGAACAAAAATCGTCACTACGTTAGGTCCATCGACGGACAAAGAAGGGATTCTCGAAGCGATCATTCAGGCAGGAGCCAATGTTGTCAGAATGAACTTCTCACATGGTACCGCAGAAGATCATATCCAGCGTGCCACTCGCGTACGCAATATCGCAGCGCAGTACGGTACTCATGTTGCCATTCTTGGTGATCTACAAGGGCCTAAAATTCGCGTATCGACATTTAAAGACAACAAAATTCACCTCACTGTTGGTGACACTTTTATCCTCGACAGTGATCTCGCTCAGGGGGAAGGTGATCAGAGTGCCGTAGGTCTCGACTACAAAGAGCTGCCACAAGACGTCTCAACGGGTGATATTTTGCTGCTCGATGATGGTCGTGTGCAGCTGCAGGTAACTAAGGTATCTGGCAATCAAGTCGTTACTAAAGTCATCATTGGCGGCCCGCTTTCCAATAATAAGGGCATCAATAAAAAAGGCGGAGGCTTATCGGCCGACGCTTTGACTGAAAAAGATAAGAATGACATCAAGATTGCCGCCCAAATCAAAGTCGACTATCTCGCAGTTTCGTTCCCACGCAATGGGGAGGATATGAAGTACGCTCGCCGCCTAGCACGAGATGCGGGTCTTGAAGCGAAATTAGTCGCAAAGGTGGAGCGCGCCGAGACAGTGGAAAGTGAGGAGAATATCGATGACATCATTCTCGCTTCAGATGCCGTAATGGTCGCTCGCGGCGATTTAGGGGTAGAAATTGGAGACCCAGAATTAATTGGTGTGCAAAAACAACTCATTCGCAGGGCAAGAAGCCTCAACCGCACCGTCATTACCGCGACACAAATGATGGAGTCCATGATTGAGAATCCAATGCCAACCCGTGCAGAAGTCATGGATGTAGCCAATGCGGTCCTCGATGGTACTGATGCCGTCATGCTGTCAGGAGAAACAGCAGCAGGTAAATACCCGTTGGAAACGGTGCGTTCAATGGCTGAGGTGTGTCTGGGAGCAGAGAAAATGTCAGCCATTAACCGGTCCAGCTATCGGATGGACTCGGTTTTTAAAGGCAGTGAAGAAACCATCGCTATGTCGACCATGTTTGCCGCGAACCACATGAAAGGTGTCAAAGGCATCATTACTCTGACTGAGTCCGGCCGAACGGCATTAATGATGTCTCGTCTTAGTTCTGGTTTACCTATCTTTGCCCTATCACGTAATGAAAGCACTCTTAACCACACTGCGCTTTATCGTGGAGTGACGCCCGTCTATTTTGATTCTAAAGGCGACTCAGGCTTACCAACAGCTAAAGCCGCTGTGGAGTGTTTGAAAGGCAAGGGGTTACTGCATGATGGCGACCTGGTCATCATCACTCAAGGCGATGTAATGGATGTGGTAGGATCAACCAACTGTATGCGTATTCTTTCTGCCTGATATTGGACTTCACATCAAAAAGGGAGCCTGCTGGGCTCCCTTGTAACTTCTGAATGACAGTTACTTCTGAATGGCAGTCGTTGCGGATTTAGACAGCGATGAATACATTTCAACAAAGCGAAAACCTGAATCAAGCCCCATCTGGTAGTCATGAAGCAGATCGTCTCGGTCACTCATCAAAGAATTAGATCTAAGTGGCTGCTCAGGCTTTATCTGTACAATAAAACAATCGTCTGGCGGATTGTGGAGAAAGTCTTGAGTAAGAGAATAGGTCTGGTAGTGAACCATCAACATATCCGCCAATCCGGAATCAAACTTCTCTCCCAGTAGATGACTTAATCGGTAGATGTCATCGGCTCCAAATAGCCAACGCCCGCCATTGAGTGACTCCAAGTGGCGATGTTGCAATTTGTCCTCCTGAGAACGTTGCAACTGTTCTGTGAAAAAGCTCGCCCAGTCTTCTTTCCATTGAACCAGCTTTTGCTGCCAATGATCTTGCACCACGTTAAATGAATCACGATACCACTTAACCTCATTCTCATGAGTCACTTGCTCTATGTCCGTCTCTAAATCTTCTCCTTCTGTACGAATCACAACAATGCAACGCGCCTCTTTACGCCACGCTTCTTGAACTGGAATAGACGCCGAAACTCCTCCGTCCACATACTCTCCATGGCCAAACTTAACGGGCTCCTGATAAAGCCTTGGGATCGCGCATGTGGCGATCAACACTTTTCTCCAGTCATCCTGCAACATAGGCAAATAGTGATCGAACAGCCGGCTAGTATCGGTCACCGCAGCAAAGGCTTGCCTATTGGCCAATACTCTTTTTCCCATATCAATATCAAGCCGATAAGGAAAATCGCTGATCTTATCAAGTGCCCAATCAATCCCAAGGTATTGTTTACGGCGTATGTAGCGGAAGAGATTGAAAAACTCAGGAGCGGTGGTGAGGTCGAGTATAAAGGAGCGCCCTATTCCCCGTTGACGGCACAGATAACCACAAAGGTTTAGTGCACCAGCAGAGGTACCATAGAAAGCGTGAAAAGGGTCAAAGTTAGAAAGAAGGAAGGCATCAAGCACACCGGAAGTAAAGATACCACGCTGTCCACCACCTTGGGCTACCAGCGCATTTTTACCACCAGTGTACTTAGCAAGACGTTGAGTATCCAGCTGGATAGCAGCGCTGGTAACGACACCGCTATTGTCCATATACCCAACCTAGGCTGAAGTAATGGCGACTAGACCAAAACCAATCAAAACAGTAAAGACTGTTACAGTGATGACCAACGCATATTTTAGATCGTGTTCCATAGACACCTCCTTTATTGTGTAACAAAGTAATAACATCGTTGTGAGTCATCTTCAAATATTCCCTTTTTTTTGTGCGTAATTATGACGTTACTATCACAATTAGTGGGTATATCACTCTGATAGGACAGTGACTATGAACAGCAAGAACCTCTCTTTATTTTGTAGCATTTTACTTACGTTCTCATCACCCGCTTTAGCTGATATCTATCTGACCCCTTGGTTTGGCTTTACCGCAGGCGGAGAAGTAGAAAATCAAGATCAGCAAAAATATGACCTAAAAGGCTCTGAGAGTTTCGCATTAAGCGCAGAAATGACGTTGGATAAAGGGCGAATTGGCCTGTTTTACGCCAATCAAAATACTGATGTCGAAACAGTGAACCTCAGCTCCACCATGCACTACCTGCACTTTCAGAGTAGCATTTATTACCCCGCAGAGGAGTCTCTATACGGTTATCTTGGTATAGGGCTTGGGGGTTCATACATAGATGCCGATTGGGTCACAGACGAGTTTGGCTTTTCAGCCAGTATCTTTGGTGGGTTTGAATATCTTCTCACTGAACACTTTGCACTGAATACTCAGCTGCGTTGGCTTGGCACAGTTGTCGATAACGATACCAGTGGCGTATGCAATCTGCCCGCTTCACAGGAAGGAAGTTGTCTCATCAAATTCAAAACTGATTGGATGAACCAGTTTTCAGCAAACCTCGGATTAACTTGGCGCTTCTAGATACAATATCTTTACAATATTAATAATTTAGTAATATAGATTAATGGAGCGTATATTTTTCAGTCATACGCTCTCTAAATTATAAAAGCGTTATATTTTGCATAAAAGCCATAAACCATAAAATGCTTCCAGTTTAATAATACAAGTCAGTCCAATCACTCTATAAAATACAATAAAACACAATTTTATTACCACAAACGAACAATACCATCACAACTACAATCTATTGCTTTAACTATTGTTAGTAGTTAGTCTTTTCATCATGCACAGCTGAATATTTCAGTTAGAGCAAACACACATTTAACTTTAAAGAACTAAAATCTGAGAAGCCTTTAACTTCACAGCACAAAAAACCACAAACTTACGCAATAAAAGATAGTTAATTATTCATATTGGCACAAACAGACACGTGCCTGCTTTACTAGTAGTAAGTTTACTCAGGCGTCCGTTCAGCCTGACTGGTGATTTTAAGGCATCTTCAATCTCAGATATCGGATTTACAGGAGTCTTTTTATGAAGCGAGAACAATGGGGGTCCCGCGCTGGATTTATTCTAGCTGCAGTCGGATCGGCTATCGGTCTGGGAAACATCTGGCGTTTCCCGTATATGGCCTATGAAAACGGTGGTGGTGCTTTCTTTATACCGTACCTTTTTGCCATGATCACCGCAGGCATACCCTTTATGATCCTTGAATTCAGCATGGGTCAGAAATACCGTGGGAGCGCACCTCGTACGCTAGCGAAAATTCACTCTAAGTTTGAGTGGCTAGGCTGGTTCCAAGTAGGTGTTGCAGCGGTTATTGCTGTTTACTACGTTGCTGTTATCGGTTGGGCGATTTCCTACTTTGGTATGTCTTTCAACCAGAGCTGGGGCACTGACACTAACGCCTTCTTCTTCAGTGAATACCTCGGTTTAGGTGACAACTCACCAACCAATCTAGGAAGCATTCAGTGGAAAATTGCTATTGCAATGCTGATTGCATGGGGTATCACTTACGCTGCTATTGTCGGTGGTGTCAAAGCAGGTATTGAGCGCGCATCTAAGATCATGATGCCAATTCTATTTATCATGGTCGTGCTACTGATTGGCCGTATGGTCTTCCTACCTGGTGCTCTAGATGGCGTAAACTACATGTTTGAGCCTGACTTTAGCAAAATCTGGGATGTGAAAGTTTGGGCAGCCGCGTATGGTCAGATCTTCTTCACTCTGAGTATTGGTTTCGCCATCATGCTGGCTTATTCAAGCTACTTACCTGAAAAGTCAGACATTACTAACAACGCCTTCATGACGGTTTTGATTAACTGTGGTTTCTCAATCCTAGCTGGCATCATGATCTTCTCAGTCCTCGGCTATATGGCGCAAGAGCAAGGCAAGCCTCTGACTGAAGTCGTATCAGCGGGCGTTGGTTTAGCATTTGTTACACTGCCAGCTGCAATCAACTTGCTGCCAGCGCCGTACATCCTAGGCCCACTTTTCTTCTTCGCACTAGTTGTTGCAGGTCTAAGCTCACACATTTCCATCATGGAAGCCGTGACGTCTGCCGTTATCGACAAACTAAAGTGGAGCCGTAAGAAAGCAGCAACCGTTGTTATTGGTGTTGGTGTTGTCGTTTCTATGGCATTTGCAACCAATGGCGGCCTACTACTACTAGATTTGGTCGATCACTTCGCGAACAATGTCGGCATCATGGTGGGTGGTTTTGTCGAGATTATTCTTATGGCTTGGCTACTGAATAAAGTTGGTGATGTACGCGAATACGTCAATGAGATCTCTGACTTTTCTATCGGTGCTTGGTTCGTGGTTTGTCTGCGCTTCATCACTCCAATTATGCTGGCAGTTATTCTCGCAACCAAACTACAAACACTATTCACTGAAGGCTACGGTGGCTACGACCTAACTCTTGGTTGGGCAATGATTGCCGCTCTATTTGTCATTGGTGTATTGATTAACGCAACAAGTCGTAAGGAGGCCTGATTATGACAACAGGTGCGATTATTATGATGGTACTGGGCCTTGGAATAACTTGGGGCGGCGCTGCTATCTGTATTAAACGAGCAATGAACAAACAGCAGCAGTGATTGCTGTTGTTGCTTGAAATAAAAATGCCGACACTGAGTGTCGGCATTTTTGATTGGTCAGAGCTAGAATGTGTATTTAACGCCGAGTGCTCCGCCAATCTGTAATTCTGGGCCACTATACATATCTAACTCTGGTTGAATTTGACCATACATATTCCAGCCTTCGCTGAAGTTCCAGTTCAGACCAAGGGGAACACGCGCCCCAAACTCTTTATGGTCCCATTCGCTCCACGCACCCGCACCGACATACCAAGTAAAAGGTACGTCCTGACCAAACTCTCCACGAGCTAGTATGTAGTCGAATGCAGCTCCGTCATTACCTACTGTAAAACGGTACTGATTATCCAATTCAATGACTGCACTTAAGTCTTGGTCTACTGCCATTCCAACCGAGAGATCCATGGACTCTGAACTTTCAGCAATGACGCTTGCGCTCCCTGCGACGGCCGCAACACCTAATAAGCTTTTAACTAGTGTACTTTTCTTCATCACTCTGCTCTTGATTTAAATAAAACAGCGTGCAATTTTCCAGTTGTCCAATGAGAAAATGTCATAGAAAGGTAAGGAGGTCGTTAGAAAGCAGAGTATTTTATCGCTTCCACTATGCAATAAAATTCAACCAAACGTATTCGCTAACAGCGCTTGATTTCAGAGAGTCACGTTCTAATAAAACAAAAGGAGGCCCTTAGGCCTCCTCTATCAATTAAATGGGTAAGTGAGTATTAGCCGTGGTTACGGATCCACTCATCCATTTCAGTTTTTAGGTTGTCAGACTTAGTACCAAAGATAGCCTGAACACCACCTGCTACAACCACTACGCCAGCCGCGCCTAGTTGTTTCAGTTTGTCTTGATCAACAGCCTCTGTATCCGCTACTGCAACGCGTAGACGAGTGATACATGCGTCTAGGCCAGTGATGTTTGCTTTGCCACCGAATGCTGCAACAAGCTCACCTGCCATGTCTGAACCAGATGTCGCGGCTGCTTCTTCAGATTCATCTTCACGACCAGGAGTTTTAAGGTCCATCGCTTTGATAACAGTGCGGAATACTACGTAGTAGATAGCCGCGTAAACCAAACCGACACCCACCATCAGACCGATTTTCTGTGCGTTACCAGATAGTACGATGAAATCGATTAGGCCGTGTGAGAACGAAGTACCGTGTACAAAACCTAGAGTGTTTGCAACAACGTATGCAGAACCAGCTAGTAGAGCGTGGATACCGTACAGTACAGGAGCAACAAATAGGAATGAGAATTCGATTGGCTCTGTGATACCTGTCAGGAATGAAGTCAATGCAGCAGACGCCATGATACCCATTACTTTCGCGCGGTTCTCTGGCTTAGCAGAGTGAGCGATAGCAATAGCAGCAGCTGGTAGACCGAACATCTTGAACATGTAGCCACCTGCAAGCTGACCGAAGCCATTACCTGCAGCACGAGATGCTTCGTCAGCAACTAGGTAACAAGTTAGAACGCCATTTTGTGTTTCGCCAGCAGCATTCACACAAGTACCAGCTTCGAAGAAGAATGGTACGTTCCAAACGTGGTGTAGGCCGAATGGGATTAGAGAACGCTCGACGATACCGTAGATACCGAATGCAACTTGTGGGTTCTGGTGTGCAGCCCAATCTGAGAAAGAAGCGATAGCACCGCCAATTGGAGGCCATACTACAGACAGAACAATACCCAATGCGATAGCAGCAAAACCAGTGATGATAGGCACCGCGCGCTTACCTGCGAAGAAGCCTAGGTATTCTGGAAGCTGAATCTTGAAGAAACGGTTGAATGCCCATGCAGCAACACCACCAACAAGGATACCGCCCAGAACACCAGTGTCGATTTTCTCAACACCCATAACACCAGCCATAACGCCAAGCGTCGCAGTCATGATGCCGTAACCAACGATTGCAGCCAGACCTGCTACACCATCGTTGTTAGTAAAGCCAAGTGCAACACCTACTGCGAAAAGTAGTGCCATCTGACCAAATACCGAGCCACCCGCTTGCTCCATTAAGTTGGAAACAATTTCCGGAATGAAACTCAGGTCGGCAGCACCTACCCCGAGTAGAATACCTGCAACAGGTAAAACCGATACTGGTAGCATCAGAGCTTTACCCACTTTTTGCAGGTTAGCAAAAAGATTCTTAAACATGTTTATGCTCCTGAAAAGTTATAAGAATTATTGGGCTCTAACGGCACACCCCCGTAGCCTTAAATGTTAGCACCCAGAAAAAATGTAACCACATCTAGTAGTATATTTTCCGGCTCTAAATATATATTGATGGTGAACAAACTTTCTAGCTGGTTACGGAATTTAGTTTCAAACTAATAGATAGATCACAATCTAAAATCGGCAAATCGAGACCATATTTACAACCTATCTAATTGATATTTATTAAATTAATATTAACACCGATTAATTTTGATGGGTAAATAAAATAAACCCAATTGTTATTTTATGTAACAAAATTACAATTTGATACTTTCAGCCTCCCAGCTTCAACATATTTAGTAAACAAGGGAATTTATGTAACCTAGAGTGATTTCAGACACAAAAAAAGGAGCTTCCGCCCCTTTTTTAATCAAAACTCTTTTTCTACCTCAAAAAAAGATTTCGGAAGTTTTCACTGGTTTTTAACCCAACTTCGCTCAATGACGTATTTTTTAACTGGGCAATATAGGAGGCAACCTCAACCACGTATGCTGGTTGGTTCTGTTTACCTCGGTGTGGCACAGGCGCGAGATATGGTGAGTCAGTTTCAATCAATAGTCTCTCAAGCGGCAGAGCTTTGACCACTTCTTTAAGTTCAGTAGCTTGCCTGAAAGTGACGATCCCAGAGATAGAGATATAAAAACCAAGCTCCATCGCTGCTTCTGCAAAAGCAAGATCTTCAGTGAAACAATGAATCACGCCACCACATTTATCTGCCTGACCTCGACGTAGAATATCCAACGTATCTTGGCGAGCATTCCTCGTGTGGATGATCAAAGGTTTATTCAGTTTAACTGCTAATTCAACTTGCTGTTGGAATCGTAACTTTTGTAACTCAGCAGTCTCAGGTTGATAGTGGTAATCCAGCCCCGTTTCACCTATCGCCACAACTCTGGGATGCGAGGCATATTCATGTAATCGATCTAAGGCAAACTCACTCTCAACATCCAGCGGGTGAACACCGCATGAAGCAAATATGTTGTCGAAGGGTTCGATCATCTCCATCATTCCAGGGAAAGAATCCAACGTAACGCCAACGGACAGTAGCTCAGAAACGTTAGCAGCTTGAGCTTTGGCAACTACATCTTCAATACCAGAGTGGAGATCCTGATAATCCAATTTGTCTAAGTGACAATGAGAGTCTACAAACATGATTCCTCATTAAATTTAAATAGCCAATCTAAGATAAGCAATTCGCTGTTCAAACCTGTGTGCTCACGTAACTGTTCAAGCAGCAGACTTAGGTTTGCTGTCTGAGTATAGAGCAATTGATAACCAAGATTAGCCGACAGAGCATTCGAGCCTGGAGTGAAATAAGGCATCTGAACGCCAAAGTGAATCTTTTGAGCATCTGTCAACAAGTACCATATCCATTGTAGATACTCAGAGGGTGAAGTCGCCAATTCTTTTGCTAACTTAACGCTGTCGCCTCTCAACTGAGCCACTTCAAGAAATTGTTCTTCAACCTGCTGATATTTTTCAATTTGCCCCTGCTCTACAAACGCTTGAGTTTTCAGTGGCGCATTGCCATTAATATGTGCTGCAAAAGCAGGGATTGTCGAAGTAACTTGCTCATTTAACCATTGAGCAAGCAATTCTGAGCTCGGAGTCACTACATGCCAATGTTGGCAACGACTGGTAATCGTGGGCAAAAGCTGGTGTGCTTTATGACTGACCAGTAAAAACATACAACTGCTAGAGGGCTCTTCGAGTGTTTTCAACAACGCATTGGCAGCGGAGTCATTCATCGCTTCAGCCGGCTCGATAACAAACAATCGACGTCCAGATAGCTGCGATGACTCCTGTGCTAGGCGGTTACACTGACGAATTTGCTCAACCGTAATAGTTTTGCCTTCTTTCTCTGGTTTCACTAGGTGATAATCAGGATGGTTATGCGACTTCATTAGCTGGCAGCTATGGCAAAAGCCGCAAGCTTCACTGGCATAATTGCTACACATGGCAGCTTCACTAAATCGCTCTACTAGCTGCTCAACGCCTAGCCCTTCTTCTGCTGTCAGTAGCGCTGCATTGGAAAACCTATCTGACTCCAGACTTGCCTGCCATTCACACCAAATGTCTGTTAACCAAGGGTAGGTAGAATTCATGGTTATTGTTCCAACCAACTACGCAGCGCTTGCTTGATATCTTGCGCGACTAATTCGATCGTCTGCTCAGCATTGATCACTACAACACTCGAATCACATTGAGCCAATTCCAAGTAACGCGCTCTGGTGCGGTCAAAAAAGCTCATATCCATTTTCTCAATTCGATCCAACTCGCCTCGCCCTCTCGCGCGTTCGAGACCGATGCGCGGGTCAAGATCAAGGTAAATGGTCAAATCTGGTTTAAAGTCACCCAATGTTGTCTGCTTAAGTGCTGTCATGGTGTGTTGGGAGATTTGACGGCCGCCTCCCTGATAAGCTTGAGAAGACATATCATGTCGGTCTCCCACCACCCAAGTACCGTTGTTTAAAGCTGGCTTAATCACATTTTCAACCAGCTGCACCCGCGCTGCATACATAAGGAGTAATTCGGTCATGTCTTGCAACTCTTCCCCTTCATGGTCTTGTTTGACCAAAGTTCTGAGTTGCTCGGCTAACGCTGTTCCGCCCGGCTCACGAGTATTCTTTATCTGCTCAATACCAGCCTGTTTAAGAGTCTCAAGCACCGCATTAATTGCTGTGCTTTTCCCTGCCCCTTCTAGGCCTTCAATTACGATAAATTTCGCTTGTGTCATTTGTTACTTCTTAGTTGTCTTAGATAAGCGCGTACCGCGCGATTGTGTTCACTCAGCGTTTTAGAAAAAACGTGCCCGCCAGTTCCGCTGGCCACAAAGTACAAGTAATTACTGTTTTCTGGGTTTGTCGCGGCGGCGATAGACGCCTCCCCCGGCATCGCAATCGGTGTTGGTGGTAAACCAAAAATCGTATACGTATTATATGGGGTTGGAGTACGTAAATCTTTCTTACGTATGTTGCCGTCGTACTTATCTCCCATCCCATAGATAACCGTAGGGTCAGTCTGTAGACGCATACGCTTATTAAGGCGGTTTACAAACACCCCTGCAACACGCTCACGCTCTGCACCAACAGCCGTCTCCTTTTCGATAATAGAAGCAAGGATCAGCGCTTCGTAAGGCGTCTTCAGTGGCAAGTTCTCTTGCCTTTGCTGCCAATGCTTATCAAGAATTTTTTGCAGTTTATCTGCGGCGCGCTTGATGATATCGAGATCAGAGGTACCGAACGTGTAATGATAAGTCTCAGCGAGCAATAGTCCTTCTAGCTTGGCTTTCTCGATGCCAATTTGTTGTGCGATCTCTGCTTCACTGAGCCCAGATATTTTGTGCTCTAGATAAGGGGCTTGTTCTAATGCTGCTCGCCATTCGGCGAATGTTGAACCTTCCACAAAGGTAATTGCAAATTGATGCTCTTTACCGGTTTTGAACAGTTCTAGCGCTTGTGTAAGGTTAATGCTGGGAGTGAGAAGGTAGGTCCCTGCTTTTACTTGCGTCAGTTCTGGGTGGAATCGCCGCACTAGTCTTGCCACATCGCTAGAAACAATCAGTTCATCGTTTGTCAAATCTGCCAGTAAACGGTTGAAACTCATACCCGTCTCAATCGTATAAATCTGTTCTTCTTGCAGCTTTAATGGCTGAGTCACATACTCATCGACTTGTTTAGTAACATAAATAAATCCTGCACCAGTAATCAGTAATACAAGTGCCAGAAATAAGGTGATTCTCTTAATCACGGGTTAACCATCTCCTGAATTTTTTTTGTTATTGTTCCTATTGAAAAGGTCTGTGTGCCAATGCTTTTTACTGGGGCGACACCAAGAATCGAATTTGAGATAAAAACTTCTTCTGCATCACTTAGCTCTTCAAACGTATAGTGCCCAATAGACAACGTTTGCCCACAGCTCGATAAGCGTTCTACAATAACGCGGCGCATAACACCTGCAACACCAGCGTTCATCAGGTCGGGGGTATAGATGACTCCCTGTTTGACCCAATAAACATTCGCCATTGTTGTCTCAATCACATGGCCACTCACATCTAATGCAATCCCGTCGGGGAAGCCTTGTTGATCCATTTCCGCCTTGAGCAAAATTTGCTCAAGGCGATTATTGTGCTTATGACCCGCGAGTAAAGGATTAATCCCTAGTCTCTTATGGCACACACCTAAACAAATACCATCCGCTAGCCATTGTTCATAATGAGTCGGATAGTTAAAGGCGCTAATAGTAACATTTGGTAAGGTCACTTGAGTAGGGCTATATCCACGTCCCCCCTCTCCTCGGCTAATGTGTAACTTCAACCCTGAACGAGTAGACTCTATGCTCGCTTTTTCTAACCAACCCTCAACCTCTCTCCAGTTTGGAGGAGTTATGCCGAGCAAGTTCAGGCAGGATTGCATTCGCTCTTGATGTTTATCCCAGTGTTGGATACGACCTTTGATAACCAGCATGGTCGTAAAGCAACCATCACCATATTGAAATGAGCGATCAGAAAGGGAAATTGAGTCTGTGGTGTGTCCATTTACCAAGTACATAATTGATATCCACATAAAAGAAAACGGCTTAATGCCAAAGCATTAAGCCGTTTTATCACAAATTGGATTGTGACTCTTTAGATCTTTTTGAAAACCAAAGAACCGTTAGTACCACCAAAACCAAACGAGTTACAGATTGCGTACTCTGAATCGATAGGTTTTGCCTTATGTGGTACTAGGTCAATATCGTCAAGGCCTTCATCTCGATTATCTAGGTTAATCGTTGGTGGAACCATTTGATCAACCAATGACATGATGGTCACGATCGCTTCAACAGAACCAGCAGCGCCAAGTAGGTGACCAGTCATTGACTTAGTTGAAGAAACTTTCACTTGCTTAGTACCTTCTTCACCTAGCGCACGACGGATGCCTTTCACTTCAGCAACATCGCCAGCCGGAGTAGACGTGCCATGTGCATTCACATAGCCGACTTGTGTACCAGTGATGCCTGCATCGCGCATTGCTGCTTCCATAGCCAACGCACCACCTGAGCCATCTTCGCTAGGTGAAGTCATATGGAAAGCATCTCCCGACATACCAAAGCCAACAAGCTCTGCATAGATTTTAGCGCCACGTGCTTTCGCATGCTCATATTCTTCAAGAACAATGATACCTGCGCCATCACCAAGAACAAAACCATCACGATCTTTGTCCCATGGGCGAGAAGCTTTTTGAGGCTCGTCGTTACGAGTTGACAACGCTTTAGCTGCACCAAAGCCAGCCATGCCTAGAGGAGTTGAAGCTTTTTCAGCACCACCGGCGACCATAGCTTCTGCATCACCGTAAGCAATCATACGAGCAGCATGGCCGATGTTATGTAGACCCGTTGTACACGCCGTCGAAATCGCGATATTTGGACCGCGAAGACCACGCATAATAGATAAGTTACCTGCAACCATGTTTACGATGGTTGATGGTACGAAGAAAGGGCTGACTTTGCGTGGGCCTTTTTCAACAAGCGCAGTATGGCCCGCTTCAATAAGGTCTAGACCACCAATGCCTGAACCAATAGCGACACCAACGCGTGCTGCGTTTTCTTCATTAATTTGTAAGCCAGAGTCGTCTAGGGCTTGAATACCCGCAGCAATGCCGTACTGGATGAACAAGTCCATCTTACGCGCATCTTTTTTAGACATGTACTCTGTGCAGTCGAAATCTTTTACTAGGCCTGCAAAACGAGTTGAGAAGTTTTCAGTATCAAAGTGCTCGATATCAACGATACCACTTTGACCAGCTAGCAGGGCCTTCCAGGATGATTCTACATTGTTGCCTACCGGTGACAACATACCCATGCCAGTGACAACAACACGACGCTTGGACACGATTTTATTCTCCGGGATTGAAATGATTCTATGAGAGGTATAGAAGGGTTTAAAAGAACACAGGCGGCCAGAAGGCCGCCTGGGAGAGATATTACTGAGCGCTGTTCACGTAGTCGATAGCAGCTTGAACAGTAGTGATCTTCTCAGCTTCTTCGTCTGGAATCTCAGTGTCGAATTCTTCTTCTAGAGCCATTACTAGTTCAACAGTGTCTAGAGAATCAGCACCTAGATCGTCAACGAAAGAAGCTTCGTTTTTAACTTCTGCTTCGTCCACACCTAGCTGTTCAACAATGATTTTCTTTACGCGTTCTTCGATGTTGCTCATTTTTTCTTTTCCTTTACAGATTTCGCTCAATGCGATGATTCCGTAGTTTATTCGAACTATTGAAAGTTGCAAGGGGGTCCTTGCTGGTCAAACCACAATTTTCGCGATTTTAACCGAAATTCAATACATTTTTGACTTATATCATGCACAAATGTTGCGCATATCAATGCCAGTTATCACAAACTATAGGCTATTTTTGTGACAGCAAATAGCCCGTTTTGTTCCAACTTAGGCATTAAACCATATACATGCCACCATTAACATGCAGAGTTTCACCAGTAATGTAAGCAGCTTCTGGAGAAGCTAAGAACGCTACTGCTGATGCAATTTCACGAGGGTCACCTAGGCGGCCAGCAGGAACGTTCGCTAACGTTGCTGCACGTTGTTCGTCATTTAGCGCCTTAGTCATGTCAGTTTCGATAAATCCTGGTGCAACAGTGTTAACAGTTACACCACGAGAAGCCACTTCACGTGCCATAGATTTAGTGAAACCAATCACACCTGCTTTTGCTGCTGCGTAGTTAGTTTGACCTGCATTACCCATAGTACCAACAACAGAACCAACGTTGATGATACGACCTGCACGCTTTTTCATCATGCCACGAAGTACAGCTTTAGACATGCGGTAGATCGGTGTCAGGTTAGTGTTGATGATGTCATTCCACTCATCGTCTTTCATACGCATAAGTAAGTTATCACGCGTAATACCTGCATTGTTTACCAGAATGTCGATTGCACCAAACTCATCGTTAATGTTTTTCAGAGTTGCTTCAATT
Source organism: Vibrio sp. B183 (assembly GCF_000740665.1). Classification (NCBI taxonomy): domain Bacteria; kingdom Pseudomonadati; phylum Pseudomonadota; class Gammaproteobacteria; order Vibrionales; family Vibrionaceae; genus Vibrio; species Vibrio sp. B183. The sequence continues at coordinate 9,215 of NZ_JPQB01000015.1, read as the reverse complement.
GATTCGATATCTGTCACGTTTAGTGCCAGACCTTTACCATTTTCACCAAGGTATTCACTGATTGCAGCGGCACCATTTTCTGAAGTCGCAGTGCCGATAACCGTCGCACCACGTTCAACAAGAATTTCAGCGATAGCACGACCAATACCACGGCTTGCGCCAGTGACCAGTGCAATCTTGCCTTCTAGGTTCATCATGATTGTTATTCCTTAAAAGTTTACTTAGCGGCTTCTAGAGATGCAGCATCGTTTACTGCAGCGCCACTTAGTGTCTTCACAATACGTTTTGTCAGACCCGTTAGAACTTTACCTGGGCCTAATTCAAGAAGTTTTTCAACACCTTGCTCGCTCATTAGCTGTACACTTTCAGTCCAGCGGACTGGGCTGTATAGCTGGCGCACAAGTGCATTTTTAATTTTTGCAGGGTCAGTTTCAGCAACAACATCAACGTTATTGATCACTGGCAACTGAGGAGCATTGAATTCAATCTCTTCAAGAGCGACAGCCAGTTTGTCGGCTGCTGGCTTCATCAACGCACAATGAGAAGGTACGGAAACAGGTAGCGGCAGAGCTCGCTTAGCGCCAGCTTCTTTACACAAAGCACCTGCGCGTTCGACTGCGTCTTTACTACCTGCAATCACAACCTGACCTGGTGAGTTGTAGTTTACAGGCGATACCACTTCACCTTGAGCTGCTTCTTCACATGCTTTAGCAATAGATTCGTCATCTAGACCGATGATCGCGAACATAGCACCAGTGCCTGCTGGCACAGCTTCTTGCATCAGTTGACCACGTAGCTCAACCAGCTTGATTGCTTCTTTAAAGTCAATCACACCAGCACATACTAATGCCGAATATTCACCTAGACTGTGGCCCGCAAGGTTTGCTGGCTGTTCTAGGCCAAGTTCTTGCCAAACACGCCAGATAGCCACCGAGGATGCTAACAGTGCTGGCTGAGTACGGAAAGTTTGGTTGAGATCTTCAGCTGGGCCATTTTGAACCAACGCCCATAGGTCGTAACCTAACGCCTCAGATGCTTCCGAAAAAGTGTTTTTTACTACTTCATACTGTTCGCCAAGTTCAGCAAGCATACCGACTGCTTGTGAGCCCTGACCTGGAAATACGATAGCAAAATTGCTCATTTTCTTTTCCTTTAAAACAAAGTAAGAAAGATTAAGATGCCTAAAAAGGCATCTTAATCTTTTAAATTTGGTTGGGATTAGAACTTAACCAGTGCTGAGCCCCAGGTAAAGCCGCCACCAAATGCTTCTAGTAGAAGCGTCTGACCGCGTTTAATTCGTCCGTCACGAACAGCCTCATCAAGTGCCGTAGGTACAGTAGCGGCAGACGTATTGCCATGTCTGTCTAGTGTAATGACAACTTGATCAAGCGACATAGATAGTTTCTTTGCTGTTGCAGAAATAATGCGATAGTTCGCTTGGTGAGGCACTAGCCAGTCTAGTTCAGACTTATGCATATCGTTGGCAGCCAGCGTATCTTTAACGAGTTTTGATAGCTGTGTCACAGCAACCTTAAAGACTTCGTTACCCGCCATGTGTAGCCACTTGTCAGCATCTTTGCCGCGCTCAGGAACTTCAAGGCTTAGCAACTCACCAAAACGGCCATCCGAGTAGATATGCGTTGAAAGAATCCCAGGCTCTTCACTTGCACCAACAACAACAGCGCCTGCACCATCACCAAACAGAATAATGGTTGAACGATCAGTTGGGTCACAGGTTTTAGACAGAGTATCTGAACCGATTACAAGCACATTTTTACACATGCCTGTTTTAACATGCTGATCTGCAACTGAAAGTGCGTAGACAAAACCTGAACATGCAGCGGCAATATCAAATGCGGGGCAACCTTTAATGTCCAGCTTAGCTTGAACTTGGCAAGCAGAAGAAGGGAAAGTGTGGCTGCTACTGGTGGTCGCTACGATGATCAGGTCAATATCATTCTTATCGATGCCTGCCATTTCGATCGCGTTTTGAGCAGCGATATATCCCATGTCGGCGACGGTTTCATTCTCGGCTGCGATACGACGCTCTTTAATACCTGTGCGAGTGACAATCCACTCATCACTTGTATCTACCATTTTCTCCAAGTCTGCGTTTGAACGCACCTGAGATGGCAGGTAGCTGCCAGTACCTAAAATTTTGCTATACATGAAGACTAATAATGCCTCTCGAGTAAAACCGCTTCCAAACGATCGCTAATACGGCTTGGTACTTGTCGTTTGACCTCGTGTAACGCTTCACCAATGGCATTGATGACCGCGTCTACATCAGCACTTCCGTGGCTTTTTATGACAATGCCGCGCAATCCTAGCAAACTTGCGCCGTTATACTGGTCGGGGTTCAATGTTTTTAGTTCATTAAATAACCCAGAAAATAATTTTCTTGCAATCCAACCCTTTATAGATGAGGCCATCATGCTCGATTTCAACTTATCGATAAATAGCTGGGCTGTACCTTCACATGCTTTGAGGCAAACATTACCAACAAAACCGTCACATACCACCACATCCGCTGCATCGTGGAGTAACTGATTACCTTCAATATAGCCGACAAAATTCACGGACTGCGTCTGAGACAACATTTCAGCACAGCGTTTGACGAGATCGTTGCCTTTGATTTCTTCAGCACCGATATTAAGAATCGCAATACGTGGAGGTCGGTCTAAGTATTGTTCAGTTAACGCACTTCCCATCACAGCAAATTGGAACAATGAATCAGCATCACTGGACACATTAGCGCCCAGATCAAGCATCCAAGTTCTGCCACCGGAAGCGGTAGGTAAGGCAGAAATTAATGCTGGACGTTCAATTCCTGGTAATAATTTCAACCGAAAACGTGACAAAGCCATGAGTGCACCAGTGTTTCCACCGCTGACACAGGCATCGGCAGTACCTTCAGCGACAGCATCAATCGCCATCCCCATGGAGGTGCCATTACTGTTTCGAAGTGCGAGAGAAGGCTTTTCTGAGTTTGAGATCACTCGGTCACTATGCTGAATACTCAGGCGAGCATCAGGCTGATAACCAAGAGACAATAATTGAGTTGTGATCGCGGTCTGATCACCTGTGAGGATCACTTTCAGCTCTGGGAAATGCGACAGTGCCTGCACGGCGGCAGGCACTGTGACGCGAGGACCGAAATCCCCGCCCATTGCATCAAGTGCAACGGTTATATTAGGCAAAGGTCAACCTTACTTGTTGATAACCTTTTTACCACGGTAGTAACCTTCAGCAGTTACGTTGTGGCGCAGGTGAGTTTCACCTGAAGTTGCGTCTACAGATAGTGCAGCTGTAGATAGGGCATCGTGTGAACGACGCATGCCACGCTTTGAACGTGATTTCTTGCTCTTTTGTACGGCCATTGACCCTACTCCTATGTTAATTCTTAAAGAATTACTTCTTTAAGTTTTTTAAAACATCGAATGGATTCGGCTTTTCTTCCACAATTTCTTCTGGAATTTCACCAAATACCAAATTGTCTGATTTAACGCTGCAATCCGCTTCTTCGTGCTTTGCGATTTGAGGCAAGTTTAGAATGAACTCGTCTTCAACTAACTGTATCAGGTCAATTTCACCGTACTCGTTCAGATCTACCAAATCGTACTCTTCCGGTGCTTCCTCTTCAGTCTTTTCACCCTTGTAAGGTGTATAAGTGAATTGGACATCGCACTCATGTGCGAAAACCTCATTACAGCGTTGACACTCTAAATCAACTTCGATGTTAGCTTTACCAGAGATAACAACGAGTCGCTGTTCATCTAACTCAAATGACAATGACACTTGAGCGTCGCGTTTAACGCCTTCAACTGATTCGAACAAACGCTTAAAAAGACTAACCTGAATGATACCATCATAGTCAAGTCGCTTCTGAGCAGCGCGTGCCGGATCAACCGTTCGCGGTATTTTTACCTTTTGCATAGGGCGCGAATTCTATCTTCCAATTCGTTTTGAGTCAAAGAAAAAGGATAAAAAGTTGCAGTTTTTTTCCTTCTTATCAGAAGAGCTAGGATTACCATCATAATATCTATTAAGCTATCGCTAACTCCCTGAAAGATTGTACTGGAAAATGCCGCAATACCAACTTGTTTTAGCATCGACTTCACCGTTTAGAAAACAACTGCTCAATAAACTATCGGTCCCTTTTGAAACCGCCTCACCTGACTGTGACGAAACACCTTTTTCTGACGAGCGACCTGAGGATCTAGTGAAACGTCTTGCGAAGGAAAAAGCAGAATCATGCCATACCAATCAGCCTAGTCTTATCATCGGCAGCGACCAAGTCTGTGTGATTGATGGAAAAATCATTGGCAAACCTCTGAATCGAGAAAACGCTATCCAACAATTAAGCCGCCAAAGCGGTAAGGCCATCCAGTTTTATACCGGGCTTGCGCTTCACAACACCGAGACGAATATCACAGATGTCAAACTGGATACGTTCACTGTTCATTTCCGCCGGCTAACCCAACAACAGATCAGCCGCTATGTAGAGAAAGAAGAGCCGTATTACTGCGCTGGCAGTTTTAAAAGTGAGGGGTTGGGTATCGCACTATTTGAAAAGTTAGAAGGGAAAGATCCCAATACTTTGGTTGGGCTACCACTGATTGACTTAATTGATATGCTTGAAACGCAAGGTTTCTCAATCTTGTAAAAACGGAATAACTAGAGTTGGCCTTCTTAATCGAAGCAAACAACTCTAGTCTTCGAGTGAGAGAGTTCACTGCTCTTACAGCTTACGTAAACTCGCTAGCGCCTTCTCCAACTTTGCTTCCATTGGTGCACTCACTTCCATCCACTCGTCATTGGATGGGTGTTTAAATTTAATATTAGCGGCATGAAGAAACAGTCGGTCTAACCCAACTTTTCCTGTGTAGGCATCAAAACGTCGATCACCATAACGGTCATCCCAAGCAATTGGATGACCAGTATACTGAGTATGGACACGAATTTGATGCGTACGCCCCGTTATTGGGCTCGCCTGAATCAAAGTGGCCTCAGCAAACTTTTCAATAATCTTAAAACGGGTCTCAGAAGGCTTACCCTGTGGGTTGACGCGAACGATACTGTTCACTTCATTTTTCAATAGTGGTGCGTTTACGACCTTGCAACTACTCTTCCACTGCCCCATCACCAATGCGAAATAGTATTTCTGCACGGTTTTCTCACGAAACTGAGCTTGCAGATGACGCAGCGCTGAACGCTTTTTCGCAACCAAAAGAATTCCCGAAGTATCACGATCAATACGATGCACTAACTCTAGAAAACGAGCTTGCGGTCTCAGTGCCCGTAAAGCTTCAATAGCACCAAATTTAAGCCCACTTCCTCCGTGAACTGCCGTACCCGAAGGTTTATTGAGGATAAGCATATGTTCATCTTCATGGATGATCATATGTTCCAGTTCAGCAACTTTATTCAGCTTGGTGCTCGGCGCAACTTCGTCTTGCTTCTCTTCAATCGTAACTGGAGGAATTCTAACCAAATCTCCCGCTTTCAATTTATATTCGGCTTTGATTCGTTTTTTGTTTACGCGTACTTCTCCCTTACGCAAGATACGATAAACCATGCTTTTAGGAATACTTTTCAGTTGGTTGCGTAAAAAATTATCGATACGCTGGCCAGCCATATCTTCGTCGATATCGACAAATTGGACTTTTGTTCTAATTTCGCTCATTTCGATATTCTACCATTCTAACTTGCGTAAGTTCACGTTTTCTAGGCAACAATCTGGTAAATCGCTCTCTAAGAATGAATTTCTGTTCAGCTACGGATAAAAATCCATCAACATATTTACAATTCTCAGAAACTATCACACAAAGCCTTTAAATACAGAATCTTACAAAAATTAAAAATGGGTTTTTTAGCGTTTTATAATAAAGCAGATTGCTGAGTTTAATGGGTACTGCTATAGTTCACACCTGCAATGAATGATTAGGTTGCATTTTAATCAAACCCAATCGTTTTTGAGCAAGATATTGAGTAGCCCGCTAATTTACCAAAATGCAGCACACGGCGTAAGACATTTCCGGGATTAGTACAACTTGTTGCCCTACTCATAAATCTTTCATGTTGAGTATTATCCGCCATCATTGCGGCTTACAAGCCAAACTTGTTTGTAAGACTGACGTGCCCAAAGAGCATCCCTCCAGCCGGGAGGCTGCACAAATTTAAGCCATGGGATCCGGCACCGTGAAAGACACATCAAGGCAGCAAGAAAACATAGAATGACAACGAGATTTATCAATGAAAAGAATGTTAATCAACGCAACTCAAAAAGAAGAGTTGCGTGTTGCTTTGGTTGATGGTCAGCGCTTATATGATTTAGATATCGAAAGCCCAGGCCACGAATCCAAAAAAGCAAATATCTACAAAGGACGTATCACTCGCATCGAACCAAGCCTGGAAGCAGCCTTCGTTGACTACGGTGCCGAACGACACGGATTCCTCCCTCTAAAAGAAATTGCCCGCGAATATTTCCCTGAAGGTTACACTTACCAAGGTCGTCCAAGCATTAAAGAAGTGCTGACTGAAGGTCAGGAAGTAATTGTACAGGTTGAGAAAGAAGAACGTGGCAGCAAAGGTGCTGCGCTAACGACATTCATTTCTCTTGCAGGTAGTTACCTTGTTCTGATGCCTAATAACCCTCGTGCTGGCGGTATTTCTCGTCGTATCGAAGGAGATGAGCGTACTCAACTGAAAGCTGCACTGGACACGTTAGACCTACCAAAAGGTATGGGTCTTATCGTACGTACAGCGGGTGTAGGCAAAAGCGCTGAAGAATTAGAGTGGGATCTTAACGTCTTACTTAATCACTGGGGCGCCATCAAACAAGCTTCTGATGCCAACCCAGCTCCACTGCTTATTCACCAAGAAAGTAACGTTATCGTCCGAGCTATTCGCGATTATTTGCGTCGTGATATTGGTGAAATTCTTATCGATAGCAACACCATCTACGAACGTGCGCTAGAACATATCCAACTAGTTCGTCCAGACTTCGTCAATCGAGTCAAAAAGTATGACGGTGAAGTTCCACTATTTAGTCACTACCAGATCGAAAGCCAGATTGAATCAGCTTTCCAGCGAGAAGTGCGCTTGCCATCAGGTGGTTCAATCGTTATTGACCCAACCGAAGCACTAACGTCAATCGATATCAACTCCGCTCGCGCAACGAAAGGCGGCGATATCGAAGAAACTGCACTAAATACCAACCTTGAAGCGGCCGACGAAATTGCACGTCAACTTCGCCTACGTGATCTAGGCGGCTTGGTCGTTATTGACTTCATTGATATGACGCCAGTGCGTCACCAACGTGAAGTTGAGAACCGTCTGCGAGACGCAGTTCGTCTTGATCGCGCTCGAGTCCAGATTGGTCGTATTTCACGCTTTGGCCTACTAGAAATGTCTCGCCAACGCTTGAGCCCATCTCTAGCAGAAGCAAGCCATCATATCTGTCCTCGCTGTAGCGGTACAGGTGTGGTTCGTGATAATGAATCTCTTGCTCTTTCTGTTCTTCGTTTGATCGAAGAAGAAGCATTAAAGGACAACACGGCTCAAGTTCTGGCTGTTGTTCCTGTCCCGATCGCGTCTTACCTTCTGAACGAAAAGCGTCGTTCAATCAACCACATTGAACGCATTCAGGAAGTCAAGATCACGGTAGTTCCTAACTCAGATATGGAAACGCCGCATTTCGAAGTGATTCGAGTTCGTGAAGGCGAAGAGTTTGATTTGCTGTCTTACTTGCTGCCTAAAAAGCTCGAGTCTATGAAAGAAGCCGAAGGCCGTGAGGTTGTAGAGCCTGAAGTTAAACCTAAGAAGCTTGAAGAACCAGCACTAAAAGGTTTTGCCGCACCAGCTCAGTCTGCGCCAGCACCAAAACCGCCAACAAAGAAAGCACCAGAGAAAAAATCAGAACCTCGTGAAGAGAAACCGGGTCTAGTCTCTCGATTCTTCAAAGCGTTGGGTAGTCTATTCAGCTCTGAACCAGAAAAAGAACAGACTGAAGAGAAACAAGAAAAATCAGCGAAGAAAGACGGTCAGCGTAACAACCGCAACCGCCGTAATCGCAACGACCAACGCCGTCGCAATTCTCGTGACAATCGTAACGAGAATCGTGAAGATAAACGCGATAACAAACGCAATAAACCTCAACGCGAACGTGATGAAGCTGCCAATGAAAACAAAGCAGCTTCGAACGAACGTAAGCAACAAAATCGCAAGCCTAAGCAGGATCGCCGTAACAAGCAGCGAGACGACGCGAAAGCGAGCAAGGTTGCTGAGGAAGGTTTGAAGCTCGCGGCTGAAGCGCAAAAAGACGATAAACCGAACCGTGCAGAAGAGAAAACGACCAAGGTAAAAGAACGCCGTCAGCGTCGTAAACTGAGCAAGCAGGTTCGAGTTAAAGACCAGAAAGCGAAAGCTGAAGCGGTTGAAGAAGTAAAACAGGTTAAAGCTGAAGCTGTAGCAGAAGCTATCGAGCAATCGACTGAAGAAGTCGCAGCAGAAGATGCACAACAACCTAAACAACGTCGTAACCGCCGTTCTCCACGTCATCTACGTGCAAGTGGCCAACGTCGTCGTCGTGGTCGCGATCGTCGCCCTAACCCATTCCGCTTACGCAAAGGTGGTGTTGCTTCACCGGAGATGGCAATGGGTAAAGTCATGCCAAGCTACGGTATCTCTAAACCAGAACCGAAGCACAAAGCAAAAGCTGAACAGGCTGCAACACCAGAAGTGGCTACTCAAGCACTTGGTGGGTTTGCTTGCCCTGAAATGGCAATGGGCAAAGTTATCGTACGTCGCCAAGAGCCAGTGATTGAAGAGCCGAAAGTTGTTGAGCAAGCTGCTACGGTTGAAGCCACACCTGTGAAGACACCTGCACCTAAAGCGGTTGAGTCACAAGTTGCTCCAGAACCAGTTGCAGACACGGCTGCTATTGTAGAAGCGGAAGCAGCACCAGCCCCTGTTAATACAAGCTCTGAGATTATCGTACCGACAGCATTTAAAGGCCACGCCTCTGCTCCGATGGCGAAAGCACCAGGAACCACAGAAATGAAAGAGATTACTGTGATTGCTGCACCTTTCCGAGAAGAGCGCTACCTATCTAAAGGTGCAGGCAGCCAGGTTGCTAGCAATAAAGCCAGCGCTGCAATGGCAAAGCCTCAAAGCTTTTAATCCGGTTTGATGAAGAGTAAAAATCCACCTGC